>MFRX01000030.1 GCA_001784725.1 Candidatus Moranbacteria bacterium RIFCSPHIGHO2_02_FULL_40_12b
CGTTTCTATATTCTCCAATGATTATCAATGAAATAAAAACCGGCGGCGTTTCTATATTCTCCAATGATTATCAATGAAATAAAAACCGGCGGCGACAATTCAAAAGAATTTTTGAAAATATTCGAAAAAAAGTCGTCCGGCGGCGGAGAAAAAACGATTTTGGAGAAAGCAGTGAAAGATTATTCGGAAAATTCGTTGGGGTATTTTCTAATTTTGTCGGGTTATGGCGGAGCCGAACTCCCAAAATTTTTCAATAATGCCGGAAAACTTGATTTCCAGTGCGCGGCGGATTGCAAAAAAAATTTGCCCCCGGGAATTTTAGCGTTGGCGGTTTTTACCGGAGGATTATTGCTGCTGTTGATTAGATCCAAGAAAATCATTTTTGGGGAGAGAACGGCGCGGAAGGATTTTATCCTGCTTTCCCTTATTTGGTTTGCGATTACTTTTATCCTTTTCCTACCAATCGCCTATAATATAGCGCCAAGATTTTTTCTAATTAGCGCCGCCTTGCCGTTTGTTTTTTTGGGGTTTATTTTGGAATTTCTGGAAAAACGGATAAGAAACAAAGAGGTTTTTTTGATTGTTTTATCCATTGTCGTTTTGACGCTGGCAATATCCAATCTGTTTTTTATCAAGCAAAGATTTGATGAAACGAGAAACGCGCCAAGTAAATTGTTTACGACTAGAACCGACCGCGTCTTGAAAGAAAGATACCGGGTAACGCTGGAACAGCAGTACGCGATTGTTGATTATATGGAAAAGATATACAATAAAAACAAATACCCGGTATATCTTAACAGCGAGGCGTTTTACCGGCGCGCTTTTTTGTATCATTTGGATAAAAAAAATATTCCTTCCGACGATTTCCGCAATACTAGTAATTCCAAGAAGATATATCGAAACGCCAATTATTTTCTAGTTTATCCTTCAACCGCTAATCTTAATGACAGAAAAGAAGAATATATGCTAAATTATGATTTATTAGAAACGAAACAATTCGGTACCCTGACGGTTTTTAAGTTATATCCAAAAAAAGAAAAAATAAACGCCATTCAGCAGGAATTTGGGCCGAAAAGCAAGCCCAAAAGCGCGTCAGGCGTTCCGGTCCGCTGCCGCTGGAATGAAATTTTTAAGGAATGCAATCCGGACGAAATGATTGGAGAAGAAATGGAATAGTAAGTATTCTAATATCCAAAACCTTAGGAAATTCCCAAGGTTGAACCTTAGAGAAAAATTTTATGGACAAGAAAAAAATTATTACAATAATGGCTTTGATAATTTTATTGGGAACATTTTTGCGATTTTATAAACTAGGAAATAATTCCTTTGTCGCCGACGAATTTTTGGATATCAATACTTCCTATGGATATTTTAAGACAGGAGAATGGAAGGCGTGGGATTTTAATTTGGAACAGCCGGCAGAAAGAATCAATGTTGCCAGTGATGAAAGGGCATGGATCTACCGCTGGCAGGTAGCGCAACTTTTCAAATTTTTTCCTCCGACCGAAACCGTCGCTCGTTACATAAGCGCGTTATGGGGAATAATAACAATAATTTTAATTTATTTCGTCGCTAAATATTTTACCGGAAAAAAGGAAATAGGGCTTATTGCCGCTTTATTATTTGCTATTAGCGTCTCCGGTTTGATTTTCGATCGGAAACTGCGGATGTACTCTATGTTTTTTCCGGTTTTTTTAGCTTTATCGTGGATGATCTTCAGGTTTTTTGAGGAAAACTACAAGGGTAAAATTAAATTAATCAAGAAAGTAAATGACACTTGGGGATTAAACCTCATCTATGTTATTCCGGTTACGCTTTTGGGATTACTTGGCTTGCACTTGCACCAATTAACTGCCAATGTCGCGATAATTTTCGGAGTTTATGTTATCGCTCAATTTGTCGCCAAATATAGAAAAGAAAAAAAATATCTGAATAAATATTCAGTATGTTTGTTTTTGGGAATAGCCGCGTTCGCGGCGGGAAATTTGCTTTTTTCCGGAACTATGCGATGGCTTTACGGAACATTAAAATTATTTCAAGATAATTACAGTTATTTTTCTAAAATATTCTTGGACTACAGCCATCCGGTAATAGCCATTATATTTTTTGTTCTCGGCATATATTACATTTGTAAGATTCAAAATAAAGAGAAAGAAGCCACTTGGCTCGCGGCATCATTTCTCTCAACGCTTATTATGGCTGTGTTTCTCTGGAGAAGAAACGCCGGACTGCAATATATTTTTTTCATTCAGTCGTTTGAAATTATTCTTATTGCCGCTGGAATTTATTTCGTCGCGGAATTTTTTAAGGACAAATTGCCGCAATATAAAAATAAGGCCTTTTATGTCCCATTGATTCTTTCTTTGCTGATTCTTCCGAATTTTGGATATTTTTTTCAGGAAAATAACGCCTACAATCAAACTTCCCAGGGAGAAAATCCAAATTATCGAAAAATTTTTTCTTATTTCAAAAAACACCGCTTATCTGGAGATGTTTTAATAACGCGAAATTTCCGCAATTATTACTGGAGCGGAGAAAAAGTTAAAGTTTATAGTTTCGGAGGTGAATTGGCGGAAGAAAAATTATCATTGGAAAATATCAACAAAATATTATATAAAAATTCAACCGGCTGGTTTATTATTTCCGAAAATGATGACGCCTATGTTTCCAATGACGCGATAAAATATATTGAAAAGAATTTTGAGAAAATAAGCAATCCGCAAGTCAGAGGAAATGTTGTGGTATATCGGTGGGGAATTAATAATAAGGAATAAGTTACATTCCTGGTTCGTTGCCGGACAATTCTTCCTCCACCTCTTCTTTCTTCCTGTTTCTCATCAATGACTTGAAATATTCAATATCTTTTTTGGCTAATCCTTTTATGAGATAAAGCGTGAAAAGATAAATCGCGAAAACCAGAAAAGAAAAAGCGATAAAATTATATTTTCCCGCGGGAAGCCGTAATAAAACAAGATAGGAAATCACTCCCGCGATTATCACCTTGAAAAAATCAATCATTCTTATTCCAGCTCCAAAATCCCTTTTTATGAAATAAAGCATAAAAAGCATAATAATAAACGAAGTTATTGAAGTGGCATACGCCGATCCCAGTATGCCCATTTTTATTATCAAAAAGTAATTTAAAACAGCGTTGGCGATTACTCCAATGGCAGAAATTATCATCGCGGTTGCGGTTTTTCCCGCGCCGTTCATAGCGAAACTTAAAACATAGAAAATTGTCAAGAATCCCACGCCGTAAACCAAAACCGACATCGGAACCGCGCCGGATATATATTTTTCCCCATAGAGCAGCTGGAGTATTTCTTTAGAATAAAAAGACATCAGAATAACCATAGGCGCGAGAAAAATAAGCATAATGCGCAGAGCATTGCCAATTATATTCTTGGCGTTTTTAAAATTATTCCCGGAACTGGCCCTGGATACCATGGGCAAAAGAAAAATAGTCATGGCGTAGAAAATATAGTAGGGGATCCGGCCAACGGTGAGCGCGGCGTTATAAATTCCCGTAGTCGCGTCATTTTTTAATATTCCTTTAACCAAATACAAGTCAATGCTGATCAGCAGTTCATACGCCAGGAAAAAAACCACCACTTGCCAAGCGTAGTTAACCAATTTTTTCCATGGAAAATATTCCTCCCCCTTTTTTAAAAGGGGGATTAAGGGGGATTGGGGAGAGCTTTTTAATTCACGATTTATTTTAAATCTGTCTATCCCATAAGCGACTAAAAAAACCAAAAACGGCGCGATGATATAACCGGCGATAGAACCTTTTAGTCCGAAGATAAGGGCCAGTCCGACCACGAATCCGATGCGGAAAATTGAGCGCAGGGTTTTAAGCGTCGCCTGCGTGTTGAATTTATGGAGTCCCGTATAATACGAGAAATAAAACGAAGCGGCGGCGAATACCGGAATTATCAGCGTGGAAAGGCGGAAAAGGGGAGCCAGTGTCGGGTCGCCGAGGATTTTGGAGATAAGATCGGCAGAGAAATAGAAAATAATCGTAATGGCGCTAATAATCAATGTTTGCAAGATAGTCGCTTGCCTTTTTATTTTCAAAACCATTCGGGGATTGGTTTCAAAAATTTCGCTGATGTACTTTGCCATCGCAGTCGGGATTCCGTTGCCAATGAGAATGATAATCATCGTGGTGAGGGTGATTATTATTCCATAACGGCCGTAATCCGAAGGCCCCAAAACCCGCCCTAAAATAGAGTGGATGACAAATCCCGAAAGATTGAAAATTATTTCTGAAATTGTCACCCACAGGGCGGATCTCGCTAAAGTTGACATAAATTTTTTACCCCAGCACTGAATAAAAATAAATTAATTCTTTTAAATTTGGTATCGGTAAATCTAAATCTACAATTAATTACGCAATATTATTCAGTGAGGGGGTAAATTTCCTCAAAAACTTCTTCTTTATTTCGATTGCCGTCAATTATTTTCATTCCTAAAACTTCCGCGTATCGGTCGTATATTTCTTTTTTATTTTTTAAATAATCAATACCTTGATCGGGAGTCCTTTCGCGTTGCATAATAATTTCCGGATCGGCATGGAGATAAATTGCCAAATCCGGCGCAATTATCCCCCTTTGGAAAAGGGGGGTTAGGGGGGATTTGATGCCCGAATTATTTCTCAAATCCCTCTTTAATTCTCCCTTTTCTAAAGGGAGAGAGTTTAGCAGATAGTTAATATTTATCACCGTGTCATAAAAATACCGGTCGGATAAAACATAATCATAGCCGCTGTTACGCAGCTTGCTGCGTAACATTTTAAATCTTATTAAATCAAAAAATAGCGCGATTTTTCTAAATTGAATTCCCAACCAGCCGGCATTGTCAACACTTTTTAACGGTTGTTTATTTTTGTCAACACTGAATTTTCCTAAAATTTTATTGCCAATGGAAAATTCAATCGCGTGAAAATAAAAAACCCGCTTGCCTCGCGATTCCAAATAATTTTTTAATAATTGTATCTGGGTTGATTTTCCGGAGCCGTCTAATCCTGAAACTGTTATCAGTTTCATGAAATTTTAAATTTTAAATTTTAAATTTCAAATGAATAGCAAATTCATTAATTTTTAAAATTTAAAAAATTTAGGATTTAATTTAGAATTTAGAATTTTAGTACATCAGCACCGCTACCGGTTCCATCTTCGCGACTATGTCCACCATTTTATTTTCATCCAGCCCTTCCAGCACTTCATTTATGTCCTTGTAGTAAGCCCGGTCCTGAAGGATAACTCCTTTGGACTGGGCGTTATATAGACGAATTTGGCTTTTTTCCATCTTTTCAAACAATGCGCTTTTATTTTCCGGAATATCGCTTTCCGCGTTTTTTCTTCTCCCGGTCCCATGGGGAGCCGAGAAAAAAGCGGAATCATTTTGGTCGGTTCCAGTACAGAGATAAGCCGAAGTGCTCATTGAAGAGGGGATGAAGACCGGTTCGCCGGTCCTGGAAAATACGGGGTGATCTTTCATTTTTTTTAGGCCATAGGCGCGGACAGCGCCGTTCCGATGCACCCATATGTTTTCGCCAAAATGATTTTCATTTTCTATGGAAATGTGCGATGTGTCATAAAGAAGTTCCAGTTTTATTTGTTTTCCGAAGACCTTTTCCATCGCCCGGTCTATATTATGGCTGATTACGCACCGATTGGCGAATCCAAAATTAGCGGCGGCGCGGTGGGCGCGGATAAACATTCGCCCTTCCAGACCGCGGTCATCATAACCGAAAAATTCCTCTTTATCGGCGTAGTCCTTGATTTTTTTGGCAAGATTGAAATAAACTTTTTTCATTTGGCTGTCAAAAAAAGTTGTTCCAATTTTGAGCATCCATTTCTGGCTCCGATGTTCCTTGATTTTAGGCGTATACATATACGAAGCATATTGTCCCAGAAGTCCGGAGCCGGTATGGAGCAGGATAATGTATTGTCCAGGCCTGACTCCGAATTTTTTGGCCTTGTCTGGATTAATCACCTTGGAAATTTTCATAAGATCAAGGAAATGATTGCCGGCAGCCCCTAAAATTCCCAGCCGATAGCCGGCGATTTTAATGAAAATTTTCGGAATTACGTCCAAAATCTCGCGCCTTGAAGGAATTTCACTGCTGCCGCCAAAAAAATTTCCGTTGAGCAGGGTGTTGGCAGTTTCGTCTTTTGTCCGGGTCTTGAAAAAATCAACCAGCGGATTTATTCCCAGCCGGCAAGTATCCAGCGCGATTTCGTACGGAATTTTTGTTCCGACATATTTTTTCGTCGGAACAACTTTTACCAGCTCGTTAAATAATTCATTTATTTTTTCAGGAGTCGCGCTTTTTTCATCAAGTTCGGTTTTCAGAAGACGCATTCCGCAATTGGGAGCGGTGTCATTGATCTGGGGAAAAAGAAAATTCTTGCTGGCCGCAACGGTTCCGGTAGGATTTTTTCTTCCTTTTTTAGGATGGATGTCGCTCATCGCGGAG
>MFRX01000031.1:0-9894 GCA_001784725.1 Candidatus Moranbacteria bacterium RIFCSPHIGHO2_02_FULL_40_12b
TATGATCCGGTCGGCTATCCATAAAGTCAGACCGGCTAAAAATCTGATGTCTAACCGATATTTGGGCAGCCAGAAATTCGACGCCAAGCATGTTGATCTTCTGGACGAGCTGACTTATTACGGAGCGGTGCGGAGGAAGGGCGGGCTCCATCTTTGGTGCCGGGCATTCGGAATAAAAAGCCCTAAATCGGAGGGAGTGACCGGCGATGACGTCGGCAGATTATTCAGGGAGAAAAAATTTTTGGACATCGCGCGCTACAATGTCCGGGATCTTTACGCCACAAAAAAACTTTATGAATATTGGGATAAGTATATAAGATTTTAGTATGTCAAAACAGAAATTCGTCAGTCCAGTTTTGATGTGGATTATTGTAATTATTGGAGTATTTGTTTCATTTAGGTTTTTTCCGCAAACCGAAATTTTTCCAAGAAACCCTATCACTTCTTTTTTAATCGTTCCAGCCGGGATTTACTGGCTGTATTTTTTTGTCGGCGCCTTGCGCGTGCACAAGAAAGCGGCTTTAAGCGCGGAAAAGATAGACAAAGTTGTGACCAGCGGGATATATCAGATTGTCCGCCATCCGATTTACTCCGCCGATATTATCCTGGCCTGGGGAATATTTTTCCACTGGCCATACCTGAAAATATTATTGAGTGTTATTTGGCTTACTCTAGTTCTGATATTCTGGATGCGGCTTGAAGAAAAAGCCCTCGCGGAAAAATTCGGAGAAGAATATAGTAATTATAAGAAAAATGTTCCAATGTTTGTTACTAAGTTTTTCAAAAAATGATTTCATGAAAGGAAAATTAAAAATCGGGCTGGTTTTCGGCGGAAAAAGCGGGGAGCACGAAGTGTCGCTGGCTGGCGGCAGGTCAATTTATAACGCCCTTGATAAGGAAAAATATGATATAACGCTGATTGGAATTGATAAAAAAGGATGCTGGCATTTGGGCGATCCGAAAAATATTTGGCTAAATCCGGAGAGCATTAAAACAATAAAATTAAACGCAAACACTCCGAAAATTACGGCTATAAGTAAAAACGGAAAAGTAAAATTAATGAATTTGAAGGATGGGAAGTTATTCGCGGATATTGATATTTTTTTTCCTAAAACATCGGGCACTTTCGGCGAAGACGGATGTTTGCAGGGATTTTTTGAATTACTGGGAGCGGCCTATGTCGGTTCGGGGGTCTTGGGCTCGGCGGTCGGGATGGACAAAGATCTGATGAAAAGGGTTTTGCGGCACGCGGGAATCCGCGTCGCCAAATTTTATATTCTTCGCCGGAAGGATCTGAACGGGGAAAATCTGTCGCTTATCGCGAAGGATTTGAAATTTCCCATTTTCGCAAAGCCGTGCAATTTAGGTTCGTCGGTGGGAATTTCCAAGCCCAAAAATATTAAGGAGCTCAATAAAGCGGTTAAAATGGCTTTTCAGTATGATAATAAAATAATTTTAGAAGAAGCGATTAAAGGACGAGAAATTGAGTGCGCGATTTTAGGAAATGAGAAACCAATTGCTTCAGTGCCGGGCGAGATAAAATTAAAAGAAGGGCATTTTTATTCCTATCACGCCAAATACATAAATGAAGAAATAGCCGCGCCGACTCCGCGCGCCGACCTGCCGGTAAAAACAATTAAAAAAATCCAGGAAACGGCCATCAGGGTCTTCAAAGTTTTGAATTGCGAAGGAATGGGACGGGTGGATTTCTTTCTGACGGAATCGGGAAAACTTTATGTCAACGAAATAAACACATTGCCGGGATTCACCAGCGTAAGCATGTATCCGAAAATGTTTGAAGCGTCCGGTATTCCCTATCCGGAACTTTTGGACAAATTGATCCATCTGGGGATGGAAAGAAAAAAACGGGACGATAAATTAAAAAGGGACTACAACACATAAGAAACTTTTGTCAATATTGCGGATGGAGTAAAAGATTGCTAATCTTTAAGCAAGTTTTTAGTTGTCTTAACAAAAGAATAAATCAATATAAATTCGGAAAGGAAAGGTGAAAAATGAAGGAGGATGATGATAATAATAACCAGCATGAAGGCCAATCTAAACCCACGGCGCATAGGTGGCTGGGTTTTGCCGCTTGTAATTTTTCAATGTTAGAATGCCAAACGTGCGGTATTATAGTTAAAACAGAAGATGCTCTTGACGGCAAATATCCTGTTTGCCCAAAACCACATCCCAAGGGGTGTAATCTTTATAAGTTTAAATCAATCCGTAAGGAAGCAAGCTAAAACTTTAAACCTCGCAGAGGCGGGGAGAAAAATGGAGGTGTTTATGGGGTAGCAGTGCTTAATTTATTCGGTTTTTGTCCGGGAGGGAGAGAAATTACCGCCTGGATTGACAACGAAGAAAAATGCGGCGAAGCAAAAAACTGCGCCGTGGAATGTGAATTTAAAAAATTAAAAAAGGACTAGGGAGGAAGAAAATGGAAACGAAACATAATTTTGTGGAATTAGCGGAAGTGCAGAGGGAGCAAGAAACGCTTTATTGCGCGGGTTTAGATCCGCACTCAATGGGAAATCCGGAGAAAAATAAAGCCGTTTATGGAAGTATAAATTGTAGACCAGATTTAGTGGATTCATATTTTGAATTAGCGAGGCAGGCAAGTTTTTGCGGAATCGGATTGCAGATGGATGATAGATTAGGTTTTGCGACAGTCATGGCTCAAATAGAAAGTTATTTACTTAATGTCATTGATATACTGGTCGAGAAATGCAATATTCGGGTGTTCAAACCGCAGTATGGATTTTATGAGCAGTTTGGTTTTATGGGCAGTTTTTTACTGATGCAAGTAAGAAACTATATCAAGCACCTTGAGCATAAAGAAGGCATACGCTTGATATGTATTCTAGATTGCAAGCGCGGAGATATTGATACGACACAGGCAGCATATTTTCAGGGACTGATTGGTAATCTGTACACAGATTGGGGCATAAATTACGCCCCTTACGATTTTGACATCATCAATGTCACGCCCTATATGGGTTCGGATGTTATGGTATTAAATAATGGCAAGGGTCAGCCCGGTCTGGGACTGAAACTGATGAGACAGGGCAAGGGAATAATCGGAGTCAATAAGACCTCCAATCCGTCCGGTCCGGAATATCAGGAATTGCGCGCGCAAGAAAGAGAAGGGAAAACAATACAGATGTGTCATGTCGAGGACTTGTATGAAATAACTAAATATCACGGCCTTGAATATGATGAACTTTCAGCCATTGGGCTAGTCGTCGGTTCAACTCATCCCTGTGACGGAAGCATAAGAAAAGCATTTCCTTCAACAACATTGCTGGTGCCAGGTTTCGGAGCGCAAGGCGGAAAATTCTCTTTGATTATGCCTGAACTTATCAGAGAGGGAAAATGGGATGGGCAGGGCGCGATTTTTTCTTCTTCCCGCGGAACATTGTATCCGTTTGAAAAAAAATACGGTGGCAGCGGAGAAGTGAAAAATTTGGAAAGCGATTTAGTAAAAGCTATCCAGATATTCAGAGAAAAAGAAGAGGAGGCATACTCCCAGCCGGAAGTAATTGACGCGGGAATAATTTATCCGTTCAAGAAGTAAAAATAAACCAACGGCGGCGGAGGGGTTAGAAACTTAACTCCAACGCCGCCGGAATTTTTTGGAAGGAGGGAAAGATAAAATGATAGCGACAAAAGAAGATCTATTAAATCTAAGTCCTTTAGGGGTTAAAGGCACTCTCATATCAGAAGAAGAAATCATGCGCTGGTTCGGGCTACTTGACGCATCATGGGTTCATAGCGGCAATCCTAAAGATCCTCATGCGGAATTAACTTCAGGATATTGCAGTAATGGATTCTTTGACTGTTTGAGAGTGTTGAAATATGTGAAACTTTCACATATTCTCGCGCATCAGTTGAAACTAAGATTGGAAACGGCTATGGGAAAAAGCGAACTTTTAAAAATAAAATATACTATAGGTTCGCCAATGGCCGCGATAACTTTTGCTCATGACGTTGCATGGGAAGCAGAAATTCCGGAGAATATGTTTCTGGAAAAAGATCCCGCAAATCCAAAAAAAATGTTGTGGAAACGTATCGCAATACCGGAAGGGTATCCCGTGCTTCAGATTGAAGAACTGATAACTACGTCTCACACGACCAATGAAGTAGAAAGAGCCATGAGAGAAGGAAATCCGTGTCCCATTAATTTTGTTCCCTATATAGGAGCTATCGTGCACCGTCCGCCTAAGATGGTGGGTGGCTATGGTGGGAGAGAGGTTATCGCTCTTATATCCAAAGAAGTATGGGCGGTCCCGCCGGAAGAATGTCCTTTATGCAAACAGGGTTCAAAAAAATTACGTCCCAAGACAAACTGGAAGGAGTTGACAGGGAAAAATTAAAAAAAGAAAATTCAATAATAAAAAAAGGAGCCGATTAACATCCGCTCCTTTTAAAATTTTCCAAAATTTATCGCTAAATATAAATAATACATACATATAGCGTCGGCCGACAACTTATGTAGGAGTCAATAATGATTTTTCATAAGCGCGTCCGTAAGTGCGGATTTTTTGATACAGTTCTTTTTTTCCGCATGTGCGGAAAAAGAGAACTCGCTGGAAAAAATATTAATAAAAGAAAGTAAAAACATTCGTTTTTTTAAAAACTATAAATATATACTGATGTATATACAAAAAAATCCCGCGAGAGGATTTTTTTTTATAAAGCTTTGTATGATTAGATCCCTCGACTGCGCTCGGGACGACAGCCTAAATAAATTTAGGCTGTCGTTTTTGAACGGGTCTTGATGCACCGGGCGCAGATTTTCACTTTCTTTCCGCCGATTTTTTTAACCTGAAGGTTAAGATTGAATTTTCTCCGAGTGGCGATGTTGGAATGAGACCGCCGATTGCCCGATCTGGGACCGCGGCCGCAAATTTCACAGAACTTACTCATAAGAAATTTAACTAACGACCCACAACTAACCAATAAATGGCAACAATGAAAATCTTAGTATTTTTTTGGTTGTCTGTTGTAAGTTGTCGGTTGTAGGTTCGGTTATTGATTTATTACAAAATTCAGGTTATCATATAAATAAATTTTTAGCAAGCTTTATGGCAGAAATCGTATTAATATTTTTCTATCTGGTAATACTTTTGTATTCCATAATTATCCACGAGGTCTCTCATGGCTATGTCGCGCTGTGGCTGGGGGACGCGACCGCCAAATTTTCCGACCGGCTGAACTTTAATCCGAGAAAGCACATTGATCCCTGGGGTTCGATTCTAGTTCCGCTGCTAATGCTGCTGGCGACGGGATTTCGCTATGCTTTCGGCTGGGCGAAGCCAGTTCCCTATAATCCGTATAATCTCAAAAACCAGAAATGGGGGCCGGCGCTTGTCGGACTGGCAGGACCCGGGGTTAATATTATAATAGCTTTTGTTTTTGCCATGGCGGCCCGGCTTATCAGTCTCCCGGCGCAGCTTAAATTTGACATAGTCAGCAACTTCAGTAACTGGGGCGCCATTTCCGCTGTCATTGCCCGTTCTTTTTCCGCGATATTCTTCGAGCTTTTTGTGATAATTGTATTTTGGAATACCATCCTCGCCTTTTTCAATCTGATTCCCATACCTCCTCTTGACGGGTCAAAACTGATGTATCTGATTTTGCCGCTGAAAATGGAAACGAAAATTCTTTTAGAGCAGTTTGGATTTATATTTCTGATTATTTTCATTGTATTTTTTTCAGCGCCGCTGGGAAATCTATTGAATTATTTTCTGAATATTTTCTTTTCAATAGCGTTGGGGTAATTTTCCTTTGGGTTGACCCCGCCTCAGTTTCAAATGAAACCCGCATCTGGTAAAAGATTATTTCGCGGACACGCCTCGCCTCGATTCGAGTCGAAGCGGGCTTCGGCTGAAATTGAAGGGATTATAAGCTTTACTAAAAACTGGAGCGGGGTTGACATTTTTTTCAAATTTATATATTATTATTTTGCTAGGAAACTGGCGGTTTTTATTTAGTTAAAATTTGAAACATAAGATTTATCCAGCACCAAATTCCGAATGAAATTATTTGAAAGGAAAATTGGATGCGCGGAAACGCCTAACGGCTCTAGTAGTATTTAGAATTAACATTTTTACCAAGAATTGGTGCGGGATGCTCATTTTTGTAGCCACTCGCTCCGCTCGCGGACAAAAATGGCATGCCGACAATAAACCAATTAGTAAAAAAAAGAAGAACGAGTTTAAAAAAGAAATCCAAGTCGCCTGCTTTGGGAAATGTTTTTAATACTTTACAAAACCGTTCCGTCAAAACCCCAGGGTCTTTTAAGAGGGGAGTATGCATAAAAGTCGGGACAATGACTCCCAGGAAGCCAAACTCGGCGCTTCGGAAATTCGCCAGAGTCCGCCTCACTAACAAAATGGAAGTGACGGCCTATATTCCCGGAATCGGACATAATTTACAGGAGCATTCAATAGTGGTTATCCGCGGGGGAAAAGTAAAGGACTTGCCCGGAGTGCGATACCATGTTGTCCGGGGAGTGCTGGATACCGCCGGCGTCGAAGGAAGGAAAAGAGGGAGAAGCGTGTATGGGGCGAAGAGGCCGAAGGAGAAAGCGGAATAATGATACGAATTAGGATGCGAATTAAATCCGAATTACATACGAATTATGTATTCTTAAAACAAAAGATTCGAATAAAATTCGGATATAATTTGGATTAAAATTAGGATATGTCTCGTAGAAAAAGAAAATATATAAAACACTGGCAGCCCGATCCGCGATATAATAATATTCTCGTGGGGCGTTTTATCAGTTCCATAATGCAGAGAGGAAAAAGGAGTGTGGCGGAAAAAATTATATATGACTCTTTTGACATTATCCATGAAAGGACAAAAAAAGGAGGGCTGAATATTTTTGAGCAGGCGATAAAGAACGTATCGCCTCTTTTGGAACTGAAATCAAGAAGAATCGGAGGGGCCAACTATCAAGTTCCCATCCAGGTAGTCGGAGAAAGGCGCCAGACCTTGGCGATCCGATGGATTCTGGCGGCCTGCCGGAGCCGGAAAGGGAAAAAAATGGCGGAAAAACTGGCCGATGAATTTAGTGACGCTTCAAACAAGACCGGAACGGCGATGAAAAAGCGGGAAGACACCCACCGGATGGCGGAAGCCAATCGGGCGTTCGCGCACTTTGCGTAGTATTTACGAATTACTAATCACTTACTAATATACGAATATGAAAATTCGTAGAATTAGTATATTCGTACTTGATTCGTAATTAGTAAAGAGAAATATTTATGCCAAGAACCACGACGATAGAAAAATTACGCAATATCGGGATTATCGCCCACATTGACGCCGGCAAGACCACCACTACCGAGCGCGTTTTATATTACACGGGAATCACTCATAAAATCGGGGAAGTGCACGAAGGAGAAGCGGTGATGGACTGGATGGCGCAGGAACGGGAAAGAGGAATCACCATTACCAGCGCCGCCACGACTTGCTACTGGAAAGATCATCAGATAAACATCATTGATACGCCCGGGCACGTGGATTTTACCGTAGAAGTGGAAAGATCGCTTCGCGTTCTTGATGGCGGCGTAATTGTTTTTGACGGGAAAGAAGGCGTGGAACCCCAATCGGAAACGGTTTGGCGGCAGGCTGACAAGTATCATGTTCCGCGGATCTGCTTTATCAATAAAATCGACAAAGAAGGAGCGAGTTTTGAAAATTCAGTTACATCCATTTGGAACCGGCTCACGCCCAACGCGGTTGCGGTCCAGATCCCGGTAGGAGAAAGAAACGAATTTTCGGGAGTAATCGATTTGATGAAAATGAAATATTACACCTTTGAAGGAGAAAAGGGAGAAAAAGTTATTGAGAATGAAATTCCGGAAAATATGTCCGGCAAAGTGAAGGACTGGCGCGAAACAATGTCTGAAAAAATCGCGGAGACCGACGATAAACTGACCGAAAAATTTTTGAAAGGCGAAAAAATAAGCGTGGAGGAATTAAAATCGGCCCTAAGAAAAGCTGTTATCATGAACCGCCTCTATCCAGTTTTGACAGGAACGGCTCTTCGGAACAAAGGAGTTCAGCTTGTTTTGGACGCGGTAGTTGATTATCTTCCGTCTCCATTTGATATTCCTCCGGTAAAAGGTATTGATCCGGAAACCAACAGGGAAATTGAAAGGAAAGCCGATGATAATGAACCATTTTCCGCGCTGGCTTTTAAGGTCGCGACTGATCCTTTCGTGGGGCAACTTACTTTTTTCCGGGTTTATTCCGGAAAGATAAAAGCCGGTTCGTATGTCCTGAATTCCACCAAAGACAACAGGGAAAGAATCGGGAGAATTTTGCGCATGCATGCCAATCACCGCGAAGAAATTCAGGAACTGTATTCCGGCGGGATTGGAGCGCTGGTCGGACTGAAAAATACGACTACCGGCGATACGCTTTGCGATCCGGAACATCCGGTAATTCTTGAATCAATAATATTTCCCGAGCCGGTAATTGACATCGCCATTGAGCCGAAAACCAAAGCCGACCAGGAAAAAATGGGAATTGCTCTCAAAAAATTGGCCGAAGAAGACCCGACGTTCCGCATCAGAAGTGACGAGGAAACAGGGCAAACCATAATCTCCGGAATGGGGGAATTGCATCTGGATATTATCGTTGACCGGATGAAGAGGGAATTTAAGGTTGAAGCTAATGTCGGAGCGCCCCAGGTTGCTTATAGGGAAACAGTGAAAGCAAAAGCCGAAGCGGAAGGAAAGTATATCCGCCAATCAGGAGGGCGCGGCCAATATGGCCATTGCTGGCTGCGAATTGAACCGCAGGAAGCGGGCAAGGGATTTGAATTTGAAAATGAAATAAAAGGAGGAATTATTCCCCAGGAATATATCGCGCCGATTGAAAAAGGAGTAAAAGAAGCAATGGATAATGGGGTCTTGGCCGGCTATCCTTTAGTGGATATCAAAGTTGCCGTTTATGACGGATCATTCCATGAAGTTGACTCATCGGAAGCGGCCTTTAAAATTGCCGGATCAATGGCGTTTCAGGAGGCAGTCAGGCGCGCCAGCCCCGTAATTTTGGAACCGATAATGAGAGTCGTCGTAATCACTCCCGAACAATTTATGGGAGATGTCGTCGGGGATTTGAATTCAAGGCGGGGCATCATAAAAGAAATTAACGACCGCGGAGAAGGAAACGCTCGAGTCAAAGAAATTGAAGCGGAAGTTCCGTTAGCTTCAATGTTTAGTTATGCTACGCAAATGCGGTCTATGACCCAGGGGAGAGCCAGTTACACGATGGAATTCGGTCATTACGCCGAAGTGCCAAGAAATATCGCGGAAGAGATTATTGGGAAAAAGTAAATTTTTCTTATACTTTTACACTTTAATAATTGACCAGCAAAACCTGTTTTTTTAACAGGTTTTTGTTTTTAACAAACGGTTTTTAGTAAGCGGTATATTTATAAATTATACTAGTTTATATACCGTACTACTTTTCCTAGCGTACGCTAGGAAAAGTAGTACGGTATTTTTAGTATTGGATTATTTTATCTTGAAGAATGATTTTATTTTCTGATCGTTTTCAATACTGTTAACTTCCATTATAGTCATTTCATCGCTGGTTAGTCCAAAAAATGAACGCAGAATTGCTATTTCTTTTTTAAATTCATAAGGGCATACCCAGACGCTTTTTTGAATTTGGTAAAAGCCCAATTCTTTTAATTTTCCTCGAAGCGCTTCGCGCTTGCTTCTTTGTTTTTCTTTAATATCAAAAATCAAAACTCTCCATTTTTTGTCCCAGTGCCAGGGCTTTTTTATTTTTAAATCATCAATTTGATATTTACCCGCCCATTTTCTGCCTTCAGGAGTCAAAGAAATATAAATCTGTTTTCCATGGTAT
>MFRX01000031.1:9910-10052 GCA_001784725.1 Candidatus Moranbacteria bacterium RIFCSPHIGHO2_02_FULL_40_12b
CTTGTTTTTTGAGTTTATAAAAAGCGTTATAAAATTTTTTCTTTTCAAATTCTTTTTGTTTCTTTTTATATTTGGCGTATTTGATAAGAGCCGGAATAAGGCGAGTGGCGAAATAGGGAGATGTTGAAACTATCGCGATCCC
>MFRX01000031.1:10062-27146 GCA_001784725.1 Candidatus Moranbacteria bacterium RIFCSPHIGHO2_02_FULL_40_12b
TTTGAGTAATTTTTTGTATTTACGCAGTAAACTATTCCAAATCCAGTATACTGCTTTATTTTAGCGTACGCAAAATAAAGCAGTATGAGATTTTTAGATAAAAAAGTTTGTAATATGAAATTTAATTGCGTTTTTTTAAATTATTTTTATTATATTGGTTATTTTAGGTGTACTACTTTTTATAGCGTACGCTATAAAAAGTAGTACAAAATTTTCCGAAAAATTTTCCGCGCGGAGTTTTGTATTAGTCATTCTTTGTTAAATGAGCGCTTTATGTGTTCTACTTATATTAGCGTACGCTAATATAAGTAGAAATGGAGATTAATGTAGGGATAAAAATTAAAATAAGGATAAAGCAGGAATAAAACAGGGATAAGGCAGGGATTTGAATACTGGGTCTGTGATAGAGTTTAGCTGTATTGAAAATAAGCGGATTTTATTCTATAATTTACTCATATGGAAAACCCTGACTTTCTCAAAAACAAATACAACCTCCATAACGCTCCAGAAGTTGAAGCGGCGGCGAAACGAACGGAAAAAAGAACCGGCGAAAAAGTCCCGCAAGACCCGGCAGAGCGCATCCAGAACTATCTGGACCGCCTGGAACGTCTTGCGCTTGATCCAGGCAAAGAACAGCCAAGAAAAATATTTGAAGATGAACCGCGCCCCCGCGCCCTATCGCTTTTGCGGGAAATGGTGATGAAAAAATACGTGCGCCCCAACAAGGAGAAAATGGCCGAAGGCGCGGCAAGAGCCGAAGAGCGGGCCGCTAGAAAATTAGGCATTGAAGCGCGTTACGGAGAACGGGAACTTGAACAGCGCGGAGAAATTGCTGTTGAGGATCTGGAAAAATCGCTTGATAACTGGATATCATACCTTTCAGACGCCAATGAGCCGTATCCAACATGGTTCAGATATTACGCTTTTCGCAATATTCTTGATTTAGGCGACTATGACAAAGATAAAGGAGAATTTCCCAAACGTTCCCAAGGAACTGCCCGTTTGTTTCCGGATATAGATCGGGGAGCCCTGGCTTACATTCAGGATATGATTGAAGCCGCAAAAGACCCCGTAGCGCTTGAGCGCATAAGAAGAGTCCAAGAAGCAACCGGAACGCCCAAAGAGCAGTCAATAACAAAGGAAAAAGCGGAAAAATTCGCCAAACTTTCTTTTGCCAAGCAATATACTGAAGGAATCAGACAAACTGGGGAAATTACTCCCCAAATGCGGGAAGAGACAAAGGGCAAATGGGTAAAATATCAAAAGGGAACAGATCCAACTGCATTATGGGCTTCACTCCAAAATAAAGGCACTGCCTGGTGCACTAAAGGATTTGCCACTGCGGAAACGCAACTCAAGGGCGGAGATTTTTACGTCTATTATACTCTTGACAGGCAAGGAAAACCGACCATTCCCCGCATTGCTATACGCATACAAGAAAATAATATTTTTGAAGTGCGCGGCGTGTCTGATAATCAGCAAAACCTTGAGGGCAATATGACAGATATCGCCGAGAAAAAAATGAATGAGCTTCCCGGAGCGGAAAAATACCGCCAAGCATCCACTGACATGAAACGCCTGACCGAAATTAACAAAGCATTTGATTCCAAAACACAAATATGGAAACGAAAACTAACCCAAGACGAATTAATTTTCCTCTACGAAATTGATTCTCCGATTAAAGGTTTCGGCTATCAAAGGGATCCCCGCATTGAGGAAATCCGAAAAGGGAGAAACCCCGAAGAAGACGCGCCGATTGTTTTTGAATGCTCTACATCGGAAATCGCCTGGAAACAGGGAGATATTAATGAAAAAACCAAGGCATACATCGGCAAACTGGAGTCGGACCATTCGACAAGCTCAAGACAGGGCATTTTTGATTTAATCCAAAAATACAATATTGAACACATCTATACTTCGTTTCCCGAAGGAAAAATTTTAAAATTTGAAACTGATTTGGGAGATAAAACTAAAGATGAAATTATCGGCGAACTGGAAAAGCGGAAAAAATTTGAAGGAGGCAATAAAATATATATTTCCGACAACGCGGAAAGTATGCTAAAAAAAGACGAATTTTTTGTTTTAGGAAAAAAGGAACGAGCACAGTTTATAAAAATAAAAGTAAGGGATCTCGGTTTTCCGGATGGAGCGACTACGGAAGAAATTTATAAAAAAGCGGAAGATTTGGGCTTGGAATTATGTCCGCCGGAAACAGGACCCAATATAAGGCTTAATTACGAGAAAATTTTTAAAAAAGAACAACCTAGAGGAGAATATTTTTGGATTGCGATGAAACAAATTGCTGCCTCCGATGGCGGTCCGCACGTTTTCCGCGTGCGCCGGCGTGACGACGGCAAGTCGTGGCTGGACGACTATTGGGCGAAGCCGACGCACGGGTGGTATGACGATAACGAGTTTGTTTTTCGCCTCCGCAAGAAAGCTTAAAATCTTTGCAACTTAATAACTCAAAAATTTTGTCGTTTAGTTTTTTTAACCTTTGACTACCTATTAATGAGACACATAGATAACAACCCCATTGACACATTTTCGATGTCTTGCTAATATTGAAAGTACTGCTAATACAGGTTATCCACAGTAAGAAAATATATTGCCTCTTGCAAAAAAGGCAGTTTTGTTTTAAAATAACAATTGAAAATAAAAATTAATTTTAATAATCAATAAATAATTCGCGAACATATTGCGGAAGTTGTTTTAGTGGCTTAATGAAAACAACTTCAAATCCGCGACGATTCGCAGAAAAAATAAAGTTATGGCAGCAGAAAAATTTCAAAGGACAAAACCCCATGTCAATGTCGGAACAATCGGCCATGTTGACCATGGAAAAACAACCCTGACGGCCGCGATCCTTAAGGTTTTGAGCTTTAAGGGATGGGCAAAGCCAAAGGGAGTTGACGAAATTGACAAAGCTCCGGAAGAAAGGGAGCGAGGCATTACTATCGCGACCGCGCACTGCGAATATGAATCGGAAAAGAGGCACTACGCGCACGTGGACTGCCCGGGACACGCCGACTACATCAAAAACATGATTACCGGCGCAGCCCAGATGGATGGAGCAATTTTGGTCGTTTCCGCGACTGACGGTCCAATGCCGCAGACGAGGGAACATATTCTTTTGGCGCGCCAAGTGGGAGTTCCGGCAATTGTCGTTTTCGTTAATAAAGTGGATATGGTTGATGATCCGGAACTGGTTGATTTAGTAGAAGCAGAAGTCCGCGAACTTTTGTCAAAATACGAATTTGACGGAGACAATGTGGCGATTATCAGGGGGTCGGCGCTTAAAGCGCTTGAAGCAAAATCAATTGACGACGCGGCGACAAAACCGATTCTCGACTTAATTAACGCTTTAGATGAAAAGATTCCTGAACCGGTACGGGATATTGACAAGCCATTTTTGATGCCAATTGAAGACATATTTTCAATTGAAGGCCGGGGCACGGTTGTTACCGGAAGAATTGAGAGAGGAATCATAAATATCAACGAAGAAGTGGAAATAGTGGGAATTCGGCCGACGCAGAAAACCGTTGTAACCGGAATTGAAATGTTTAATAAGTCGCTGGACAGGGGCCAGGCAGGGGATAACGCGGGGGTCCTGCTACGCGGAACGAAAAAAGAAGACGTGGAAAGAGGCCAGGTTCTCGCAAAACCCGGATCAATCACGCCGCATACTGAATTTGACGGGGAGGTCTACATTCTGACTAAAGAGGAAGGCGGAAGGCATACCCCATTTTTTAAGGGTTATAAACCGCAGTTTTACGTAAGAACGACTGACGTGACCGGGGAAGTGGAGCTTCCGGAAGGAACTGAGATGATTATGCCGGGAGATACGGTAAATATCAAAATTAAATTAGTCGCTCCAGTGGCGATGGAAGAAGGAATGAGATTTGCCATCCGAGAAGGAGGCAAGACCGTAGGAGCCGGAGTCGCAACCAAAATCACGAAATAAATTTGATCATACTAAGCGGGTATTAGTTTTTTTTCGGGAAACTGTACCCGTTTGTGTCTGATTGAAAAGTAATTTTTTAAAAATAGGAATTTTAATGGCAGTTAAAAAACCAGTGGCTGAAGAGCAGGCAACCAGAATACGAATCAAGATAAAGGCCTACGACAATAAAATCATTGACAAATCAGCCAAACAAATTGTTGAAACGGCGCTCAGAACCGGAGTCAAAATTACCGGCCCGGTACCGCTTCCGACTGAAATTCACAAAGTTACCGTGAACCGGTCGACATTTGTCCACAAAGACGCGCGGGACCAGTATGAAATGAGGATCCATAAGCGACTGATTGATATCTGGAATCCCACGCAGAAAACAATTGACAATTTAACCAATCTTGATTTGCCTGCGGGAGTGGATATTGAGATAAAAATGTAGATACGAATTAGAATACGAATTATATCCAAATTAAAATTCGAATATGAATTTAAAAACATTCGGATAAAATTCGGGAATAATTCGGATTCAAATTCGCATACTAGTTAAAGTCCTCATTTATTTTTTTGGGGATACTCAACTAGCCAGAAAGCATAAAAAACCCTGAGTTTTTAACTGGCTAATGAGACCAGTTTTTATTTTTCAGAAATATTATGAGTAAGTTTATACTAGGACGAAAATTAGGAATGACGACGATATACGATGAAAAAAAAGGAGCGCTTAACGTGACTCTGATTGAATGCGAACCGAACGCAATTTCTCTCATTCGGACTGCGGAAAAAGACGGTTATAACGCGGTGCAAGTTAGCATAAAAAAAAATAAAAAAGGAAACTATAAAAAAGAATTCCGCACGGGCGATAAAAATGAGCTAAAAACCGGCGACTTCGTCACAATAGAGGGATTTCAGCCGGGAGATAAGGTAAAAATCAGCGGTATAAGCAAGGCAAAAGGATTTCAGGGAGTTATGAAGCGCCATGGATTTAAGGGGGCTCCCCATTCCCATGGGCACAAGCATGACTGGCGCGCTCCGGGTTCTATCGGCGCGCAAGCGCCGCAGCGGGTAATTAAGGGAATGAGAATGGCGGGTCGAATGGGCGGGAAAAGGTCAACGACAAGCAATTTAAAGGTTGTTTATGCGGATATAGAAAAAAATATTATCGGTATCAGAGGGGCCGTGCCGGGAGTAGCCGGAAGAATTGTGGAGATAGTAAAAAAATAATCTTTACGAATTACGAATCCATACGAATATACGAATGCAGAAACATATTAGTATGTTGGTAAAAAATTAGTAATTCATAAATAAAGGTATGCCAATTAAAGTCGCGGTCTACAACATTAAAGGCGAGAAAGTGGGAGATATAAATCTTTCCGAGGCGATTTTTGGCTTGCCGGCCAATAATGCCCTATTGCACCAAGTTTATGTTTCACAGGCGGCTAATAAGAGGATAGTCATAGCCCACACTAAAGACAGGGGCGAAAGAGCCGGATCGGGAAAAAAGCCCTGGAAGCAGAAAGGAACAGGAAACGCGAGAGTGGGTTCGGCGCGTACTCCGGTTTGGCGCAAGGGAGGAGTGGTTTTCGGTCCAAGGAAGGAAAGAAATTTCAAAAAGAAAATTAATAAAAAAATGGCGAGAAAAGCGGTGCAGGTGGCTTTAAGCGAAAAGGCAAGGAGCAATAACCTTCTGGTGCTGGATGAGATGAAACTTAAAGAAAAAAAATCAAAAGAATTTTTCAGAATATTAGAAAATTTGAAAATAAAAGGAAGCGCGCTGGTAGGATTTTCTGACAAGGAAAAGGAATACTCCCTAGCCAGCCGAAATATAAAAAATGTCCATAATATTTTGGTAAATAATTTGAATGTTTCGGACTTATTGAACCGCAAATACCTGCTTTTAAGCAAGGAATCAATAAAGTTTTTGGAAAATAAGTATAAATAAACTTACGAACTACGAATCTGACGAAAATACGAAAACACAAGAAAACCCATTCGTAATTTCGCTTAATTAGTAATTCGTAAATAAAATAATGGCGCTATTTGGAAAAAAAACAGAAGAAAAAGAAGAAAATAAAAATGATGTTTTGCGGCAAAAAGATGTCAGAGAAAAAAAGAATCCTTCAGACGCTAGTATTAAGGAAAATGCGGATATAAATTCTTATAATGTCCTGATTGAACCATGGGTGACTGAAAAGGCGCATGAGAAAATGTCAATGAATAAATATATTTTCAGAGTCGGCGATAATTCCGTTAAAAATAGCATAAAGAAAGCAATAGAAAAATTGTATAACGTGAGTGTAATCAAAGTTAATATCGTAAATATTCCGAAGAAAAAAAGAGTGTCAGGCAGGCATATAGGATGGAAAGCGGGATATAAGAAAGCCATAGTAACATTAAAAGAAGGAAACAAGATTGAGTTGTTTAAAGGAGTATAGATACGAATTGTGATACGAATTAAATCCGAATCAAAATGCGAATAATAGATTAAAAAATTTGGATGTAATTCGGATATGATTAGGATTAAAATTAGGATATGGCCATAAAAGTATACAAAAAAAATACCGCGGGGAGAAGGGGGATGTCCATTGTTAAGCCGGACAATTTAACCGACAGAAAACCGGAAAAATATTTGATAGCTAAAATTTCAAGAAAAGCAGGAAGATCAGGAGGAAAAATATCCGTCAGGCATAAAGGAGGAGGGCACAAGAAAAGATATCGTTCCATTGATTTTAAAATGGACAAGCTCAATATCGCGGGAAAGGTTATTTCAGTTGAAAAAGATCCAAACCGAAGCGCGCTAATCGCTTTGGTTAATTACGCGGATGGAGAAAAGCGATACGTGCTTGCGACTGAAGGAATGAAAAAAGGGGAAGAAATAATTGTCAAAGAAAACGCTCTAATAAAAAACGGCAACAGGAGCAAACTGAAAAATATTCCGGTAGGAACGATTATATCCAATGTGGAGCTCTATCCGGGGAAAGGGGCGCAGATTATACGCAGCGCCGGATCAGGAGCCGCCCTGATGGGAGTTGACAATAAATTGGCGCAAATCAAACTATCCTCCGGTGAAGTTAGAGTTATCAGCGAAGATTGTTACGCTACAATCGGCCAGGTCAGCAATTTTGAACACAACGCGGTCTCAATAGGCAAAGCGGGCAGAAATCGCTGGAAAGGGATAAGGCCTGCCGTGCGCGGCAGCGCCATGAATCCAGTTGATCACCCTCACGGAGGAGGAGAAGGCAGGCAGCCGCTCGGAATGCATCCTAAGACCCCCTGGGGAAAACCGGCGCTGGGAAAAAGGACGCGGAAGAAATACAAGTATAGCAATAAGTTTATTATTAAAAGAAGGAAATAATAATTATGTCACGATCACTAAAAAAAGGACCTTATATTGACGAGAGGTTATTGAATAAGTTAAAAAACCGAAAAGCAGGAGATAAAACGGTTGTTAAAACATGGTCAAGATCCTCAATGATTTCTCCGGAAATGATAGGATTTACGTTTGGAGTGCATAATGGGAAAGATTTTATTCCGGTTTATGTGACAGAAGAGATGGTGGGGCACCGGCTGGGCGAGTTTTCGCCTACCAGAAAGTTTTCCAGACACGGAGGAAGGATGCAAAAAGAAATGGAATTAGTCGCCAAACAAAAAGAATTAGATTCAGCGAAAACGGAGAAAGCCGCGACGGAAGAAAAAAAGTAATCTTTACGAATTACGAATCACATGCGAATATACGAATACAGAAAAATATTCGCATATTAGTAAAAAATTAGTAATTCGTAAATAAAAATATGAAAGTAAAAGCCGAATTAAACAATTTAAGAATATCTCCCAGGAAAATCAGATTGGTTGCCCGCTTAATCAAAGATATGGATGTTGATGACGCGATCATTCAGCTTGATAATACGATAAAAAAGTCCAGTCCAAAAATGCTAAAATTATTGAAAAGCGCGGTGGCTAACGGGGAGAATAATTTTGGCCTAGACAGGAATAACCTATATGTTTATGATGTTATAGTTGGCGAAGGGATAAAACTGAAGAGATGGCTGCCGAGGGCCTACGGACGAGCAACGCTTATTCTGAAAAGAGCGTCAAATATCGCTTTAGTTCTGGAGGAACGAGTGGAGGGAAAAAACAGAAAATCAAAGGAACAGATTGAAAAAGAAAAAAAAGAAAGAGAAGAAGAAAAGAAAAAAATTGAAAAAGCCGCGTTAAAAGAAAAAGAACGGGAGGCCGAAACAAAAGAGCAAGCGTTACCTAAGAAAAAGACAATTGGCAGGGAGGATCAAAAAGGTTCCAAAAAGGGCTGGATGAAAAAAATATTTCGGAGAAAATCAGGATAATAGAGAAAGAAGTAAGTAATCCCGCATCAGTTCCGAACAAAATTATCAATAGTTTATAATTTTATACGCGGAATCGCCTGCGGCTTTACAGGAAAAACTTTAATATTTTATTTGCGAACTGATGTGGGATGCTCATTTTTCTAGCTACTCGCATACGCTCGTAGAGAAAAATGGCATGGGAAGGAAAATAAATCCAAAAAGTTTACGGCTGGGCATCATTACTACTTGGAGATCAAGATGGTTCGGCAAGAAGGAATACGCGAAAAATTTAATGGAAGACGTGAAAATCCGCCGTTTCATAATGAAAAAATGGAAAAACGCCGCGATTGCCGATGTTGAAATTGAAAGATCCGCCGGAATGATTAAAATAATGATAAAAACATCAAGACCCGGAGTATTGATCGGAAGAGGAGGCACGGGAATTGAGGACTTGAAAAAAATCATTCTCGGGGAATTTTATCGGGGAAAAAAAATTGACTTGAAAATTGAAGCCATAGAAATAAAGAAATTTGAAGAAAATGCCTCGCTGGTTGCCCAAAACATTGCCGAACAGCTGGAAAAGAGAATATCCTTCAGGAGGACGATGAAAGTGATGCTAGACCAGATTATGAAAAATAAAATTGTCAAGGGAGTGAAAATAGAAATTTCAGGCCGGCTGGACGGAGCGGAAATGTCCCGCCGGGAATGGGCGGCCAAGGGGACAATACCTCTCCATACGTTAAGGGCAGACATTGATTTCGCGCGAGCCACAGCCCGGACAACCTACGGGTCAATCGGCGTAAAGGTTTGGATAAATAAAGGAGAAGTATTTGATACGAATTAAGATGCGAATTACATTCGAATTATATCCGAATAAAATATAAAATCCGAATTCCAGCAAAAAATTCGGATAAAATTCGGGAATAATTCGGATTAAAATTAGGATATGTTAATGCCCAGGAAAGTAAAATTTAGAAAAGTCCAAAGGGGCGGGGAAGTGAGAGGAGTCGCTGCCAGGGGAATTGAATTGAGTTTCGGAAATTATGGACTGAGGACTTTAGGTGGCGGTCTTATCTCGTCCCGCCAGATTGAAGCTGCGAGGCGGGCAATGACAAGGTGTATCCAGAGAGGCGGAAAGGTTTGGATAAGGATTTTTCCCGACAAGCCAATGACAAAAAAAGGAAATGAAGTGCCGATGGGAAAAGGAAAGGGCAGTGTTGACCATTTTGTCGCCAAAGTGCAAGCCGGGAAAGTTCTGTTTGAAATGGACGGAGTCGCGGAGAACGTCGCGAGAGATGCGATGCGACTCGCTTCCCACAAACTGGGAGTAAAAACGAAATTTATCAGGAAATAAATTAATTGATTTATGCGTTATAAACCAATATGAAAATAAACGAGATAAGAGAAAAAAATAAAGCGGAACTGAAAATACTCCTGGAAGGAAAAAAGAATGATTTAGGAAAGCTTAGATTTGAAATTTCCTCTAAGCAACTCAAAAACCACAGGCAGTTCAGGAATGTAAAGAAAGATATAGCAAGAATTTCAACCGTTCTTAAGGATAAAAACGATGATTAATTATATGGATAATAAGTCAAATAACAAAAAAATAAGGAGAATCAAAGGAATAGTCGTCAGCGACAAGATGAATAAGACCATCGTAGTTAAGGTTGAAAGCTATAAAACTCATCCCAAATATCTGAAAAAATTCAAGTCAACCAGCAAATACAAGGTTCATGATCCGGAAAATAAGCATAAGACCGGAGATGTTGTAGAATTTGTCCAGTGCCGGCCGATTAGCAAAGATAAAAGGTTTGTAATTCTCTACTAATTACGAATCAATACGAATATACTAATATGATAGGCGGTGACGGAACAGAATAGCGGTTTTGTTAAAATAATTCGTATATTCGTACAAATTCGTAATTCGTAGACAAATGGCATGGTACAACCAAGAGCAATGTTGAAAATCGCGGATAATACTGGAGCGAAAATCATCCAGTGCTTTAAGGTGTTGGGAGGCACGAGGCGGCGCTATGCTTTTATAGGAGATATTATAGTCGCTTCGGTAAAGACGGCGGATCCGCGCGGAATTGTGAAGAAAGGAGAAAAAGTAAGAGCGGTAATCATCAGGCAAAAAAAATCATTCAGAAGAAAAGACGGTTCATACGTGAGATTTGACGATAACGCGGCGGTGATAGTGGAAGGGATAGAGCCAAAAGGGAGCAGGATTTTCGGGCCCGTCGCGAGAGAATTAAGGGAAAAAGGATTTGCTAAAATAATTTCATTAGCGCCCGAAGTATTATAAAGCGATACGAAAGACACGAATCACATCCGAATGACACGAATACGCAAATAAAATAAGTTCGTAGATTCGCATTCCATTCGTAGTTTCGTATCGGTAATATTATGAGAATTAAAAAAGGCGATCAAGTGGAAATAATTTGCGGAAAAGACCGAGGGAAACGCGGCAAGGTTTTAAGATGTATTCCAAAGAAAGGAAAAATCGTCATTGAAGGACTAAATTTGGCAAAACGCCACCGAAAACCCAGAAAAGAAGGAGAAAAGGGGCAAAGAGTCGATGTTCCGGCAGCCATTGACTCATCAAACGCGATGATTGTTTGCCGCCATTGCGGCAAGAGAACGGCTATTGGATATAGGTTTGAGGGGGACAGGAAAGAAAGGACTTGCGGAAAGTGCGGAAAAGTTTTATAGGCCTTAAGTAAAATTGTAAACGCGCCGTTATTGATATGAAGAAAATAATAAATTTAAAAGAAAGATACAGGACAGAAGTAATTCCGGAGATGGAAAGAATTTTTAAGTATGGAAACCATTTAGCCGTGCCGAAAATTAAGAAAGTAGTGCTAAACGTGGGCATTGGGAAAATTTCTAAGGAAGACGCGAAAGTGTCAGAAGTTGAAAGTTCGCTGGCGGAAATAACCGGACAGAAGGCAGTAAAGACCAAAGCGAGAAAAGCCATATCCGGTTTCAAAATCAGGCAGGGCCAAGAAGTAGGAGTAGCCGTCACTTTAAGAAAAGAGAAGATGTGGGCTTTTATTGAACGGTTGGTTAATACTTCCCTTCCCCGCATCAGGGACTTCCAAGGAATTGACCAAAAAGCGATTGATAACGGCGGGAATTTGAATATCGGGATAAAGGAGCATATGGTTTTTCCCGAGATAGTTCCGGAGAAGGTGAAGAATTCATTCGGCTTCCAGATAACCATAGTGACAAACGCCAGAAAAAAAGAAGAGGCAAAGGAATTATTTAAATTATTGGGATTTCCGATAAAGGATGCGAATTAAAATGCGAATTACATGCGAATTATACGCGAATTAGGATTTAATTCGGATATAATTCGGATTAAAATTAGAATATGGCAAAGACATCCGTAGAAGCAAGAGCAAAAAAGAAACCGAAATATTCAAGCCGGATTGTTAGGCGTTGTTGGAAGTGCGGAAGAAAAAGGGGTTATCTCAGGAAGTTTGATTTGTGCCGGATTTGTTTCAGGGAGTTGGCGGAGAAAGGCGAAATTCCAGGAATAAGAAAAAGCAGCTGGTAGATACGAATTAAAATACGAATTATATGCGAATTATACGCGAATTAGGATTTAATTCGGATATAATTCGGATTAAAATTAGGATATGTTAGATCCAATCAGCGACATGTTAACGAGAATAAGGAATGCCCAAAAGGCCGGGCACAGTTTTGTGGTTTTGCCGTCGTCAAAAATAAAAATGGCCATTGCCAAGATTTTGGAAAATACGGGATTTGTCGAGTTGGCTAAAAAAGAAAAACTGGGAAAATTTGATAAAATTAAAGTTTTTTTGCGATACAATAAAATTTCCGGCAACCAAAAGGCGCCGGCAATATCCGGAATACAAAGAATAAGTCGCGAAGGCCAAAGAATTTATTTGAAAAAAGACAGAATAAAAAAAGTGAAAAGCGGCTACGGAATCGCGATAATTTCAACCTCCAAGGGAGTAATGACAGGAAAAGAAGCCAGGAAATTAGGATTGGGAGGAGAGTATATTTGCGAGGTCTGGTAGATGCGAATTAAAATGCGAATTACACACGAATTATACGCGAATTAGGATTTAATTCGGATATAATTCGGATTAAAATTAGGATATGAGCAGAATAGGAAAAAAAATAATAATAATACCGGAAGGGGTTAAAGCCGAAATGGTTAATAATAATGAAATAAAAATAAGCGGACCAAAGGGCTCGCTGGGCTTTTCTCATCATCACGAAGTTAAAGTTAAAATTTCCGGGCAGGAGATAATAGTCGAAAATATCGGAAACTCAAAAAAGGCTCCGGCTATCTGGGGAACTTCGGCAATTTTAATAAAAAATATGATTGAAGGGGTAAGCAAGGGTTATCAAAAACAGCTTGAATTGAACGGAGTGGGTTTTCGAATGGCAGTCCAAGGCAAATCATTAAATATGGCTTTGGGTTTTTCCCATCCCGTGGTTGTTGAAATTCCGGAAGGCATTGAAGCGAAAATTGAAGGAAACATAATGACAATTGCCGGAATTGACAAGCAAAAAGTTGGACAGTTCGCGGCGGAAATAAAATTGCTTAAGCCAGTGGAGCCGTACAAGGGCAAGGGATTCAGGTACGTCGGAGAAGTGGTGAGAAAAAAGGAGGGTAAAAAAGCCGTAACAACGGCGTAAATCTTTACGAATTACGAATCCATACGAATATACGAATACGAAAAAGAAAATAATTCGCAAATAAAATTATGGAAAGAAATAAATTAAGATTAAAGAGAAAAAGAAGAATAAGAGCGAAGGTCTTCGGAACAGCCCAAAGGCCTCGGCTTTGCGTTTTCAAAAGCTTAAAAATAATATACGCGCAAGTTATTGATGACGAGAGAGGAAGCACTTTGGCGGCTGTTGATTCCAGGGAAATTAAAGGGAAAGCGGGGGATAAAAAGGAGATCGCGGAAAAAACAGGCGCAATGCTTGCCGAGAAATGCAAAAAGATCGGAATACAAGAAGTGGTCTTTGACCGAAGCGGATATAAATTTCACGGAAAGATTAAGTCATTGGCTGAAAGCGCGAAGAAAGGCGGACTTAAATTTTAAAAATAAAATAATTTAAAATATATGTCTAGGAATGATAATAGAAAAAACAGAGGATCCAGAAGAGAGAGATCTGATTTTGATCAGAAGCTCTTGGATTTGGCCCGCGTCACCAGAGTGGTCAAAGGAGGAAGAAGATTCAGGTTCAGGGCGACTTTGGTAATAGGAGACAGGAAAGGAAGAGTTGGCGTTGGCGTGTCCAAGGGATCTGATGTTTCGGACGCCATTCAGAAATCCTTCAATGACGCGAAAAAACATCTGATTAACGTAAAAATGAAAGGCAGCACTATTTCGCACGAAGTGCTGATGAAATTGGGAAGCGCGAAAATTCTGATAAAACCCGCGGCAAAAGGAAGGGGAATAATCGCCGGAGGCGCGGTGAGAGCCGTGATGGAACTGGCGGGAATAAAAGATGTCGTGTCAAAATCATTTCGGACATCTAATAAATTAAATGTAGCAAGAGCGACAGTAGAGGCATTGAAGGCGTTAAAAGAACCCAGATAGCGATGCGAATGACATGAATATAGGCGATAATCTTTACGAATTACTAATCAATTACGAATATACTAATTTTCTTATAAAATATTCGTATATTAGTATAAAATTCGTAATTAGTAAACAAATAAGATGCAAATACATCAATTAAAACTTAATAAAAGAAAATCGCGGAAAAGAGTCGGCCGGGGCGGAAAAAGGGGGACATTTTCCGGGCGGGGAATGAAAGGACAAAAAGCAAGGTCAGGCGCGAAAATAGACCCGCTATTTGAAGGGGGGAGGTCTTCTTTAGTTGAACGGCTCAAGAAAACGCGCGGCTTCAAATCGCCTCACGGAAAAAAAATCAATATTAATCTTAATGATTTGGAAAGAATTTTTAAAGGCGGAGATACGATTGACGCTGAAAGTTTGATAAAGGCGGGTTTAGTTGGTAAAATAGAATCAAAACGTGGAATAAAGATTTTGGGCGGCGGAAGTACTTCAAAAAAACTTATCATAGGCAAGAATATCCTTCTCTCAAAATCAGCTAAAGCCGTTATTGAAAAAGCGGGAAAGTAAGTTTGAAATTTAACAAGCAATAATAAGCCTGGTATCCCGCACCAAATTCCGAAAATAGGATTGTGTTAACATAATATATTATTCGCGGAATCGCCTGCGGCTTAGCGCGTGATAATTTAAAGTAAAAATCGCGAATTGGTGCGGGATGCTCAATTTTGTAGCTACTCACTATTGTTCGCAGACAAAATTGGCATGTTAGAAAAACTAATTCAAATCTTCAAGATTAAGGATTTGCGCAATAAGATTTTTTTCATCCTTGCGCTTTTGATTGTTTTCCGGATTATTTCCAATATTCCACTGCCGGGAGTTGACGCGGGGCAATTAAAAAATTTTTTTGAATCCAATCCGTTTTTTAGTCTCCTTAATATTTTTTCTGGAGGAGGGCTTAGCAATATATCGATAGTCTTGCTTGGAGTTGGTCCCTATATTACCGCGTCAATTATTATGCAGCTGCTCACCATGATTGTCCCGCGCCTTGAGCAGATTTATAAGGAAGAAGGGGAAGCGGGCAGGCAGAAATTCAATATGTGGACGAGATGGCTCACGGTTCCGCTTGCAATACTTCAGACCTATGGAATGCTGACAATTTTCCGGTCGCAGAAAATATTTGGAGCGCTTTCGGAATTTGATGTTGCTTCAATACTTGTGGTGGCGACCGCGGGAACGATTTTTTTGATGTGGCTGGGCGAGTTAATCACCGAGAAGGGAATTGGAAACGGAGTTTCTCTTATCATTTTTGCCGGGATCGTGGCGAGTTTGCCCGGGGGAGCGTCAAGATTATTTTCCGTTTTTAGTTCCGAAGATATTTTTACTTACGCCATATTCGCGGGAATCGCCATTATCACCATTGCCGGAGTGGTGCTGATAACGGAAGGCCAGAGAAATATCCCGGTTTCCTACGCGAAAAGAATCAGGGGGATGAAAATGTACGGAGGAACTTCCACTCACTTGCCACTAAGGGTAAATCAGGCGGGCGTGATCCCGATTATTTTCGCCGTTTCAATAATGCTGTTTCCGGGACTTATCGCCAATATCCTTATGCAAGTGAAAAATCCGCTTATTTCAAATATCGCGACCCATATCGGGAATTTATTTCAGAATCAGATATTCTATGGAATTATGTATTTTGTTTTAGTTGTCCTCTTCACGTATTTTTATACTTCGGTTGTTTTTGATCCCAATAAAATATCGGAGTCGCTCCAGAAGCAAGGCGGTTATATTCCCGGAATCAGGCCGGGGGCATTCACCGCTGAATACCTGAATAAAATAATGAACCGCATAACCCTCACCGGGTCGCTCTTTTTGGGAGCGATAGCCGTTCTTCCGCTCGCGGTGCAGGGATTGACCGGAATAAAAGCCATGTCTATCGGGGGAACAAGCATATTGATCGTCGTGTCCGTCGTGATTGAAACGATAAAACAGATAGAGAGCCAGTTAGTGATGAGGGATTATGAGGGATTCTAACCGCTATGCGGTAATTTCTAATTTCTAATTTCCAATTTCTAATTTCTAAACAAATTCCAATAACTAAAATTCAAAATGTTTAAAAATTAAAACATTAAAAAATTGAAAAATTGATTCAAAATTTAAAATTAAAAATTTAAAATTGAAAATTAAATTATGAATATCATAATTTTGGGTCCGCAAGGGTGCGGCAAGGGGACACAAGCCGAAATGCTGGCGGAAAAATTCAATCTAGTCCATATTGAAATGGGTTCAGCTCTGCGCAAACAAGCGGCAGAGGATACGCCATTGGGAAAAAAACTGGACGAAATAGTGAACAGAAAAAGGGAATTAGTTTCCGATGACATAGTCGCTGATGTTATCAGGGAGGAAGCGAAAAGAATTCCTGCCGATAAAGGAATAATCTTGGACGGCGCTCCCAGAAAAATGAGCCAAATAGATGAAGCGGAAGACACTTTCAAGGAAAACGGCAGAAAACTGGAAAAAGTTATTTTCGTAAAAATTTCCGAAAGCGAGTCGGTTAACAGAATTTCCAAAAGATGCGCTTGCTCAAAATGCGGCAAAGGGTTTATTTTAGGCAAAGACCCGGTTAATTTAAAAGGTATCTGTCCTGAATGCGGGGGAAAAATTATCCGAAGAAAAGACGATACGCCTGATGGCGTAAAAAAACGCCTGGAAATATTTAATCGGGAAACAATACCGGTTCTGGATTATTACAGAAATAAAGGGTTACTGATGGAAATAAACGGAGAAAAGAATATTAATAATGTGTTTGAAGATATTGTAAATAAACTAAAAAGAAAAAAGTGATCAGGGAAAAATCAAAAAAAGAAATTGAAATTTTGCGCGAAGCCGGAAAAAAACTCGCGGAGGTGATGGCGGAATTGGAAAAAAGAATATCCCCCGGCGCTAGCGGAAAAGAACTGGACAAGCTCGCGAGAGAGCTTGTTTTTAGTCGCGGCGGCAAGCCGTCGTTTTTAAATTTCTCCAACGGCGCGTCACGCCTCTTTCCGTCGGCGATATGCTTTTCAGTCAATGATGAGGTAGTCCACGGGGTTCCGGGAAATAAAATTCTAAAAGCCGGCGATCTGCTGAAAATAGATGTCGGAATGGATTATAAGGGTTTCTTCGTGGATATGGCGAGGACTTTCGCGGTCGGAAAAATTTCAGCGCGGGCGGAAAAACTTCTGGAAACCACGAAAAAATGCCTGG
>MFRX01000032.1:0-5204 GCA_001784725.1 Candidatus Moranbacteria bacterium RIFCSPHIGHO2_02_FULL_40_12b
CGAATGACAGAGTGGATCTTGGCAATAACACAAGTTTAAATTTTACAACAGAAAATTTCACGATTGCATTTTGGATAAAAACAGCAGCTCTGGCACAAGGCGCAAACATTTTCAACCGCGGTGTCATGAATACGGGTGGTTATGAAATTATGGTTTTAAATACAGGGGTGATTCATTTACATACTAGTCAATCTGGCGTAAATCAAACGACAGTGGCTCCTGCAGGCACTCTTGTAAACAATGTCTGGAGCCATATTGTCGTTGTAAGGAACGGAAGCATTGGATATATATATAAAGATGGAGTGGATGTTTCTTCTTCTCAACCAACTATAATTAATCCCGCAACAAGCACAAGTAATGCTTCTATCGGCAGCAGAGCTACTGCGACTAATTTTATAAATGCCGTTCTTGACGAAGTCCGCGTTTACAATCGCGCGCTTTCCCAATCCGAGATTACGGAGTTGTATAATCTAGGCCGTTAGGCCGGTGAATAACGAATAATGGAAAATAATTTGGTAAAATAAAACTATGGATACAAAAATCGCTATATTTAAAGGCAAGGAAATGCGCAGGGTTATTTTTAATATGGCATATTGCAAATAATCAACGAAACTATATTATGGGTATGATGTAAATATAAAATAAACTTGACTTTATTTTATATTCAATATATATTAAACACAGTATTAAGCTAATTCGTAATCCGGCCTCTTATGAACTATAAAATTTATCCTCGGCTTATCGCCAAGAAATTAATCAAATACTTGTCTGACGACAATGTTATTGTTTTACATGGAGCTCGCCAAGTGGGGAAATCGCACATTCTTTTTTGGCTGCGCGACTATTTGAAAAGCAGAGGAAAAGCGGTTTATTATATTGATTTGGAAGATTCGCGTTTTGTGAATACGCTCGATGCCGGCTATGAGGAATTTGCCAATCTGCTCCGGGAAGAAGGAATGAAATTTGAAAAAAATAAAATATTTGTTTTCATTGACGAGATTCAATATCTGAAAAATCCTTCTTCGTTTTTAAAACTCACATCCGATCATTATAAAAACATAAAATTGATAGTGTCCGGATCGTCCAGTTTTGAAATTAAAAATAAATTCAAGGATTCATTGGTTGGACGGACGGTAAATTTTGAAATTTTCAATTTATCCTTTGAAGAATTTTTACTTTTTAAAGGCATATCTTTTGCGCAAAAAACTGTTTTTACTGAAAAGAAAATCAATGAACTTAAAGGGCTTTTTGAGGAATACGCGCTTTATGGAGGATACCCTAAAATCGTGCTGGAGTCGGAATTGGAAAAAAAGGAAAAATATCTGCAGCAGATTATCGATACTTATGTTAAAAAAGATATTCGCGATCTTGCCGGAATAAAGGATGTTGAGAAATTCAATAAATTACTGGAGGCGCTGGCTTCGCAGAGCGGCAATCTTTTGAATGTTACGGAGCTATCCAATACTTGTAAAATCGCCAAGCAAACAGTTGAGAGATATTTATTCATAATGGAAAATACTTATATTTTAAAACTGGTTCGTCCCTACAGCGGAAATATCCGCGCGGAACTTTTCAAATTGCCGAAAATATATTTCTATGACAGCGGACTGATGCAGCTGCTGTGGCTTAAAAATTTCCAAAAAACGATCATTGGCAATGTTTTTGAAACCGCTATTTTTTCCGAATTGATTAAGCGATATGGAACACGCGCTGTTTTTTATTGGAGAACCGCTGATAAGAAAGAGATAGATTTTATCCTGAAGGATAAAAATAAAATTCTGCCGATTGAAGCGAAACTGAATTTTGAACAGCACTCTTCAACGGCAATTGATTATTTCAACCGGAAATACAAAAAGAAAGATTATAGAGTAGTCAGTTTGAATGGCAGAATAAAAAATAGGTTGTATCGTTTTCCATGGGAAATAATTTAGAAATTATTATGAAATCCAAAACTCTTCAATACATCCTCATCATCCTGACAATAACCGCCGTCGCCGGCAGTTATTTCTATCACCAGTCCCGCGCGGCAATGACCGTCAACAAGTCCGGCTTGACTTCGGTCAAACTGAATACTGCCGGCCTGACTTCAGTCAAAATCAACGCTTCGCAGGCGAATAAACTGACCAGCGGCCTTATCGGCTACTGGACTTTTGACGGTCAGGACACAAGTTGGACCAGCGCCACCGCCGGAACAACCGCCGACAAATCACCGGTGGGAACCAACACCGGAACGTTCGCCAATATGTCGCAGTCCACCTCCCCGGCCATCGGCAAAGTGGGGCAGGGAATGTATTTTGACGGAAGCGATGATTATGTAACAATACCTAATTCAACAAGTTTAAATACCATCAATGGTACAGATAAAATATCAATAGCAATGTGGGTTAAATACAATCCAGGATATACTCCCTATGAAGGAATTTTATTTCGAGGTTATACCTGGGAGTTTAGAAGACAAGGGGAAACTAATCTGACTTGGTGGTTGAAAATAGAGGGAACTTGGCCTAAAGGTGGTGGTGTAAATACAATTACAACAAACCAGTGGCACCATATCGTCGGAACTTATAATGGCAGTCAAATGATTGTTTACGTTGATGGAAATAACGGAACCGTCGTTAGCACTGTTTCCGGAAACATCAGTGCAACAACCGCTTCTTTATTTTTAGGATCAGAGGGTAGTTCCAATTTTTTTGATGGTTCCATTGACGAAGTCCGCGTTTATAACCGGGCGCTGTCGCAATCCGAGATTACGGAATTATACAATTTGGGAAATTAGGAAAATGATTTTATTTGATACTAATATATCAGGATATTATGGAAAAGAAAAAATATATTCCCCTGAAAGATTTGGAGATTTATCAGTTAGCAAGAGAGTTGTCTTTTTTTCATTTTGGGCTTATAATTAGGTTATGATTGATGTAGAATTGTTAAAACCTAAAATAGCCGAGGCGGGAAAAAAACACAACCTGAAGTTAGTTGTGCTTTACGGCTCGCAGGCCAGGGGAAAAGCGAAAAAAGGCAGCGACATTGACGTCGCTGTTTTGGGCGAAAAGCCGCTTTCTTTTGAAGAGGTGGTTGATCTGATAAACGAGTTCGCTGATATTTTTAAAGTTAGAGAGATGGATGTAAAATCCCTGCATAAAACAAGCCCGTTTTTTCTCTATCAGGTTGTTAAAAATGGAATCTTGCTTTATGGCGATGAGCACGAATACAATCTTTTTAAATTATACGCCATCCGTTCTTTCCAGGAAGGGAAAAAATTCCGCAATTTAAGAGATGTATTGCTGAAAAAAAGAGCCGATCATTTGAAAAAAATCTATGTTAGATAAAGAATTAATTAAAACCAAGATAGAGCTTATTCAGAGAGATCTGGAAAGATTGCAGGAATTAAAAGCGTATACAATTGATGAAATTTCCGGGGATTTTTATAAATGGAGCACGCTTAAGCTGGTGCTGGTGGAGATAATTGGAAGAGCGATAGATGTTAATTCTCATACCATCGCCGAATTGGGGGATTTAAAAGAAAAAGCTCCGGAAACCTCTGCGGAGACATTTTTAAGAATGGGAGAAATGAATATTTTGCCGAAAGATTTTGCCCAAAAAGTTTCCGAAAGCGCGGGGTTTCGGAATAAAATCGTGCATGAGTACAATAATCTGCTTGAAGACAAGATTTATGAGACCGTGGAAGAAGCTCTGGCGCAATATACCATGTATTGCGCTTATATTTTGAAATTTATTGAAAATTATGAGAAATGAAATGATTAAGGATTTTTTCGCCGAAAAAAAGGAGAGAGTAGAAATAAAATCGATCAGAAAAACGGCTGAAAAAGCGAAAGAGGAATATGCTCCAGAAAAAAAGAAGCGGGGTTTTTTGGCGAAATTCGCCGACGTGCTGGTAAAATTCAGCGTTTTTATGGTTTTTCTCGGCCTTCCGCTCTTTTTCACCGGCCGCGCTTTCCAGGGAATTGACTTTGAAAAGCAGATTTATTTTTACTTCTGGGTTCTTCTGGGGCTGGTCGCCTGGGCTTCGCGCGGGGTACTGGAGGAATCAATGAAAATCCGCCGCACCCCGCTGGATATCCCGATACTCATTTTCTGGCTGGTATATCTGGCTTCCACGATATTTTCCATTGACCGCTGGCATTCGCTCTGGGGATTTTTCGGCGATCCGTCGCGCGGGTTTTTTTCCGTGACGGCGATAATCATTTTTTACTATCTGTATTTGAGCAATTTCAGCGGAGCCCTTTTCCGCTGGTCGGTCGGCGCGCTGTTTTCATCGGGACTTTTGGTTTCCGTCTACTCCGCGCTCATGCTTATGAATATCAACTTTCTGCCGGAGCAGATAAAAAAATTCGCGCCTTTGGGACTCCTGGGTTCCCTGGAAAATCTTGGCGCTTTTTTCGCGATTATGATTCCGATAACCATCGCGATTATTTTCAAAGTCCTTTTAAGCGCCAAGGCAAATCCATTTTTGAAATTTATCGCTGTTGTCACGGGAATCGCGGGTTTGGTTTTGAATTTATCCCTGGTCGCGGCCCTCCATAATTATATGTCATGGTGGGGGCTGTTCTTCGGGATGATCGTATTTCTGGTTTTTATGCTTTCCAAAATGGTTGAGACCCCGGCCAACTGGACATGGATTCCCATGCTTACCTTCGTGCTGATAATGGTCATTATACTTTCAATAAGATTTGATATCGCCAAAATTGAACTGCCTACGAAAGTGCCGGCCTTCTACAAAATCTCCTGGGATATCGCGAAGAATTCGGTAAAAGACAAATTTATTCTCGGCTCCGGACCGGCGACTTACGGCTATGATTTTTCCCGCTTCCGTCCGGACAATTACAATGAAACCGCTTTTTCAGGAATCCGCCTTTACCAAGCGGCGGGATTTTTCTTTGAGGCGCTTCCGGCTATCGGAATATTGGGGACGCTCGCGCTTATTGTTGTTTTGCTTTCCTATATCGGCTCTGCCGGCCACTATCTTCTGAAAGACAGGGAAAAAAACAAATTATATTCTCTGGGACTCATGTCTTCCGTGGTCGTATTTGCCGTAAATTTTTCCCTTATCCGGATGGAAGGAGGGCTTATATTAATCGGGTCCGCGCTGGCAATCCTGGCGATGGCGGCGGTTCTTTATGAGAGCGCGGCCGAAGAAAATTATCTCAAACTCACTCTCAAAGCATCGGCGAAATACGCCCTCA
>MFRX01000032.1:5219-7692 GCA_001784725.1 Candidatus Moranbacteria bacterium RIFCSPHIGHO2_02_FULL_40_12b
CGCGAGCGGGCAGGTTACGGTTGAATCGGTTGCTAAAATCAAAAAAGCGATTGATTTATACGGGAGAGAGGGAAGGTATTATTCCGGTCTGGGACTGGAGTATATGGCTTTGGCCAACAATGAAATAATCAAGGGAGGAAAGACGGCATCCAGCGATATCATGGCGGATTATTTGAATAAGGCGATTGAAAATGTTTCCAAAGGCAAAAATTTGATGCCTAACGACGCGGTGGCGGTTGAATCGCTGGCTTTTGTCTGGGAAAATGTCGGCCTCTACGCGAAAGGCGAAAACGCCGCTCTTAAGCAACAGGAGGATAATTATAAAATCGCCTCCGAACTGGAACCGGGAAATCCAAACTACTATCTTAAGTTGGGCGAAGTAAAACTGCGCTACGCGGTTGCTCTGGGTTCCGCCGCCAAAGGCGAATCCAATCAAGAAAAAGAAAAGCTAATCCAGGAAGCGAAGGACTTGTTTAAAAAATCAATCGGCAAAAAGAAAAATTTCGCTCCGGCATACTTTGATCTGGCTTTGGCGGAAGAAGCGCTGGGCGGTCTCGATGAAGCGATTAGAAATATGACCGTTGCCTTTGGACTGGACAGGAGCAATATTAATTACGCTTTTAATCTTGGGCGGCTATATCAGGCGCGGGGAAAGGAAAACGACAACGCGAACGCGGAAAACCTTTTCAAGCAGATTTTGGGCGTCAACGACAAGGAAATCAACTCCCACTTTAACTTAGGCCTGCTTTATGAAAGAACCAACCGGAAAAGCGAGGCGTTGGCGGAATACAGGAAGGTCTTGGATTTAATTCCGGAAAATCTTTCTGACACCCGAAAACAGGTGGAAAAAATGATAAGCAATATTGAGAATGGCGCTGAAAATACGCCGGAAAATACTGCCAATTCGGAAAATTTTGAAGACGCCACGGAATAGATAATTTTTACAAATGCAGCCCCGCCCCAATTTCAAAGTGGGACGAGGCAATAAATAGTTGTGCCACGGAAACGCCTTCGGCTGAATTCGTGGTAATTAATAAATAAAAACTCCAAATTGGAGCGGGGCGCTCGATTTTACAGCTCCGTTCTAACGGAGGTAAAATCGGCGAAAGGAGGTGAATTATGAATTCAGTACAGACATGGGGGGAAGTAATAGGGATATCCCTTCAGGATCTTTGGGGAAGGTTTATTAATTTTCTTCCGGCTTTTTTGGGAGCAGTTTTAGTTTTTATTGTCGGTTGGATTATTGCCGGAATTCTGGGAAAAGTCGCCGAGAAAGTCATTAAAATCATCAGAGTCGACCAGGTGGTTGAACGGCTGAAAGCCGGGGAGAAGTTCAAGAACGCCGGCATCGAATTAAGCGTTTCAAAGTTTTTCGGGGAACTGGTCAAGTGGTTTTTGGTGCTGGTATTTCTGATGGCTGCCACTGATATTTTGGGACTGGATCAGGTGACGGGATTTTTGAATGACATTATAAACTATCTGCCTAATGTTGTCGTAGCCACGATTATCCTTTCGGTGGCGGTTTTGGTCGGAAATCTCGTTCATCGGGTAGTGAGATCAAGCACTAAAGCAGCGGGAATAATGAGCGCTTCGGTTCTGGCGACGCTTTCGAAATGGTCAATCGTCATATTCGGCCTTTTGGCGGCGTTAATCCAGCTCGGGATAGCGGTATCTCTGGTTAACACCATATTTATCGGAATAATCGCCGCTTTATCGCTGGCGATCGGGCTTTCTTTCGGTTTGGGCGGGCGTGACGAAGCGGCAGCGGTTCTTAAAAAGCTAAGGGAAGAAATTTCCAAGCATTAATCAAAGCGTTTTATTAAATCATTAGAAAAACAGAGGACTAACGCGGTGGTTTTCTGTTTTTCTTTTTGGGCTGACCCCGCCCCAGTTTCAAAATAAAATGCGAGTATTATTTGGGGACTTATTCACGGACACGCCTTCGGCTGAAATTTTACTTAACGGTCGTATTTTTCTAAAAACTGGGGCGGGGTTGACAAGATTTTGAGGTATGCTAAAATCCAAAGTACCGTAATGAATGCTAGCGCCTCAATGAAAAATAATAATTAACTTAAGCCCTTGAGGAAATTAAATCAAAAAATAAGAAAAAAGCGGATTTGATATTGCGTCCTTGTTTTTATTGACTTGAATCCGCTTAACAGAGCGGTTTTTGTTTTTTTCTGCGAATTGCTAATCAAGTGCGAATATACGAATTCATTAAGAAAAACTTTTCGTATATTCGTAAAAATTCGTAATTAGTAAAGAAGCAGTTATCATTCATGCCGAGAAATTTGTTATCGGTTTAAATAATAAAATTCCGATTATAAATTTTTCCGCAGGAGCGTTTCTTGACAACTAAATAGGTCTTATCTTTTTTCACGGAGTTTATTTGCCAAGCGGAAAAGTAAATCCATGGGAAAAGATAGTCAAAACTCCATTCTTCACTAACGTTCAGAATGAATTTTTAATTTCC
>MFRX01000033.1:0-3879 GCA_001784725.1 Candidatus Moranbacteria bacterium RIFCSPHIGHO2_02_FULL_40_12b
AATGGGGTTGTGGATAACTTTCTGCAAATTACAGGATTTAAATTAGATTTAGAATTCGGGTTATTTTTTATTTTCAACTATTGCTTTTTTTCGGTTTTATGCTAGTATTGCGTATCGCCAAATATCTTTGATATTTCGGCGAAAAAAGGGCTTTGTCCTTTGAAAATCTATTTTAAGGAGGCGGCCATGGAAAAAAAATTGGTCGTAAATCCGGATCAGACGCCGGACAAAAAGTTGTTGGATTGGCTTGAACAATATTTCAAGCAACAGCATGAAATTAACAGTCAGTTGTTGCGAGGCGTTAAGGAGTTCGGGAAAGGTTTAACGCTTGATGATCTGCAGCGCATAATTGAACACCGGCATATTGTTAAGCCGGTGATCAAATCTTCAAGTAATGATTGGACTATCCCCATCCTTGAAGCAGAGCGCAAGGCGCATCTGGCCTTTTTCGGACAGGAATTCGGTCTTTTGATGTTTGCCGAAAAACTGAAAAAAATCGGTCCGAAAAAAATAGCGTGGTGGAAGCGGAATTTTTTTGAGGTTCACTGTCCTCCGCCGCATGTCTTCAAGCAAGGCGTTAATTTGCCCGGCATGGAGATTGCAATTCCCGATAATTATTATCGGGAATTGGCCAATGGAAATGTTTTTCGCGATGTCAATGGAGAATTGATAAAAATAGACAAAGCGGAAACTGAGGGCGTTACAGTTTTAATTGACACCCGTTTGAAACCGGCATATGACAGCGGGGTTCAAATGTGGAAAAGAGACGGAATTGTGGGCGGAGTTATGAAAAAGCTTCGCAAAGACGGCAGAATAACCAATTATTATTCGCGAAATTCCAGATTTAACAGTTCAGCGGATCATGAAATGAATTTTATTTTGCAGGCGGCGGCTAGTGCGTTGAAAGTGAAATCTTGCCGCCTTGAAACTACGACTGAAAGAATTGTTATCCCCCAGCTTTACCGGCATATGCCGAGAAAAGATGACGGAAAAACGAACACTTCCATTTGGTGCGATGAATTTTATAGGTATCGCCGCGATCGTTTCGGCGGAGGCAACTCTGACTGCGGCGGGTTGGCGGATGTCTATGCGGACGGCGCTGGCTATCGTTGGCGCAGCAGGTCGTTCCGTTTCCTAGCGGTGCTCTAATCCCGCGAAGCGGGATAATGGATTCTTGATCCTTGGATTTTGAGAGCTTGGAAAAATTTTTTTCCAAGCTCTTTTCTTTTTATAAATTTTTTGATAAAGTAAAGGCGGGCTAATGCAACCGGTCTCAAGGGATAGCGGTTCGCCCGATACCAAAATTATTAGAGCACTGCTTGTCTGCTTCTAGCGCGGGTTTTCCGCCAAAGCGGAGATGCCGCGGAATAAAATTCAGGAGAGAGATCGGCTTTACGCCTTCAATCTCCAGTGGCAAGGGCGGAAGCGGACAAATTTTTGACTCTCGCCGCGATCGTTTCAACGGAGGCAACTCTGACAACGGCGGGTTGGCGGATGTCAATGCGAACGACGCTAGCAATCGTTGGAACAACAGGTCGTTCCGTTTCCTAGAAGTTCTCTGGTAATTTATTGATAAAAAGATATCTTTCGGGGTATCTTTTTAGTTTATTAAAAACACGCTCTTGACAATAAAATGATAATTCATATAATGATTATTAGCAGTCGCTTTTGGCGATTGCTAATTGAATAAATTAATAATTGTGAAATATAGCGACCCCAGCACCAGTTCCGGTAATGCTTTTGCTAAATAGAAAATCTTGCGTGTGTTGTCGCCTTCGGCTTAAAATTTTAATAAATTAAAATTTAGATAATGAACTGGTGCGGGGTGCTCATAATTGTAGCTGCTCGCACAGCTCGCAGACAATTATGGCAAAATCAAAAATAACGCCTTTGGGCGAAAACGTGCTGGTGGAGCCGATGAAAGCGGACAGGAAAAAAACCGAAACCGGGATATATCTTCCCGAGAGCGCTTCGGAAGAAAAGCCGCAGGAAGGGAAAGTTATCGCCGTTGGAGATGACAAGAAAATAAAGGTAAAAAAAGGACAAAAAGTAATTTACAACCGTTACGGGGGAACCGAGGTAAAAATTGACGACCAAGAATTCTTGATAGTAAAAAGCGAGGATATTTTGGCGGTGATCGGATAAATAATTGAATGGCGACCCCAGCACTAGTTCCAATAGTGGTTTTGCTAAATGGAATATTTTATGTGCGTTGTCGCCTTCGGCTTAAATATTAAGCAAATTAAAATTTTAAGAGCGAACTGGTGCGGGGTGCTCATTTTTGTAGCTACTCGTACCTAGTAGACAAAAATGGCAAAGCAAATTAAATACAGCGAGGATGCTCGCAAAAGAATCAAAAAGGGAATTGACAAGGTGGCCAATACGGTCAAAGTAACATTGGGCCCCAAGGGAAGGAATGTTGTTTTGGACAAGGGTTTTGGATCCCCGACGATAACCAATGACGGAGTGACCATCGCCAAGGAAATTGATTTGGAAGACAAGTTTGAAAATATCGGCGCGGAGCTTATCAAAGAAGTGGCTGACAAAACCAATGAAGCGGCCGGGGACGGAACCACTACCGCGATAATAATCGCGCAGGCGCTGGTGCGGGAAGGGCTGAAATTCGTCGAAACCGAAATTAATCCTATTGGAATCCGCCAAGGCATGGAAGCCGGAAAAAATGAAATAATAAAGATACTCCGCCAGAATTCCAAAAAAATAAGTTCCCAGGAGGAAATCGCGCAAGTCGCGACTATCGCCGCCGAATCCAAGGAAATGGGCGCGCTTATAGCGGATGTGATGGAAAAAGTGGGAAAAGACGGAGTGATTACCGTTGAGGATTCCCAGACATTCGGACTTTCCAAAGAAGTGGTGGAAGGGATGAGTTTTGACAAGGGTTATATTTCCCCTTATATGATTACCAAAATAGATTCGCAGACCGCGGAACTGAAGGACCCGTATATTTTAGTTACCGATAAAAAAATATCCGCGATTTCGGAAATTCTTCCGATCTTGGAAAAACTTGCCCAAAACGGGAGAAAGGAGCTGGTGATTATCGCCGAAGAAGTGGAAGGGGAAGCGCTGGCGACGCTCGTCGTGAATAAATTGCGGGGAGTGCTGAATGTTCTGGCGGTTAAAGCTCCTGAATTTGGCGACAGCCGGAAAGCGATGCTGGATGACATTGCGGTTCTTACGGGCGCCCAGGTAATAACCGAAGACAAGGGAATGAAACTGGAAAATATTGAAATCAGCGCGCTGGGGCGCGCCCAAAAAGTGATTTCTTCAAAAGACGACACGACTGTCGTCGGAGGAAAAGGGAAAAAGAAAGATATTGAAGCCCGAATTGAGCAAATCAAGACGCAAATTGAAAAAGCGGAAAGCGACTATGGCAAAGAAAAACTGCAAAAAAGAGCAGCCAAAATTTCCGGCGGAGTGGCCATTATCAGAGTCGGAGCCGCCACCGAAACCGAACTTACCTATATGAAGCACAAGATGGAAGACGCCTTGGCGGCAACTAAAGCGGCGGTGGAAGAAGGAATTGTTTCTGGTGGAGGGACCGCTTTAACCAAAGCAGTCGCGATTTTATCGGGTTCGGAAGTTTCCGGCAGCCATGAATACAAGGCCGGCTATGAGACATTGCTCAAAGCCCTAAATGAACCTTTAAAACAGATCGTTTCTAATGCCGGAAAGAAGGACTCCGCGGTGGTTTTGAACAAAATTATAGAAAGCAAGAATCCAAACTATGGATACAATGCCAGCGAAGACAAATTTGAAGCGGATATGATAAAAGCGGGAATTATCGATCCTCTGAAAGTGACAAGGACTGCATTGGAAAACGCGGTTTCGGTCGCGGCCATGCTTCTCACGACTGAAGCATGG
>MFRX01000033.1:3926-6791 GCA_001784725.1 Candidatus Moranbacteria bacterium RIFCSPHIGHO2_02_FULL_40_12b
CTTTGTTCAGCCGAGTTTTTTTATATGTTTTTATTGTTTATATATTGAATTAATCAAATTATTAGTATTTTCTGACCAGTGACTATTTTATTGTATAATATTTTTCTCCCAACATAAGTTGGCGTGCGATATTTCGTAATTTGTGTTATAATTTATCCGTATGGTTATTATTAACGATTTTAACATAAAAAAGCAAGCTGATGAACTGGGAATAAGCGTCTGGAAAACCCCCAGTTTCCTTTTTATTGTGATGGGAATAGTGGTTATGGCCGCCATGACGCTCGTTTACTTTATTTCAAGGGACAAAAGCTCGCCGGAACTTCTTATATTGAGCGAAATAATCGTGGTAATCGTAATAATGTCTATCGGGAATTCCGTTATCCAAAGCGTGGAGCAAATAGCCAAGGTCAATAAAATGAAATCGGATTTCATTTCCATTGTTTCCCATCAGCTAAAAACTCCCCCGACGGAAATAAGCTGGGAAATCGAACTTCTTCTTGCAGAATACAAAGGAGAGCTTAATAATAAACAGCTGGAAATCATCAGTTCAATTTCCGAAGCCAACAGAAGAATAGTTAAATTAACCAATGATCTCTTGGATGTGGCGCGATTTGATCAGGGAAGATTTATTCTTAATAAGGAAAAAATAAACATTGCGGAAATTATAAGAGAGGTCATCCAGAATAATTTGATTATGGCTCAGGCCAATAATGTCAGAATAGAATTTTCCAACAACGGAACGATTCCGGAAATAATCGGAGACAAAAAAAGAATCGGCGTAGTCGTTGATAATTTTCTGACAAACGCGATAAAATATACCAAAGAAAAAGGAAAGGTTGGCATTGAGGCGCGCCAGCAAGGCGATAACTTAGTTGTGAGCGTCAAAGATAACGGCGTTGGCATTCCTGAAAGCCAAAAAGACAAGGTCTTCGATAAATTTTTTCGCAGCGACAATGTGGTTAAATATAACACGGAAGGATCGGGCTTGGGCCTTTATATCGCCAAGAAAATCATTGAAAGTTCAAAGGGGAAAATATGGTTTGATACTAAAGAAGGTCAGGGATCCACGTTTTATTTTTCACTGCCGATAATGACTGAAGCGTGAATTTATCAATGGCTATCCCGCGCCAAATAAATTAATTATTAAACTGTTGCGTTGTTAAATTGTTAAAAAATAGTTTTTTGGCGATTAGCGTGTGCCATTGACAATTTAACTATTTGGCAATGTGACAATATAATTATGTATGGCAAAAATATTAGTTGTTGAAGACGATATGAATCTTCAAAGAACTCTCATTGAGTATCTTAAAAAGGAAAATTTTGAGACACTTGGGGCTTCTAATGGAGAAGATGGAGTAATTTTGGCTAAAAAAGAAAAGCCCGACTTGATACTTCTCGATATAGTACTCCCGAGAAAAAATGGCTATGAAGTCATAAAAGAATTGAAATCCGACGATAATACCTTAAAAATTCCTATCGTTCTTTTAACTAATCTTGGAAGTTACAGTGACGTGGAAAAAGCGCTGAATTTAGGCGCGACTACATATCTGGTGAAAGCCGATTATAAACTGGAAGAAGTTGTCGCTAAAATAAAAGAAATATTAAAAATAAATTAGGCCACACGCTAACAAAAATAAAAAATGAGGATTGAGAACCAACAACTCAAGGATTTCCTGCTTGATTCGGGATTGATCGATTCGGAAAAGGTGCTTGGAACTTTCGAAGAAGCCCAAAAACAAAAAAAACTGCTGGGAGATCTGCTTTTAGAAAAGAAATTAATCAGCGAAATAGAACTTAGGAAATTATACGCCTACATTTTAGGCATTCCTTTTGTTGATTTGTCAAAGGAAATAATAACGCCTGACATTTTGAAAATAGTTCCAGAACCCATTGCCAAAAAATATAGTATTATCGCATTCGAAAAAAGCGGGAATGACCTGAAGGTCGCCATGATTAATCCGGATGATCTCCAGACAATCGACTTCATAAGAAAAAAAACGGGACTGCATATTGTTCCCTGTCTGACTTCAAAGGAGAGTATTGACAGCATTATTAAACAATACGAGAAAAGTTTAAAAGCCGAATTCGGCGACATCATTGAAAGAGACGCGGAAAAAGTTGAGGAAAAAGGCGAGGAAGAAAATCTTGAAGAAGTAGCTCATGGTCTGCCGATCATCCGCATTGTCGATACTCTTCTGAAGCACGCCATAATCCAGTCAGCCAGCGATATTCATATCGAGCCCGGGGAAAAACAAGTGGTAGTGCGTTACCGGATAGACGGCATACTGCACGACGCAATGAATTTGCCGAAACAAGTGACTTCAGGCATTGTTGCCAGAATAAAAGTGCTTTCCAATCTGAAGCTTGACGAGCACCGCCTTCCGCAGGATGGAAGGTTTAAAATTGAGAAAGATAATTACAAAATATCTTTTCGGATAAGCATACTGCCTGTTTTTGACGGAGAGAAAGTGGTAATGCGTCTTTTAGACGAATCATCCAAGGGTTTAACTTTGGAAAAAATGGGCCTGGTCGGCAGGGACTTGGAAATAGTGCACCGGGAAATAAAAAGGCCCAACGGAATAATTCTAGTCACCGGGCCGACGGGATCAGGCAAAACAACTACCCTGTATACCATAATGGATATTCTTAATACCAAGGAAGTGAACATAAGTTCCGTTGAGGATCCGGTAGAATACAGAATGCCAAGAATAAACCAGACGCAGGTAAATCCCAAAATAGGAATGACCTTTGCGGCGGGACTCCGGGCGCTTATGCGCCAGGATCCGGACATTATAATGGTCGGTGAAATACGGGATAACGAGACAATGGAGATCGCGCTTCACGCGGCGATGACGGGGCATTTGG
>MFRX01000033.1:6825-21106 GCA_001784725.1 Candidatus Moranbacteria bacterium RIFCSPHIGHO2_02_FULL_40_12b
TGATAGCCCAGCGCCTGGTTCGGCGCCTTTGCCCGGATTGCAAAAGCGAATATAAACTCGACAAAAAGGAATTAAAGTCCCTCGAAGACAACATAAATATCGAAGATATTTTCAAATTTTTGAAAAGTTCAGAACAGCTGAAAAAAATGATGCAGCGCAAGGAAAAATTTGAAGATGTTGAATTCTACCGTCCGAAAGGGTGCGATCAATGCAATAATGAAGGATATCACGGCAGAATCGGCATATACGAGGTGATGGAAATAGACGAGGATATCAGGAAATTAATTATTCAGGCCTCATCATCGGAAGAAATTGAAAAAAAGGCCAAGGAGAACGGCATGGAAACTATGATAATAGACGGGTTTTTAAAAGCGGTTCAAGGATTAACCTCAATCGAGGAGGTGTTAAGAGTAACAAAAGAATAATAAAAAAATGCAAAATTAATCCGCCGGCTGGCGGACAAAAATAAAAATTTAGGAGTAGCTTCGCTACGATTTTTGTAAAATATCATCGCAAAGCGATACCTTAATTTTAAATTTTGACTTTTACATTTTGATTTTAGCAAAGCGCTTATGCCCAAATATATTTATACAGCTAAAGGATATAACGGAGAATCCAAAGGCGGGGAGATGGTCGCCAAAGATGAAAAAACCCTGGCGCTCCAGTTGCGTTCGGAGGGATTTTTGATTACTTCAGTCAGGGAATTATCTGAAAAAAATAAAGTGGGAGTGAAATTTTTTGACCGGTTTGCCCGCGTTCCACTCAAGGAAAAAATGATGTTCGCGAGAAACTTGAGCGTTATGGTCGCTTCGGGAGTCAATATAACAAAAGCGATGAGTAATCTTTCTATTCAAGCCAGAAGCAAAAAATTCAAAAAAATATTGCAGGGAATCGGCGAAGAACTTCAGGGAGGAAAAAATCTAAGCGACTGTTTGGCGAAATATCCGCCGGTTTTCAATGAACTTTTCGTGAATATGGTCAAGGTGGGAGAGGCCGGCGGAAATCTCGATGAGTCCCTGCAAATCATCGCGATTCAACTTGAAAAAGAGCACGAACTAATAAGCAAAGTGAGGGGAGCCCTCCTTTATCCCGCTGTCATAGTAGTGGCGATGATAGGAATCGCGGTCCTGATGCTCACCTATGTTTTGCCGAAAATCACCAGTACTTTCAAGGATATGAATGTCGAACTGCCCAAGACGACGCAGTTTGTGATAAATATAAGCGATATTCTTCGTAATCACAGTATTTTGGTCACCTTGTTATTATTTGGCTTTATCGCTCTCGTTTCTTTATTCCGCAAAACCGAAGCGGGGAAAAAATTTTTCAGTTTTCTTACGCTCCATTTGCCAGTGACCAGAGATCTTACGATGAAGATAAATTGCGCGAGATTCGCCAGAATCTACAGCTCCCTCCTTAAAAGCGGAGTTTCAGTCATTGATTCATTAAACATCGTTGCCAATACTCTGGGCAATTACTACTTCAGGAAAGAAATTGAAAGGGCTATCGATCAAGTGCAGAAAGGAGTGAATTTAAGCAAAGTAATAACACCCGATTCAAAAATTTTTCCCTCGCTTATTTCCCAAATGCTTGAAGTGGGCGAGGAAACGGGAAAAACCGAAGTAGTGCTGTTCAAGCTGGCGGAGTTTTATGAAGATGAAGTGGCGCAGATTACGAAGAATCTGTCTTCTATCATCGAACCGGTGCTGATGCTTCTCATTGGGGGAGCGGTGGGATTTTTCGCGGTTTCTATGTTCCAGCCGATGTACAGCGTGCTGGAAAATATCAAATGAAAATTTCAAATTTCAAATTTAAAATTTTAAATTCAGGATTTACCATAATTGAATCCCTGGTTTTTCTTTTTATTTTTTCGGTTATCACCGTAACTTTTTATTCCGCCTGGAGTTTGGGAATGAAACATATCATTGAATCTAAAAACCGGATGGGAGCAACTGCTTTGGCAAGCGAGAAAATGGAAATTATCAGGAATTTGCAATATGATAATATCGGAGTGCAGAGCGGAATACCAAATGGAAACATATTGGCTGATGAGGATGTTACGGAAAATGGGAAAAGCTATCATGTTAAGACCTTTATTCAGTTTATTGATGATGCCTTTGATGGAACTTATCCGGATGATTCAGTTCCCAATGACTATAAAAGAGCAAAAGTAACAGTTACCTGGGGAGGAATCGGGGAAGTGAGTTTGGTTTCAAGATTTGTTCCTCCCGGTCTTGAAGTTGATGCCGGCAAGGGCGTCTTATCAATAAATGTCATGAATAGCCAAGGAGGCGTGCCGCAGTCAACAGTTCATATAGTTAATAACGACATTTCTCCCGCCGTGGACATCACATTAAACACGGATAATTCAGGCAACTTGATGTTTCCCGGCGCGGAAGCATCAACTCAAAAATACCAAATTACCGTTTCCAAAAATGGCTATGAGACCGTGGCCACCGTCGATCCCTTGACAATTCCCGACTATAACCCCGTGGATACCAATGCTTCTGTTAGCTTAGGATCAATAAACACAAAAACAATTTTCCAGAATAAAGTGTCAAATTTAGATATTCTAAGTATTGATATGAATGACGCGCCGATTCCTAACGCGCAATTTGACATTAAAGGAGGAAGAATCTTAGGGACAAAAAAAATCAGTCCCTTTGATAATGTTTATAATCTTGATGAAATCAGTGTCGCAACCAACGCTTCAGGAGAAAAGGAGTATAATTTAATAAGTCCAGGCCAGTATGCGATCTATAACATCGGCTCCGTTTCCGGCTACACATTTATTAGCACCGATCCAATTTCTCCCTTTTCGCTTATTCCCGATGAGACAAAGACAGTGAAAATAAAATTCGCGGATGATAATGCGGACTCACTCCTCGTTAGTGTTATAAGAAGCGATGATAGTTCCCCAATCAGCGGAGCGCAGGTCAGACTTTCAAACGGCACAGGGTATGATTCGACTGAAACTACATTGGAAGACGGACTTTCATTTTTTCAAGCAGCGGCTGGGGCGTACAATTTGGAGGTATCAGCAAGCGGATTTCAAAGCTATTCATCCTCAATCAGCATTAATAAATTCATTTCGCAGCAAGTGATTTTAACTCCGGAATAAAAATATGAAACTCAAAAACAAAAAAGGGCTGACAATCGTGGAAACAATTGTGGCAATAGCGATTTTTACGATTGGCATTGAAGGATTTACGCTGTTATTTGCCAAAAGCTGGAGAGCCAATTCTTATATATTTGAAATGGGTCAATCCGCCTTTGCTGTTTCCCAAGGAGTGAATAAAATAGCCAGTTATATCAGGAAAACACGGCAAGCCGATGACGGAGCATATCCAATCAAAGCGGCGGATGACAATGATTTTACCATTTTTTCTGATTTTGATAAAGATGGCGTTACTGAACGGCTGCATTTTTACTATTCCGCAGGAAAAATATTTATGGGTATTACTGATCCTGCCGGAGGATTCCCAAAAACATATCCCGTTGGAGACCAGCAAACACAAACAATCGCGGAAAATATCGTCAATGGCGCCAGCACCCCAGTTTTTTATTATTACAACAAAGATTACCCGGGAGATCAGGCAAATAATCCAGTAAGCACGCCAGCCGATGTTTCAGTTATACGGCTTGTAAAGATATTATTGGAGATCAATATTGATATCAATCATTCTCCTGATAATATTCATCAACAGACCTTTGTCGAACTTAGAAATCTTAATGATTACGACAGGGTTCAGTGATTAAAACATAATTGGGATGAAAAAAGAAAAAAATAGAAATAAAAATAGAATCGGATCTGCCCTGGTCTATGCTTTGGTAATTATGTCCGTTGTTTTAGTTATTCTTACTTCGATCATCCAATATGTTTCCTCTCAAATTAAATTTGGAATTAATAGAGTAGAAAAGGAAAGAGCTTTTCAGGTAGCGGAGGCGGGAATTTATTTTTATCGCTGGTATCTGGCGCATGAAATTTCAGGCAAAACCGCCCAGCAAATAAAGGACTTTTGGCAAACCGGCAATCCTTATGGAGTGGGCACGCCCTATGAAACAGAATTTTCCGATCCGGAAGGAGGAGTAATCGGCAAGTACAAAATCGAAGTCCAGCCTCCGGATGTAAGTTCCACTATTGTCATCGTAAAATCGACGGGGTGGACTTATAAAGAGCCAAATGTCAAACGGGTGATCCAAGCGAGATTCCGGCGCCCATCCTGGAGCGAATACGCGGTGTTAGCCAATGACAATATGAGGTTTGGTTCAGGAACCACAGTCAGCGGAAAAATTCATTCCAATAAGGGAATCCGCTTTGATGGCGTGGCGAAAAATATTGTTTCCAGTTTGCTTTGCCGCTATGATGATCCTGATCATAGCGGCGCAGATGAGTTTGCCGTCCATACCCATGTGGCTCCGGTTGATCCCATTCCCTCCGCTCCGCCTCCCTGCCAAACTCTTCCGAGCCGGGCTGATGTTTTTGAAGCTGGAAGAAAACTGGAAGTTCCGGAGGTGGATTTCAATAGCGTTCTCTCCGACCTCAATTTCATAAAAAGCGAAGCGCAAAGCGGAAACGGCCGATATCTTAATGATACTGGCGGAGGAAGGCGCATTATTCTTAAAACTGACGATACTTTTGATGTTTGCACGGTTAATTCCTATAGTGCCATTACCTATTCCATATCAAATTATTTGAATAACAGCGGTACCGGAACCTGTTCTTCCTGCAGCGGGCAGTGTCTTAGCAATTATCCTATTCCTGACGACGGAGTTATTTTCGTGGAAGATAATATCTGGATAGAAGGGACTATTAATACCAGGAAAGTTACAATTGCAGCTGCCAATTTGATCGGAGGCGCGCCGGCTGACACATATATCGGCATGAACAATCTGCTTTATACCAATTTTGACGGAAGAGACATAATTGGCCTTCTTGCCCAAAAAAATATTTCGGTAATACGAAACAGCCAAAATTATCTGACTATTGACGCCGCTCTCCTAGCGCAGTCAGGCCGGGTGGGAAGAGATTACTACGCTTTTAACTACAAAAACACAATTACGGTCAATGGCTCAATTGCCACTAATTTGCGCTATGGCTTTGCTTACACGGACGGTACCGGCTACCAGACGCGCAATCTGAATTTTGACAACAACTTGCTTTATTACCCTCCACCTTATTTTCCCACTGGCACGGAATATTTCATAGATCTCTGGGATGAGTTATAATATAAACAATATGACAATTGACATTTGACAATTGACATTCAATCTTTCATAAAATTATTCGGTAATTTGTCAAAGGTTAAATATCAAATGTAATTTTTATGGGTTTCTTCAATAAAAAATTATTCGGTTTTTCAGGAGAAAATTTCGGCCTGGACATAGATGATTTATCCGTAAAGGTAGCTCGGATAGAAAAACACGGGAAAGGGCTGAAAATAGCCGGCTATAATTCAGTCGATATCGCGAGGGGCAGCATCGTAGACGGGCAGATAATAAAGAAAGAAAATGTCATAAGATCGATCCGGGAAGCTGTGGGCCGGGCAAAACCGAAAAAGATAAGGTCCAGAAACGCAATATGCGCCTTGCCGGAAACCAAGGCATTTTTGAGAATTCTTAGTTTGCCTAAAATGGGAAAAAATGAGATTCAAGAAGCGATAAAATGGGAAGTGGAAGCCAATATTCCTCTGGCTATCAATCAGGTTTATTATGATTGGCAGATTTTGGACATTAATTTCAGCAAAGATCCGGATAAGATGAGCGTGATTATGGTCGCGGTTGCGAGAAGTATCGTAGATCAATATGTTTCCGTGGTGGAAGAAGCTGGTTTTAGAGTGGTAAGCGTGGAACTGGAGTCCATTGCCCAGGCCAGGAGCTTGCTTAAAAATGAAAAAAACAATGAAGCAGCATTGATTATAGATATTGGCGAAACAAGAACAAGTTTTCTTGTGACTGTCGGCGGCATTGCGTGTTTTACTTCAAGTATTCCAATTTCCAGCAGCAATCTGACCGATGCCATATCAAAAAACTGCAATGTTTCCTTCAAGGAAGCGGAGGATATGAAACAAAACTTCGGAATCGGGTCAGCTTATCAGGACAATCATATTTTCACTTCAGTGAAACCGGTGCTGGAAAACCTCATCGCGGAAATCGAAAAATCAGTGGATTTTTATTTGAACGGACTTCATTATTCTTCTTCAATAAACAGGTTTATTGTCTGCGGCGCGGGTTCGACCGTAAAAGGGCTGGTTCCGTATCTTTCAAAAAATACCGGGAGAGACATAGAAATCGGCAATCCCTGGATAAATTTTGATTTGAAAAAAAGTCTGCCAATCATCGACAAGGAAAATTCAGTAAGATTCGCGACAGTCATCGGCTTAGCATTAAGAGATATAAGTTATGAATATCTATCTTAATCTTCTTTCAGAAGAGAAAAAAATAGAAATAAAAAAAAGAATGATTTTTCAGACCATACTCGGCCAAGGATTTAGATTTTGTTTTATCATGTTATTATTAATATCTATTCTGCTAAGCGTTAAAATGATAACTAAAATAAATTTATCCAGCATAGATAAATCAAATTCCTTAATTGCTTCAAATTCGGTTTATCAAGAATTAAACAAATATGAAGGAGAATTCAAACAGATGAATTCAAAAATCATTTTGGTTTCAGAGATGAAAAAAAACAAACTCTACTGGTCTCTGCTGATTGAAGAACTGTCCGGGATAATTCCCCAAAACGTATTTTTGACTGATTTAGCCACGAAGGCCTATAAAATCTCAATCATAGGGAAAGCGGGAAATCGGGACAAACTTGTGGAATTCCAGGACAACCTGAAAAAATCCTCCTGTTTCAGCGAGGTAACTTATCCTTTGTCTAACTATACTTCCAGGGAAGATCTGGAATTTACGATTGACTTCAAGGTTAAGGAAGAATGCGTTAAAAGAAAAAATTAAGAACTTTTCTATGGCGGATAAATGGAAAAAATATAAGGAATATATTGTTTCAGTCCTCTTTTTTGTTGTTTTAATATTGGTTTATATTTTTATAGTAAGGCCGCTGGCGGCAAAAATCGGGGAAAATACGGATGAAATCCAGAAGAAAATAGCCGACAGAACCGTTTACGAAGAAAAAACAAAAAATCTGACAAAAATAAAAGAACAAGCGGAAATCTACAGGAAAAATGAGGATTATGTAAAAAATGTTTTAGCCAGACAGGATCAGGTCGTGGAATTAGTGGAGGAACTGGAAAAACTTGCCAAAGATACGGGAAACGAGATAAAAATTGAAATAAATGAAGAAAAAAAAGAGAAAGACAAAAAAGCGAAAAAAGATGAGGAAAGCATCAAACTTCCCAGTGAAAATTATTTGCAGATGAAGATATTGGTATACGGGAAATACAGGGATATTTTCAATTTCATCAAAAAACTGGAAAATATTAATTTCTGGAATGATATAATCTCTTTGAATATCACTAAAAGAGAAACCAGCCAGTTCAGCCGACCGGATAATGTTTCCATTTTTGAAAATCCGGGCGGAATAAATCCTTCAAATGAGCAGGCGAGTAAAAATGTGACCGCTGTCATGGAAGCCGTATTCTATTTAGAATAATTAATAAATTTTCAACCCTATGGATTTTAAAAAAATCAATTCGATTAATATCAATATCAATCTATCCGGAATCGGCAGCAAGATATTTTCATACTGGCAGAAATATTTTAAATTTATTTTCTTCCTTCTCCTTTTCGGGGTGTTTTTAGGAGGAATTTATTATTTGTATGCGACACTGTATAAATCGGAATGGAGCGAGGAAAAGAAGAACCAGTACATAATTGTTAATAAGAGGATAACTAAATTCAAGGAGCAGGAATTCAATGATATTGTCAATGAAGTTCAGTTGCGCAAGAAAAATTTTGAAGAAGGGGCATATTCAACAAAAGACATATTCAACCCGTAAATTTTTTTATCCAGTGTCCCTGCTAGGATTGAACCCAAAATTTCTTGGTCTCCCGCGCAAGGCGCGCCCTGAGAGATTTGAACTCCCGACCCTCACGTCCGAAGCGTGATGCTCTATCCACTGAGCTAAGGGCGCGCTCTATGCGGGATAAACTCCGCCAAATGTGATACTTTGTCCATTATCTCGTCTCAGCGATATCTTACGGAGAGCTAAGCGCATTGGATAATAAATGGGTCGTCTAAAGGACGACATTAGAACTATCTTATATGATAGCGAAGAATTAGTAAAGATTCCATGGGTTTAGGGTAGCGTAGGGTAAAGATTATTTTTGATAAATGAAGTTTTTTAAACTAATTAAGCAAAACAAGTTAAAAAAACTTTCGTTTATTATTCAATTCTAAAAACTTTATTTTTTTCTATCTTGATCTTTAAGGGCAGCGTTAATTTACCTGCAAATTTTTCTTTTTCCGTCTTATTGAGCCACCCAATCCCGAAGAAATCATCATTTTTATCATGTAATAATCTTACGTCATACATTTCATCTTCATTTCCGAGAACTACGCCATTATTATTTACTGATTTGTAATCATCCAAAAGATTTTTGGAATAATAGCAATGCAGTCCGCCAAATGACCCATTTATTTTAGCAAATTCTGGCTCATAATTACTCGCATGAGTTGAAAAAAATAAATAGTAAAAACCTTTATGAAAAATAATTTGAGTTGTTTCAATTTCATCATAAACACCTGGAGAAAAGATTGGAGGAAGTAGTTTCCAATCTAATAAATTATTCGATTCAGCAATGGCGACGCATCCATTATATTCTCTTCCTTTATTTTTTTCTCTTGCGGATATAGTCATATAATATCTTCGAGATTCGGGGTCTTGAAAAACAAATGGGTCGCGCCAAGCGCCAATCTTGCCTAACTTATTTTTTTGGTTATCAATATAATAATACTTTTCGGCCTCTAAAATTGGATTATTTTTTACTTTTTCCCAATTAATCAAATTATAAGAAATAGCTAATCCAATTTTTTGAATCCATTTTTTGTCCGCGTTCTTATTTCTTCCAGTGTAAAACATGAAATATTTTCCATCCTTTTTGATAACACTGCCTGTCCATAATGCGAGATTGTCCCAAGAGTCATTTCCCCCGGGTGTTAATGCCACCGGGAATTCTTTCCAATGTGTCAGATTATCAGAAACAGCATGACCAATAGTAACATAACTATCATGTCTTTCTTTAGGGTCTTTTGATGGGGCGGCTTGCAGATAAAAAATATGGAATTTTTTGTTATCTTTAATTAACCAGCTATCCCACAATAACTTTCCTCCAGGTGAATAGTTTTTGTTCATGATTAATAAATAAAAAAATTATTCAACTTTTTGATAAGGACTGTCTTTTTTCTCTTATTATTTTTATCTTCTCGGCTCGCAATAAAATTTCAGCCGCTCTTTTTATACTTTCTGCCGCCTGGTGCTGACCGGGTTCCTGCTCAATATATATCGCCTTGATAGAACCGTCCGGCTGTACAATTTTTTGAAAACTTCTCCTTCCCCTTTTTTTGACAGTTAGGGCTTCTCCAATATATTTTTCAGCTTCTGGCTTATAACCACCTACCAAAACAGAATTAAGCGAACCAGAGTGAAGAAGCATTTCGACATCATTGCCGCTATCTCCCGCGACAATTCCTTGCTGGATATCAGATAATTTAGATAAGTAATTAACAGTATCTCCCTTGGCTATAGGAAGAACATCAAGACAATATTTTTTCACGACTTCATCTGGAGACAAGGTGCTATTATAATTTATTTCCTCGCAGATTATTACCGATTGACTTGGAAAATATTCTTGAGCCATTTTTGATATTTGCTCTAGCGATTGCCGATCAGCAAAGAAATAGAAGCTGATCTTAAATGATTGACATTTTGCCGTTTTATCCGCCAGCCATGCAGATTCTATTTCTGGTATTTGAAAATCAAACCTGCTTTCCGGAGATTTGACTGACAATTCTTTTATCAAATCGAGTGATTTTTTAACTAATTCCTCCCTTTCAAAGCCGCCTTCTGTTAAAAGTTTTTCGAAATATTCATCTTTCTTATATTCGTATTTTCCATCTTCTGATTTATGAAGCACCCATATTTCTGTTCCAACCGAGCCAGCGATAACCTGGAAATGGGGAAGTTCTCCGGATTCAATTCTTTTATGTACGCCATTGAAATCATTTCCTGTGACAGCGATAATCGGAACATTTCCCTCCTTCGCTTTTTCGGTAAGATATGCCATTGCATTTTCTTTGCCGGCTTTATAAAACGTATTGTCAATATCAGTGAAAAGCGCGGTGGTCTTTTCATTTCTTTCTCGTTGAACGCTAAGCGTTTCCATTAACTCTGAACCATGATAGGTTTCATATAACATTTCAAAACCTTCTTCTTTTTCAGTTTCCTTTTTTTCTTTAATATGAAATTTGGAAATGTTTTCAAAATCAACCATTGGAAAATAAATTTGTTAATGTTTTAATTATAATATAATTGAATTATTACCTAAAACTTACAATAGGGTGACTAGAGGGAATCGGACCCTCATACCTGGTGCCACAGACCAGTGTTCTGCCATTGAACTATAGTCACCATAACTATAAAATTTCAAATTTCTAATTCCTAATTTCTAAATAAATTCAAATTCATTATTCTTAATTCATAATTCCTAATTCAAATTTTTGTCTCCCCGGAAGGAATCGGACCTTCATGTCCAGCTTAGAAGGCTGGCGCTCTATCCATTGAGCTACGGGGAGCAAAATTACCGGTGCGCTATGAGGGATTCCTCCTCGCTCCGACTCGGAGTCCGGGCGCTACACACAAGAAAAGCTGCGCTTACTCGCTTCCTACTCGCGCCCTTCGAATCCTTTGCTACTTACCAAAATTATACGCGAAAATATTTATATAGTCCTATTGTTCTGGTGCGCTGTGAGGGATTCGAACCCCCGACCGTTGGCTTAAGAGGCCACTGCTCTACCAACTGAGCTAACAGCGCAAGGGAAATATAAAAATTAAAACTAAGAAAGATAGTAGCATATAATTTTTATCAGGTCAATGAATTTTATTAAATATTATGCTCTTTTTTATATTGCCTCCATTGCTTTTCCGACCAGTCGTCCGGCTTCTCCGTAAAAATTTCTCCCGGATGAGGATATTTATTTGGAGAATCATAGGAACTGTTGAAAATATCGCTTATAATCTGTTTGCCGTCTTTATCATAGACATTTTGGGTGAAGGTGGCCTTCATTGAACCGTCCGGATTTTTTTCAGTGATTTTCGGCCCGATTATCTCTATTCTTCTTCCGTCGTCAGTTCCATAAAACTGGAAAATCAGTTCCGTTCCTTCAATTTTCGTCTGGATTAAAATATATCCCGGAGTATTGTTAATAAATCTAAGATCAGGGCGGGGAACATAAACGGTCGCATCCAGCCCTTGGGGATTATAGTATCGGACGGGGTAAGCGTGATTTCGGCGCGCCGTTACCTTAAGCCCGCTATAAATGGCGGCCCGGAAAGTTGTGGTGGAAACCTGGCAAACTCCTCCTCCGAATTCCGGTTCGGTTTTGTCCTTCTTGATTACCAATTCCTCTTTATAGCCGTGTTCGCCGTCAACTGAACCCAAGACCTTTACGAAAGAAAATTCTTCCCCCGGTTTTATCAGGACGCCGTTATAACGGCTGGAGGCGACATTGATGTTAAAAATCCTGTTTTTCGGCGAGCCCCTGAAATTTGACTTTCCCTCGCCGATTAATTTGTTTATCTTGAGTTTTTCAACATCCTCGGAACTCAACGGCGGCGGTATTTCCTTGTAAGGAAGCTCTATTGTCGTTGCTGTATTGGATTTTTTTCCATTTTCCAAAATCAATTGCTGGGATATTTTTTCGATTCCTTTTTCAACATCCAATTCTATCCCATTTTTACTGGGAGATGCAATGACTACTTTTCCTTCTTCAACGGCAAACGAAGCATTGATCGGATCCCTGTTGACTTTTCTTTTCATGTCTTCCAGGGAGGATCTTATGTTTTTTTCATTGGCTTTTATTTTTTCATATTTTGATATTTTCGCGGTTTTTTCGGCCGTTAAGGTAAGACGGCAAAAAACATAATCGCTGCCGCAGTAGCGGATATTTTCAATTTCGGAAATTTTCTGGGTATCGCGCGAAAGATAGGGGTCCCAGATGACCCAGTTGGCCAGCTCTCCGGAAGAAATTTTTTCTTCGTATTCGGAAACCTTTAATTTTATTTCCGGAAGAGCAGATTCCTTATAATTATTTTCCTGCGCCAAAACAAATCCTGGGCAGATAGCTATTGCCGTCGCAAAAAAAAGTTTCAATAAATTTTTTCTATCCATACTAATATCATATTATCATAACAAATAGGTTGTTTCCATACAATTAAAAAAGGGAGAGGATCCCTTTTTTAAAACTTAGTTAGTATTGCATTTAGAAGCCCCTGACTTGAATTCTCTTTGTTTTGGTTGTGTCGGCCTTAGGAAGGCGGATGGTAAGTATTCCATTTTTAAGCGATGCCTCGGCTTTCTCGGAAATAACATCAACCGGAAGCACGACTGATCTTGAAAAAGAACCCCAGTAGCATTCCTGATAATAATAATTATCACCCTCCACAACTTCTTCATTTTTTCTTTCACCTTTGACGGTAATCATATCGTTTGTAATTGATATATCCAAATCTTCCGGCTTTACCCCGGCAATTGTCGATTTTATAACAATGTCGGTGTCTGTCTGGTAGACGTCGATGGTCAACTGCCCTTCCGACTCGTCCGACCAACTTTCATTGCTGATTGGCGCGTTTGATGGCTTTCGCACTGTCATTTCTGTTTCCTCGGAATCAGAATAAACCGGCATTCTTGTTTCTTCGCCTTCTTCAATTCTTCGTGAACCGGTAAGCCGGTCGAAAAAAGATCTTTTTTCTTTTGTCATAATTGTATAGTTAATGATCAATGACCAATGCCAGCGATCAATAACCTGGAATAGTGAATTATTAACTGTTTTTATTATAATTCAAGTTTTATTAAGATGCAAGTTTTTTGTTAATCCTCAATAAATTCGCAAAATTAATCAGGAATAAGACGGCAAAAAGGGCTATAATGAAGGGATTAATTAAAAAGTTTCTGTATTGCGAGAGAATGTTGTAAGATAAATGAAAAAAAAGAGCCGGGATAATCGCGGCAAAAAAAGTGCCGATTTTTCTTGGATTCAGGAGGACGACGACATAGCCCATGAGTCCCGCGGTCATAATATGAAGCATGAAAATTTCAGCAATATTCTGGCGGAAATAATTCTGGCTTATTAAATTTTTGTTGACGCTTCCGGCAATCAGCGAAATTTCGATTATTGAAAATCCCAGCCCCAGAATCAGCGAATTTATTATCAGCATCCTTCCCAGCGAGAATTTTTCTATTTTATGGGCGATAAAAAAATACTTGACGGATTCTTCCAGAAAAGCGAAAAGGAAAAAAAATAAATACGGGCTGATGCTGTTTTTTACGGAAGTGATATTAAGAAAATCGTCAAGATTTATTTTTTTACCCGCGCCAAAAACCGCCAGAATTATAATCATCAGAAAAACCTCGGCGATAAGCGCGCCAGTGGCGGCGATAATTCCCAGAAATAACGATTCGATTTGCTTCATTTTATTTTAATTCTTCTGAGTGTCTTCTTACTTCTGCCAGCTTAGCTTCCGCTTTTTCCAGATTTTCTTTTTGTTGCTTAACCACCTGACTTGGTGCTTTTTTGATGAAATTCTTATTCTTTAATTTAGTTTTGATATTAGCAACGTATTTTTCCAGATTCTCTATTTCTTTCTGGTATTTTTTCTTTTCTTTTTTAATGTCAACTAATCCCTCGGCGGGAATATAAATATTGATTCCGGCTACCGTGCGGTGGATGGAATTTTCAACTTTTTTCCCATCATTTTTAATTTTTAATTCATCAATGCCTGTTCGCAAGTTTTTAATTAGATGTTTTTGTTCAGTAATTAATTCAGTAATACCGGATGCGGCATTTTTAGCGTCAATTATTACTTTAATTTTTTTCTTAGTATCAATTTTATTTTCCACGCGTGCGTTACGAATGGCAGTTATTGTTTCTTTTATAAAATTAAAGTTATCAGAATGGACAGCAGTGTCTCTTTGTGCTCCCAAAATATGAAATTCCGAATATCTCGGCCACCCTCGGGTCATTAAAAATTTATTTTCTCCTATTTCTTCCCAAATATATTCCGTAACAAAAGGCATGAAAGGGTGCCATAGCTTTAAAAGATTT
>MFRX01000033.1:21127-23374 GCA_001784725.1 Candidatus Moranbacteria bacterium RIFCSPHIGHO2_02_FULL_40_12b
TAGTTTTTTGCATTTTCATTTTTTTCTATTTTACTAGCTTCTAAATACCAGTCGGCAAAATCGTCCCATGTGAAATCGTGAAGTTTTTCTCCAGCTTGGGAAAATCTGAAATTTTCTATGTCCTCACTTACAGCATGAATTAATTGTCCCATTTCACTTATTATCCAGTAGTCAGCCAGCGTTAATTTTTTATTTTTTAATTGTAATTTTGATTTTTGATTTTTGATTTTTGATTTTTGTATAATATACCGACTAATGTTCCAAATCTTGTTGGTAAAATTACGGAAACTTCCGATTTTTTCTTCATTTAATCTCACGTCATTTCCCGGAGTGCTGCCAATTATCAGGGATAGGCGAATTGAATCTGTTCCATATTTTTCCGCCACATCCAGCGGGTCAATAATATTCCCCAAACTCTTGGACATTTTTCTGCCTTTCTCATCACGCACCAATCCATGAAGATACACTTTTTTAAAAGGAACTTCTCCGTTCAAAAGATAAGTGGACATCAGAATCATGCGGGCCACCCAGAAAAACAAAATATCATAGCCCGTTTCCATAACCGAAGTTGGATGATAATTTTTGAGGTCTTCTGTTTGATTCGGCCAGCCCAATGTTGAAAATGTCCAGAGTCCTGATGAAAACCAGGTATCCAGCGTGTCCGGATCTTGTTTCCATCCATCACCCTTTGGTGGATTTACATCGCAATATATCTCTTTTCCTTTATACCAAACAGGAATTTGATGGCCATACCAAATTTGTCGTGAAATACACCAATCACGCAGATTATCAATCCAGTGAAAATATATTTTTTCAAAGCGCTTGGGAATGATTTCAATTTCTCCGGAGCGGACGGCGTTCTGTATTAGTTTTTTTAAGGCGGTCTTTTTATCTTTTTGTTTAAATTCTTTGTTGACATCAATGAACCACTGTTCCATTATCTGCGGTTCAATAATTCCTTCGCCACGGCTGTTGATAGCTATGCTATGCTCGTAATTTTCTTCTACTCTAGCTAACAATCCTTTGGATTTAAGTTTTTCGATTATTTTTCTTCTAGCTTCAAAAATATCCATCCCGGAAAATTCTCCGGCAATATCCAGAAGTTTTCCATCGTAGCTAATAATTTGCTCCTTGTCGAGATTGTGCCGTTTGGCGATTTCAAAATCTACCGCGTCATGCCAAGGGGTAATGGTCATCACGCCTGTTCCAAAATCCATATCGATGGCCTCATCCTTGATTATAGTTGCCGTTATCGGGCCATTAATCCATTCCAATTCGATTTTCTGTCCATGCTCGTATTGTTTATACCGTTTATCTTTCGGGTGCATAACGACATATTTGTCGCCGAATTTTGTTTCCGGGCGGGCGGTGCCGATTTCAAAATGCCCATATTTCAAATAATAAAAGTCGGTTTTTTCCGTTTTTCTTTCCAATTCATCGTCGGAGACAGTGGTTTGAAGTTTGGGATCCCAATTGACAATCCGGTGCCCGCGATAAATAATCCCATCATCATACATTTTCTTGAAAGCAGTGCGGACGGCCAAGTTTCTTTTTTCATCCAGAGTGTAGGATTCTCGACTCCAATCGACGGAAGCGCCCATTTTTTTCATTTGCCGGACAATGGTGTCATGGGAATTCTGGGCGAATTTTTCCACCCGCTTCAAAAATTCTTCCCGTCCCAAATCGTGCCGGGTCTTTTTTTCCGTTTCAAATAATATTTTTTCCACTTTTTCCTGCGTGGCGATAGCGGCATGGTCGGTTCCGGGAATCCAGACAGTTGTATCTCCTTTCATACGATGGTAGCGCACCATTAAATCTTCGACGGCCAGCATGACTGCGTGCCCGATGTGAAGATTTCCCGTTACATTAGGCGGAGGAAGGATGATGGAAAAATAATCCTTATTTGTGGCAACTCCATCTTTAACGCATTTTTCCGGACTAAAATAATCGGAGTCCTCCCATTCCTTGTAAATTTTATCTTCAACTAATTTCGGGTCGTAAATTTTGGGAAGTTCTTTAGTCATATAAGCTAATATTATCAGGAGAGAAACTATTTTTCAATAGATAAGATATTTTTATTCCTGCTAAGCAATAATGGATTAATTACATATTTAATTACGTAATTAAATTTAGTGAAGTTTCAAATTCGCGTCGGCCTGGAGAATTTTCCAGTTATTGAAAGATTTTTTTCTTTGGGCGGGGGACATATTCTGCCAGCGGAAATAGCCGGCGGCGGCGATCATGGCG
>MFRX01000034.1:0-375 GCA_001784725.1 Candidatus Moranbacteria bacterium RIFCSPHIGHO2_02_FULL_40_12b
TAGTAAAATTACTGTTGAAGCGTGGGTAAAATTTACAACTACTAATAGGTATATTGTTACAAGATGGATAATTGGCGGCTGGATTTTTTATATGAGAACATGGAATAACTCACTTGATTTTGCTGTTAGGTTTGGTGCTGATTTTAAATCAATTACATCCGGAGCAGACAAGTATAATGATGGGAAATGGCATCATGTCGTTGGCGTAATGGATGGAAGCAATGTTTTACTTTATGTAGACACTAAAAAATACACTGGCCCTGCTATTTCTGGTATTGACACAGGTACTTCTAATGTTCGCATAGGACGGACAATCATCGATAGTTTTATCGGTCAAGTTGATGAAGTTCGCATATATAGTGAGGCGCTTACTGC
>MFRX01000034.1:381-610 GCA_001784725.1 Candidatus Moranbacteria bacterium RIFCSPHIGHO2_02_FULL_40_12b
GACAATTAACATCTGACCATTGACATTTGACAACTCACGACCGACAACTAACAACTTTTGAACTTTTCCCAAGGTTCAACCTTTTTCATCTTAAGGTTGAACCTTGGCTAAGAATCATAATCCATTCTTCATGATGGGTTTTTTGTTTTCCAAAATTGTGCTACAATTATGGCAAGAAGAAGGAGTTAATAAAACTAACGACTTACAACTAATAACTAACAATAATAAA
>MFRX01000034.1:656-44570 GCA_001784725.1 Candidatus Moranbacteria bacterium RIFCSPHIGHO2_02_FULL_40_12b
AGGGGGAAAGAATCGGCCAAAATTTGCTTGAAATTGAAAAATATTTCAGCGATAAAAATTATGATTACGAAATTCTGGTAATCGTGGACGGTTCACCGGATAATACCGCCGAGATTGCGAAAAATTATTCCGGACAGGTCAGGAACCTCCGAGTCATTAAAAACCCGGAAAATCGCGGCAAGGGCTATGTCGTGCGGCAGGGACTTTTGGAAGCCAGAGGGAAATACCGCGTGTTTTTGGACGCTGACGGTTCCACTTCAATTAACCACTTGGATAAATTTCTCCCCGAATTTGAAAATGGCTATGATGTGATAATCGGTTCCCGCGACATTGAAGGCGCTTTTATCCAAATCCATCAGCCGAAACACCGCGAAATTATGGGCAATATGGGAAACTGGCTGATTCGGATTACCCTCGGACTTTGGAAATATCCGGACACCCAGTGCGGATTTAAAATGCTGACGGACAAATCCGCGCGAGAAATCGCCAGCCGGATGGTGGTTGACCGCTTTGGATTCGATTTTGAACTGATAATTTTGGCTAAGGAGTTAGGATTCAAAATCAAACAGATGCCAGTCAGGTGGCTTAATGAAGAGGGCTCAACTGTGGGACTCACCGGCCCGAACGGATTTATTCAGGTACTGATTGATTTATTCAAGACGAAGTGGCGGCTGATGACCAATAAATATAATATAACTAAACAACCTATAACCAACATTTGACATTTGACCATTGACCACTGACATTTAACATTTAACTATTGACCATTGACGTTTGACGAATTTAAAATAAAAAATTCCTCCCTTTAGAAAAGGGAGGTTAAGAGGGATTAGAAAAATATACGGTAACATAATAATATTACTTAAGGTTCAACCTTGAGGAGGATCCGCCGGCCGGCGGAGACGGGAAAAGGTTGAACCTTGAAAAAAACTTCGCAATTAGTGGATTAGAATTTATTCGCGGATTAGCATCGTATTTAAATGGAAACAAAAAATAAAACACATTCCAGCGAACTTCGCCAGGATTTGATTACCGGCGACTGGGTGGTGATCGCCACCGGACGCGCCAAAAGACCGGAGGATTTCGTTAAAAACAGCCGCATCATTTCGGAAAACAATGTCTCCGAATGTTTATTCTGCGATCCGGAAAAATCAGGCCAGGAAAAAGATATTCTGATATACAAGGACAAAAACGGCGACTGGACGCTGCGGGTTTTTCCCAACAAATATCCGGCTTTTATCGGCGGCAAGCCGCAATCCCTGGAAGAAGGGCCATATTTCGCGATGACTGGGGCGGGATTTCACGAAGTAATCGTGACTAGAGATCATCATAAACAGGCAGCGTTAATGGAGACCATGGAAATCGTGGAGGTTTTTGACGCCTATCAGGAAAGATATCTTGATTTGATGAATAAAAAGGATGTCAATTATATCAGCATTTTTCACAATCACGGAAAAGAGGCCGGGGCGTCAATCGCCCATCCCCATTCGCAGCTTATGGCGATTCCGGTTATTTCTCCTTACGTTGAACTGGAACTGGACGGTTCGGAAAAATATCACCGGCAAAACAGGCACTGCGTTTTCTGCGTGATCGCGGAATATGAAAGCAAAGTTAAGAAAAGAGTCGTTTTTGAAAACGAAAAATTTATCGCCTATTGCCCTTTTGCCTCGCGCGCCGCGTTTGAGGTCTGGGTAGTCCCCAAAAAACATTCGCCTTATTTTGAAAGAACCGCCAGTGAGGGAAAAATTTCCCTCGCGGAGGTTTTCGGAAAAGCGTTGCATTCCATTTATAAAGCGCTCGGCGATCCGGCGTATAATTTCTACATCCACACTTCGCCCTGCGACGGAAAGGACTATCCCCATTTCCATTGGCACCTTGAAATACTTCCTCACACGGCTGTTTGGGCGGGGTTTGAACTCCAGACGGGCATAGAGATTTCCACCATACCGCCGGAAGCGGCGGCGGAATTTTTGCGTAGCCGACAGAATCTTTAAGGTTCAACCTTTCCCCGTCTCCGCCAGTCGGCGGATTCTCCTCAAGGTTGAACCTTGAATTAAAATCCGTTAATCCGTTAGTTATGTAATTCGCTTTTTATTATGCACGATTTTATCATAAATTTATTAAAGGGTTTCCCCAAAGAACTCGCGACATTTTTAATCGCATTGATTCCCGTCACGGAACTGCGGGCATCCATACCTATAGCTTATAGGGTCTACGGTCTTTCCGCTTTTTCCGCCTGGCTTTGGTCGGCACTGGGAGTTTTTTTCGCCATGATAGTAATAGTTTTTCTTCTGGATCCCATAGCGGCTTTTCTTTCAAAACATTTTTCCATTTTTGAAAAATTTTTCCGCTGGCTGTTTGAACACACGCGCCGAAGAACCAACGGGAAAATGGAAAAATACGGCGAGTGGGCTATTTTCATTTTAGCGGCCACTCCCGTGCCGTTTATCGGAGGGCTCACCGGCGCGCTGGCGGCGTTCGTGTTCGGAATTAATTGGAAAAAATCGCTGCCTTTGTTGCTATTCGGCACGATGGTTGCGGGAGGAATAGTTTTAGGGATAACAATATATTTGTAAATTTTGTAATTTTTAATTTTGTAATTTTTAAATAATGCTTTAATTTTTAATGTTTAAAAATTTAGAAATTAATATTTATTTATAAAATTAAAAATTCAAAAATTAAAAATTAAATGAAAAAGCTAGTCATAGGAAATCTAAAAATGAACTTATTAAGTCCGCAAGAACGGGAACGGTATTTAGAATTCCTTTCAAAAGAATTACAGGGTAAAAAACTAAAAAATACGGAAATAGTTGTTTGTCCGCCTTTCGTGCATATTGAGAGTTTCGTAAAATCAGTGGGGAAAAAAGTCAGAATTGGTTCCCAAAATATTTTCTGGGAAGAAAAAGGAGCGTATACCGGAGAAACTTCGCCTGTTATGCTCAAGAATATAAAGGCGCAATATGCCATTATCGGGCATAGTGAAAGGAGAAGATATTTTGGAGAGACGAATGAAACAATTAATTTAAAACTTAAATCGGCTCTTAGAGCGGGACTTACGCCTATTTTCTGCGTCGGAGAAACAAAGGAGGAAAAAGGGATGGATATGACAATGGATGTGATAGTTCGCCAGATTCAGGAAGGATTAAAAGATATTTCCCGCGTTCTTATTGAAAAAATAGTTATTGTTTATGAACCAGTGTGGGCGGTGGGAAGCGATGTAATTCCAACAAGCAATGAAATAATGGGAGCGAAACTTCTCATCAGGAAAATTCTGACGGAAAAATATGGGGCAAAATATGTTGAAAAAATAAGAGTCATTTACGGCGGTTCCGTGAACGCGAAATGGGCAAAACAGGTCTGCGTCGATCCGGAAATGGACGGAGTGCTGGTTGGCCGCGAATCGCTTGTGCCGCATGAGTTTGTAAAAATAGCAAGTATCATTAACGGATAACTAATATAAATATAATTTCTATCTTTACGAATTACTAATCAAGTACGAATATACTAATTACAAATAAAGCAAAATTCGTATATTAGTAAATAAATTAGTAATTAGTAAAGACAAAACATACGATTACATCTGTAAAAGAAATTCTGACCAAAGCCAAAGAAGGCGGATACGCCGTCGGGGCTTTTAACACTTTTAATCTGGAGACGACGCGGGCGATAATTGAAGGAGCGAAGGAAATGCGCTCGCCGGTTATCGTCCAAATAACCGAAAAGACGATGGAATACGGCGGAGGGCGGGGAATGTTCCATCTGGTGAAAAACGACGCCGAATTCTATTCTCCCGAAATTCCGGTCGGAATCCATCTGGATCACGGAAAAAGTTTTGATATAATTCAGCGAGCGGTGGAAATTGGTTATAAGTCGGTAATGTATGACGGTTCCCGGCTAAAGTACGAAGATAATCTAATGGTGACTAAAAAAGTGGTTGACTTTTGCCATCAAAGAGAAGTTTGCGTTCAGGGTGAACTGGGAAATGTTCCTTATTTGGGCGAAGCGGAAATGGGGGAAGTTGATTGGGAAAAATATATGACCGACCCGGGACAGGCCGAGGACTTTGTCAAAAAGACAGGAGTGGATATTTTAGCCGTGGCGATCGGCAACGCTCATGGATTTTTTAAGGAAAGAAAAGAACCGGATTACGATCGCCTTCAAATGATAAATAATACCCTGGGCATTCCGCTGGTTTTGCACGGCGCCTCGGACTGGGAAAACGGGCGGGTCATAGAAGTTATTAAAAGAGGCATTGCCTGCTTTAATATTGATACCGCCCTGCGCTTGGCTTTTATTAATAACTTAATAAACGCTTTGCAGAAAAGGGAAGGAACTTCCTTTGACGTGAGGGAACTTTTGGGAAACGCCCGCGAAGCCGTCAAAAGGACAGTCAAGGAGAAAATAAAATTTTTCGGAAGTGATGGAAAAGCATGATGCGAATTAGAATGCGAATTAAATTCGAATAATACGAATGTATTCTTATTTATGTATATACACGAGTACGTATTTTTTAAAGTGTGGTATAATTAATTCGTATTTAAATTCGAGTGTAATTTGAATAAAAATTCGTATATGTGTTTGACTATTCCCAAAAAAGTCCTGTCAGTAAAGAAAAATATTGCAGTGGTTAAGAATCCGCTTGGTAAAAAACAGGAGCTGAAGTCAATAATAAAAGTAAGAAAAGGGGATTATGTTTTATCCCAGCAAAATGTTATAATCCAAAAAATCGGTAAAAGGCAGGCGGAGGAGTTGTTAGGATTATTGAAAGGAAAATAATTAAAGTTTGTAAGAGATTCCCCCTTTGTAAAAGGGGGAAGTGAAGGGGGATTTTTAAAAATCCCTCCCTCCGCTTTGCGGAGTACTCCCTTTATAAAAGGGAGATAATAAATTTGTTTATATGATCACAAAATACAAAGGTTATTTTTTGGTACTAGGAACGGCTTTTATTTCCGGCTTTTCTATTTTTATCAATAAGTTTGGTGTTTCAGCAATCAATCCCTATATTTTTACATTTCTCAAAAACGCGATAGTGGCATTGCTTTTGTGCGCAATTATCTTTTCGGCTAAAAATTTTTCACTGCTTAAATCAATCAAGAAAAAACAATGGGGATTACTGGCGCTTATCGGAATAATCGGCGGCGGAATTCCGTTTTTATTGTTTTTCAAAGGACTATCTCTCACCAGCGCGGCGGGAGCGTCATTTGTCCATAAAACAATGTTCATTTGGATTTTTATTTTAGCGGCGCTGTTTCTTAAAGAAAAAATTAAAAAAGAATATATTTTGGCTGGAGCGTTATTATTGGCGGGAAATTTACTGCTTCTCAAAATTTCTTCCGTCAGTTTTGATACGGGATCTTTTTTAGTATTTCTGGCAACTCTTTTCTGGGCAGTGGAAAGCGTGGTTTCAAAGCATATTCTCAAGGAAATTCCGCCGCGCGTTGTGATGTGGGCGAGAATGTTTTTCGGATCGCTTGTCATTTTATTTTTTCTCATTTTTACCGGACAGGCCGCGCTTCTCGCCAAATTAAACCTTCAGCAGATTAGCTGGGCGATGATTACCGGAGCCGTTTTGCTGGGATATGTAGCGACCTGGTATTCGGGATTAAAATATATCAAGGTCTCCGAAGCGGCAGTGATTCTCGCGCTGGGATCGCCGATCACCACATTGCTTACGGCTGTATTTTCTAATCCAGTCGGTCTGAAAGAATATTTTAGTTCAGTATTAATATTTTTGGGAGTCATAGCCATATTCGGAATAAGAAATATTTATAAAACAATAGGAAAATTAAAATTTTCAACAAGATAATAGTTTTTTAAAAAGGAGAAAATTATGAAAAAAAATGCATCTGGCGCGAAACTGGCCTTGCGATACGGTTATGTCCCTTGCCGCTTGGGATTGTGCGGTCCGGAAGATAAGGGAGAAAAAAAAATTATTATGAATTATCTTTATGGCAAAGATAAGCTGGAATTCGCGGCCAGAAAAATATTAAAAAAATTCAAAGGCGCGCATCCCTACTACCAATTAATCGCGAAAGCCAGTAAGATTTCCAATCCGCTTGACCAAAAAGTGGTGGAGGCGTATTGGATTGGCAACGGACTTTTGGATAAAATCAGGATTTCGGAGTTGAAAAAAATGATGACGGAAAAATTTCTGCCATTGGGAAAAATATCTTTGGCAAAGATAAAAAATCTTCCGCCGCGATCCGTCGCTCATCACAATTTCCATATACTTTTTATCGGTTCGGTTACCGGACGCTTTGAGGCCAATGAAGCGGGGCAGGATATTTGCCGGGTGAGCTGGGGGAAAGTGATAAGCATTAAAAAAGACAAGATTGTCGTTGAGAGGCAGCCGCTGAAATTTGGAAAAAAAATTTCACTTGACAAACCGGCTGTAAGGGCGGTATTCTGGGACAGAAAAATCCTGCCGGAGGTGGAAGAAAATGACGTGGTTTCCATCCACTGGAACCACGCCATTGAAAAATTATCCCCGCGCCAGATCACGAATATTAAAAAATATACCGGCGATGTCTTAAAAATCATAAATCAAAGGAGGTAATTATGGATTCTAGGGTAGTAGCTTGTCCCTCGAAGGGATGCCAGAGCGTGAAGAAATTCGGCGTATGGAAAGAACTGGAATGGCAGGATAAAGTCAATATGGGGAAGCACGGAGTCGTAGGCGAAAAATGCCCAATGCACAGAGAAAAAAATAACTAAACGCAAAAAAGGATGGCACTGCCATCCTTTTAAATTTGGGCGTTTGGTGCCCTTGAGAGGAGTCGAACCTCTATCACAAGATCCGGAATCTTGCGTCCTATCCGTTGAACGACAAGGGCTTTCACTGTAACTTTAATAAACATATCACGCCGCAGTCGGGGTTTCAAGTTTTTTTATTTATAAAAATGTGATAAAATGGCGTTATGCCTGAAAAACAAAAACCAAAAATCGCCATTGTCTCGCTCACTTCCTGCGAAGGATGCCAGTTCGCCCTTTTGGATTTGGGAGAAAAGTTTTTAAATTTAATGAATCAAGCGGAGATGGTTGATCTTCGGCTCTTGGAAGACGAGGAAGATAAAGGCGAAATGCTGGATATTGGAATCGTGGAAGGCAATCCAGTGACGGATGATAATGTAAAGACCCTGTTGAATTTAAGGAAACGCTCTAAATTACTGGCAGTTCTCGGAAACTGCGCGGCTATGGGCGGAATTCCGGAAATAAAAAATTATCATAACAGAGAAACCGCGCTAAAACACGTTTATAAATATATCCAGGGAATTAACAATCCCGAAATCAGGGAAGTGGATAATTTCGTGAAAGTGGATTTTACTTTTCCGGGATGCCCCATAACCGGCGAAGAATTTTTGAAATATTTTCCGGAACTTATCGCCGGAAAAGTTCCCCAAATTCCAGACCAGCCGGTTTGCGTGGAATGCCGGAAAAAAGGCAACCGATGTCTGCTGTTGGATAAAAAGCCCTGCTTCGGCCCGATGATTCTCGGCGGTTGCGACGCGGTCTGTCCCACTTCCCGGATGATGTGCCAGGGTTGCCGGGGACTGCGTCCCAAAGGAAATCTGGATGCCATGCGCCACACGCTCAAAGATATGATGACGGACGAGGAGTTTGAAAACACGGCGGAAATTTACGGATTAAAAGATGATATAGAATTTAAATCAAAAATCAAAAATCAAAATGCAAAATGACAGTGTAAAATTAAAAATTTATATAAAATTTAAAAATATTTATGAAAAAGGTTTTAATCCTCATTTTTATTATAATTGTAGGATTAGGAGTTTATAAATTCAAAGACGCTATTCCGGACAGAGTGAAAAACCGTTTAGCTGTTGCGGTGAAGGAGAAGAACTGGGAGAATCTTGTGAATGTGGTGATTCCGGGAAAATGCGATGAGCCCTTTCAATACTCCATCGGCGGCGTTGATTCCCGATTTAACATAAATCAGGAAGAACTCGCGGCTATCGCGAAAATGGCGGAAAATATCTGGGACAGCCAAACGGGCAGGAATTTGTTTGAATATAATCCGGACGCGCCGCTGAAAATTAATCTGGTTTTTGACGAAAGGCAGCAGCAGACAATGGCGGCCGAAACGCTGGAACAAAAACTGGAGAAGCTGAAGTTGTCGGATGCCGGCTTGAAAAAACAATACGACTTAATTTACGGCGCCTATTCAAAAAAAGTAGACGCTTATAATTCTTCGGCAAAGAAATATGAAAGCAAGCTGAATAATTATAATAAAGACGTTATTTACTGGAACCAGCAGGGAGGCGCTCCGCCGGATGAATACGACAAATTGCAAAAAAGAAAAAAAGACATGGAGGCGATGTTTAAAGACCTTGAAAAAAGAAGAAAGGAAATAAACAATCTCATCGCGGAAATGAATGCTTTGGCCAATAAGGAAAGCCAGATTGCCGGTGATTACAACTCGGCGGCGGCCACTTACCGCAGCAAGTATGGAGGAAGCCGGGAGTTTGAGAAAGGGATATATAACGGCCAGGAAATAAATATCTACCAGTTTGAGGAAAAATCCGACCTGGAACTTACTATCGCCCATGAGCTGGGGCACGCGCTGGGCGCGGGGCATGTGGAAAATCCGCAATCGCTCATGTATTATCTGATGGCAGACCAGAATATGGATAAACCGAAACTGACCGTGGAAGATATGAAAGCGTTATCCGAATTGGGATGCGAATTATATCCGAATTAAATCCGAATATTTATGGATAAAATTTTGCACAAAGAACTTTCTTATAAAATAAATGGGATATTATTTAAAGTTCATAATAATTTAGGAAGATTTTGCAAACATGACCAATATTGTGAAGCCGTGGAGTCCATTTTAAAAGAAGAAAAAATAAAATATCAAAGAGAAATTGAAATCCCAATAAAATTTAATAACATAAAACTCACAGGCAATATATTAGATTTTTTAATTGAAGATAAATTGGTTTTAGATGTAAAATGTAAAAAAGAAATAACAATTAAAGATTATGTTCAAATGAAAAGATATTTAAGAGCAACCGGAAAAAATTTGGGAATTATAGTAAATTTTGCAGAGAAATCGGCAAGGATAAAAAGAATCTTAAATAAAGATCCGAATAAAAATTAATTCGCATATAATTCGGATTTAATTTGTATGCAAATTCGTATCAACCATATCGCGAAAATGGAAGGGCACGCCGGGTTTATGGCAAGCGTTCTTCAGGGCGATGTGAAATCGGCCAAGTTAGAAATCCAGGAGGGTATCCGGCTTATTGAAGGAGTGCTAATCGGACGCCATTATAAAGATATGCCAGTAATTGCGCAGAGAATCTGCGGAATCTGCCCCGTAGTGCATAATCTGACATCTATCAAAGCGATTGAAAACGCTTTCAGTATTAAGGTTTCCAATGAAACGGTAAATTTGCGAAAACTTTTAGAATGGGGACAAATCATCCACTCTCACGCTTTGCATCTATTTTTTCTGTCGCTGGCTGATTTTTTGGATATTGAAAATGACTTAATATTAACGAAAGAGTATCCGGAAGAAACCAAAAAAGCCATTAAAATCCGCGAGTTTGGAATGTCTATCGTTAAAATTATCGGTGGGCGGGTAATTCATCCTTTAACAAATGAAGCAGGCGGTTTTAAAAAAATTCCCAAACAAGAGGAATTGCAGGAGCTGATTATTCAAGGCGAGGAAATTCTGCCGGTGGCGCTGGAAGTGGGAGAATTTTTCAAAAAAATAAAAATTCCAACATTTTCAAGGATGTCAGAGTATGTCTGTTTGGATAAATCCGCCGAATACGCGATTTATGACGGCGATATTTCTTCCAATAAAGGGCTTCATATACCGGTGGAAAAATTCGAGAATAATTTCAAAGAACTTCAGCGCCCGCGGGAAATAGTCAAGAGAGTTATGGCTGACGGGAAAACCAGCTATATGGTGGGCGCCATCGCGAGAGTCAATAACCAGAGCAAAAAACTGAATTACAACGCGGAAAAATATCTGGAGTCGCTGGGATTTGCGCTTCCGGACTATAATCCGTTCCATAACATCCTTTATCAGATGACGGAGGTTATCCACTGCGTCGAGGAATCACTCAAAATGCTTCGGATTTTAGCACGCGGCAATTTAGAAAACGCCTTGACTAAAAATTACGAAATCAAAGAGGGTTCGGGAGTGGCAGCGGTGGAAGCGCCAAGGGGAACTTTATATTACCATGTTGATATTGACGGCAAGGGTTATGTTAAAAACGTGAATATTATCACTCCCACGGCGCAGTTTTTGTCGCATCTGGAAGACGATGTCGCGGCCTATATCCCAAGCATTTTAGACCTATCCGACAAAGAAAAAGAAAAAAAACTGCGGGCTTTCATCCGGGCGTATGACCCGTGCATCAGCTGCGCGGTACATTGATGCGAATCGGGATGCGAATTGTATTCGAATTATAATTCGAATATGTTTGGATAATATTCAGAAGTTGCGCAAAAACAATATACACCATTTTCAGCTACCGCAAGAAATGGTGTATAATTTTACGGCTTAAGCATCATTGATCCATAAATGGCTTTTTTAAAGTCAAAAGCAATATTATAAATTTTCCTAAAAATTTGAAAACAGCTTATTTGAGCCATAAACGGCAACTTTACGCTTGACAGAAAATGATTTTGGGTGTATACTGACAAATTGAGTGAGGTACCTTAATAAAACGGCAAATCCGGGACTTTGACATAGGGTCAAAGTGAGAGATGAGCCAAATAAAAGGAGGGACAATATGTCCAGGAAAAGCAAGAAGGAAGTTGAAGCAATTGTTTCAGGGATGGGAGTTTTTATGGCTTTTATTTCTAATCTCGTTGAGCTTGTAAAAAAGTTTGGCGGGACGATGGAAAACATCTATCGGCTGGCAACTCCCGATGGAAACGAAACACTGGAGGCGATTGCTCGCATTATTGCCGGCGGAGTGAAAAATGTCAAAAATGAGTTTCTCAAACTAATTTCCGGTAACGAGACGCTTGTTATTGACAATTGCGATGGATCAGAGGGTCTTGCAAACGCGAGTGATTTATTCGCGTGGATTGATTCCGATTTCAGAAATTACGGCGCCGATCAAAAAGGTCAGGCGACCGGCGAAACCTCAGTCCGCGTGCATGAAATGACGAGAAATGCGACTTTTTCACAAATGTTCGTCTCATTGAACGCTGATATGGAAAAAATTTGCCTTACTCCACATCAGATTAAGAAATTTGTAAAAAAATATCGCAACTGGTTACGAATAGATGGTTATGCGACATTCTTTCTATTTAAATTAAATAACCAGTTCTTCGTTGCCGGCGTGAGCTTCGACTCTGACGGTAAGCTCCGGGTCTATGTCGACAGGTTCGAGCGCGACAATGTCTGGCGTGCCGAGGATCGTCGTCGGGTCGTGGTTCCGCAACTGGATGTCGCTCAATAATTTTGTTCTTTTTTAATCCCTTGGATTCTTTGACGCTTAGGCGCTTTGAATCCAAGGGATTTTTTTGTATAATACTATCGCAATCTTGGAAAAATTCGCGGCTACGGCTTCGGGTCAAAGTTGCTGAAAAACGTATTTGAGAATTTCGCCGGATACGTCTTGCGGAAGTGTGGATACGTTTTTCAAAATAAAAAAACAGCCAGTTGGTGCGATGAGCTGGAGAACTTCAAGGTTCCAAATAAGATGCAATCCCAAGAGTATTCAAAGGATGGTGGCATAGATGGCTTGTCGCACATTTCTTCGTTGCCAACGTGAACTTCAACTCTGACGGTAAGCTCAAGGTCAATGTCAACAGGTTCGAGAACGACAATGTCTGGAATGCCGAGAATCGTCATCGGGTCATAGTTCCGAAACTTGCTGATTCTCTCGCTCACTTGCTGGGCGAGAGTTTCTTATCCAGTCCTCGTTTCCAACCGCCCAGCATCCGTCCGATTTCTTCCAGTTTTTGCGAAAGATTTATGTATTTTTCATTCGGAACAAGTTTGTTTTCCCATGCCAGTTGCAGAAAAAATTTCAAAACATCCAGTCGGGATATGGCTTTCCCCAGCAAAATTATTTTATGCTCCGGAGGAAGATAGGAAGCGGTAAAACTTAATTCTAAAATTTCTAAAAATAAATTATCAATTCTTCTCCCGATTCCATAGCGCTCGGTTTTGGGGAAATCACGATGCAAAATCAGCCAGTATTGATACGCTTCTTTTTCTTTTATGATTACGGCCGGCGAGGTCTTGGGGGGGGGGTCATAATAGTCATAAGTTTAAAATTTCCGCCAAAGGCGGATCCGCCAGTGGCGGAAAAAATCAAAATGCAAAATAAAAAGGCAAAATTTGGAAAAAAATACGATGAAATTATTTCTTTGGATAATCTTTTGGAAGCCTGGAAAGAATTTTTGCAAGGGAAGCGGAACAAGAAAGATGTCCAAATTTTCCAAATGCGCTTAATGGACAATATTTTTGCGCTTCACGATGACCTCAATAATTTAACATATAAGCACGGCGGATATCAAGCGTTCAAAATCAATGACCCCAAGCCAAGAGATATCCATAAGGCCGCAGTGAGGGATCGGCTTTTGCATCACGCCATTTACAGAATCCTTTATCCTTTTTTTGAAAAAACATTCATTGCTGATTCATATTCTTGCCAACTCAATAAAGGGACGCATAGAGCGATTAATAGATTTAGAAAATTCTCATACAAGGTCAGTCAAAACAATATAAAAACCTGCTGGATATTGAAATGCGACATCAGGAAATTTTTCGCCAATATCAACCATGAAATTTTGCTTGGAATTTTAGCTCAATATGTTCCGGACAAAAATATATCACGGTTCCTTGAAGAAGTAGTCGGCAGTTTCAACACTAAAGGAAAGGATGATGTTGGATTACCGCTCGGAAATTTAACCAGCCAGCTTTTCGTGAATATTTATATGAATAAATTTGATCAGTTTGTGAAACACGGATTAAAGGCGAAATATTACATTCGCTACGCCGATGATTTTGTGATTTTTTCGGGAGATAAAGAATGGCTGGAAGATAGAATCGAAACCATGCGAAATTTTTTGCGAAACGAATTAAAACTGGAACTCCATCCGGATAAAGTTTTCATAAAAACATTGGTTTCAGGATTGGACTTTTCGGGCTGGGTGAATTTTTGTGATCACAGAGTTTTGCGGACGGCGACCAAGAGAAGGATGATGAAAAGAATATCGGAGAATCCAAGTCCGGAGACATTGAATTCATATTTGGGGATGCTGGGGCATGGGAACGCGGAAAAGTTGAGAGAGGATATTTTTAATAATTTTGTTTATAAGTTATAATAATGGCGTGCACGACTTCTTATTAGCTAAACAAATAGTAGGTGATGTCCTGAAAGTTTCCAATAAAAAGGGATTAAAAAACATCAAGTCCGTTTCCTTGGAAATCGGCAGTGTTTCGCTTACTCATGATAGTTTTAATGAGCACGCGGAAGATATAAATCTGGAAAATTTAAAATTCGGGATTGAAAGCATTGCGAAAAATACGGTTTTAAAGGACACTAAATTTAATATAAAGAAAACAGAAGGGGACAGTTGGAAAATAACGGGAATTGAGGTAGAATAGAAATAATAATTTTTAATTTTATAATTTTTAATTTTGTAAATAAACTCCGACACCAAATTGCCAAATTAAAATCTCTAAAAATAAGCCGAGTCTCAAGCTTTTTTAAAAAAGAGGTTTGGTGCGGGGTAAATCTTAATTTTTAATGTTTAAAAATTTGAACATTAGAAATTATTTAAAAATTACAAAATTACAAAATTTAAAAATTTTGTGATCAAAATAGCAATAAATGGTTTTGGAAGAATAGGGAGACCGTCGCTCAAAATCGCGCTGGAAAAAAAAGGCATTGATGTGGTCGCCATCAATGATTTAACCGACATTAAAACCGCGGCGCATCTTCTGAAATACGATTCGTCCTATGGAATTTATCCAAAATCAGTGGAGGCGGACGGGGAAAATTCGGAACTGATTATTGATGGCGTGCGGATAAAATATTTCAAGGAACCAGATCCGGAAAAACTTCCCTGGGGGGATTTGGGCGTGGATATCGTTCTGGAATGCACGGGTATCTTTGAAACCAAAGAAGACGCGGGAAAGCACTTAAAAGCCGGCGCCAAAAAAGTGATTCTTTCCGCGCCGCCCAAGGATGATATTCCGGTATATTTATTGGGAGTTAACGAAAATGACTACCAGGAAGAGGATATTATTTCTAACGGATCCTGCACCACCAATTGCCTGGCGCCTATAATAAAAGCGCTGGATGATAATTTTGGCGTGGAAAAGGGATTTATGACCACTACTCATTCTTACACTAACGATCAGCGATTGCAGGACATGCCTCACAAGGATTTAAGAAGAGCCAGAGCGGCGGCGCAAAATATCATTCCCACCACGACCGGCGCGGCCAAAACCGTCGGAAAAGCCATTAAGCACTTAGAAGGAAAATTGGACGGTATTTCTCTTCGTGTTCCAACGCCTGTTGTTTCAATAGTTGATTTTATCTGCAATTTGAAAAAAGAAGCGAATGTTGAGGAAATTAATAATGCTTTCAAAAGCGCTTCAGAAAATGAACTGAAAAATATTTTAACCGTTTCAGATGAACCACTGGTTTCCATGGATTACAAAGGCAATCCGCATTCCGCGATTGTGGACCTTCCGCTTACGATGGCCAACGGAAATCTGGCGAAAGTCGTCGGCTGGTATGACAATGAGTGGGGATATTCAAATAGATTAGTAGAACTAGCGCAATTTGTAAGCAAATAAAATAAGTGATTTTCGATAGTCGGAAACGAAAGAATTTCAAATTTCCAATTTCAAAATTCAAATCAAATTCCAATAAGTAAATTTTTAAAAATTTTTAGTACCCAACTTTATTACTGAAGCTATTACTGAATTAATTCAGTAATATAACAAGTAAATAAATTAACCGTGTTGACAAAATTCAGCCAATCTGCTATATTATTTGCACATTAGTTTTTTTAACAATTTTTTCTAAAACCTTCAGGAAAAAGGGGGTGATATATGAAAGATAAAGCCGCGTAATTAGCTATGTGGTATTAGAAATTTTCGGGACCTCCTCTGTACCGGCAGAGAGTTGGGCGAGACAAAAAAGCCGGAATTATTTCGAAGAAATACATTGGTTTAGAACTGGAGGATTCTTCTATGATTTACCTAATACGCGATCCTAGAAGAAGGATTGCAAAGGAGTAATTAAATAAGGTCGGATTTCGGAAACAGAGGATAAATCAAAGCGGAATAAAATGTCCCAGTTGAATTGGCCATGTAAAAATCTCCTATAAGCACTTAGGTGCATAAAAAATAGAGATCATCGGTCCAATCAGGGGCGGCCCGTAGTGGTCCCGCGAAGCCGGACGACGGTACCGGCATATAAGTTTCCGTCAAAATTTTTCGATCTTTGACATAATCTCAAGCACTGCGGCGATTATGAGCCAGTACTCATAATACCGGCTAATCACCGGGACATCCCCTCGTGCTTGAGAATTAATAACGCATCCGTTTGATGCGAAAATACGCGGACAAAAATGCCAAAATGATTTGCTATTACAGCAAAAAGGCAGCGGCAACAATAGCCGCAAAGTCCGCAAAAAACCAAGGCACATGATGCGCGATCAATCTAATGAAGATTGGCGACAGCTCATGTGCCTTTTTAATTTGCCGCAAAACATAAAAAATGGTACAATTACAATGCAAATTAATAAATTACGAATAATTTTTTCAAGGTTCAACCTTTCCCGTTGCTCTGCTCCTCCTCAAGGTTGAACCTTGCCGCAATATTTTTTTAACTTTTCACTTATTTTATGTACGACATAATTATCAAAAACGGAACTATTATTGACGGCACGGGAAAGCCAATGTTCCGGGCGGATGTCGGAATTAAGGAAGATGAAATAAAAGAAATCGGGGAACTGCATAACGAACACGCCCATAAAACAATTGACGCCTCGGGGCAATACGTGGCGCCTGGTTTTGTGGATGTCAACAACCATTCCGACACCTATTGGAGATTTTTCATCAGCCCCGATTTGCCAAGCTTGATTTATCAGGGAATCACGACGATTGTGGGAGGAAATTGCGGCTCATCGCTGGCGCCCCTGGTAAACAAAGACATCATTCAGTCCGTTCAGAAATGGACTGACATAAGATACGTGAACCTTAACTGGCTCAGAATGGATGAGTTTCTGGAGGAAATGGAAAGGAGAAAAATTTCCGTCAATTTTGCCACTTTGGTCGGCCACAGCACGCTCCGGCGGGGAGTTATGGGAGACGCGGTGAGAGGGCTGAACACCGAAGAAGTAAAGAAAGTAAAGCATATGCTTAATGACGCGATAAAGGACGGAGCGATAGGGTTTTCCACCGGGTTGGTTTATACTCACGCGAAGCTGGCTTCAGAAAAAGAAATTACTGAGCTGATTTCAGTCGTGAAGAAATTTGACGGCGTTTATGCGACCCATATTCGCGGAGAATCAAGTGAATTAATGAAGGCGGTTGAGGAAGCGATACGAGTCGCCCAAATATCCGGAGTGAAACTGCAAATAACCCATCTTAAGGCGATGGGAAAAGAAAGCTGGCATTTAATGGATGAGGCGCTAAATTTAATTGAGACCGCCCGCGCCAGCGGAGTGGATGTTGATTTTGACGTATATCCCTACGATTATACCGGTTCGGTTTTATATACGCTTCTTCCCGACTGGGTGGCTGAAGGAGGGAAAAAAGCGATGATTTCCCGGCTAAAAGACCCGTCAATCCGCTCAAAGGTTATCGCGGAGATGATAACTGACGGTTTTGATTATTCAAAGGTCTTCATTTCTATTTCGCCGCTTGATAAAAATCTCCGCAAGAAAAAGATCGTTGATATCGCAAAAAATCTGGGAAAAAGCGTGGAAGAAACAGTAATCGACACCCTTGTCGCCAGTGAAGGCAGAGTGATGACAATCCTCGATGTTTTGAGCGAGAAAAATGTCGAGAAAGCCATAAAAAATCCTTTTTCAATAATTTCTTCCAATGGAGCGGGATATAACACCGATCATTACAAAACCGGAGAGCATATTCACGCGAGGAATTTTGGATCATTCCCGAGAGTTCTCGCGAAATATGTAAGAGACCGGAAAATTATTAGCTGGGAAGAAGCAGTACGCAAAATGAGCGGCAAGCCGGCGGAAAAGTACGGAATTAAGAAAAGGGGACTGATCAAAAATGGCAACTTTGCCGATGTAATTGTTTTTAATCCGAATGAAATTCAAGACCTCGCGACCAAAGAAAATCCCTATCAGTATTCAAAAGGGATTAATTGGATGATGGTCAACGGAAAAGTTGTCTTGGAAAACGGCAAATATAACGGAATAAGAGCGGGAGAAGTAATAAGAAGATAAACCTTTACGAATTACGAATCCAGTACTAATATACGAATAATATTTTTCTTTTAAAAAAAGGACTAAGATGTTTTTTCTAGTTCTTCTAATTTAAAAAATTCGTAAATTTATAGTTGATTTGTAATTAGTAGGTGTTTATGGATAAATCTTTCTTTGAGGGAAAACGGGTGACTGTTTTCGGACTTGGGCTTCATGGGGGAGGAGTGGGAATTGTCAGGTTTCTCGCGAGTTGCGGCGCGAAAGTCATCGTAACGGACATCAAAACCAAAGAGCAATTGTCCGCTTCAATCGAAAAACTCAAGGATCTGAAAAACATAGAGTATATTCTTGGGCAGCACAGAACCGAGGACTTTACCAAGGTGGATATGATTATAAAATCACCGCCAATTCCCTGGAATAATAAGCACATAAAACTTGCCCTGGAACACAAGATTCCGGTGGAAATGGATTCCAGCTTGTTTTTTAAAATGTGCGAAAATCCGATAATCGGAGTGACAGGCACAAAAGGGAAAACGACCACCGCGTCAATGATTTATGAAATACTGAAAGCGGCGGAAAAAAATCCTGTCAGAGTCGGAATTGGACAGGCGTCAGTGCTGGACAAACTGGATTTGTTGAAAAAAAATTCGGCAGTCGTCGCGGAACTTTCCAGCTGGCGTTTGTCGGCCTTGGGAAGGGCGCAAATAAGCCCAAAAATTGCCGTCTTTGTGAATTTTATTCCGGATCATCTGAACTATTACTCTTCAGTAGACAGTTATCTGAAGGATAAGAAGAACATTTTTCTTTATCAGAATCCAAATGACTGGCTGGTGATAAATGAAGATGACGAAGTTCTGAAAAAAGTGTCCGGCGAAGCAAAATCACAGGTGCTGAAGTTCTCGGCGAGGCCGGTGAGAAAAGGGATGTCGGTTTTTTTTGATAACGGAGCGATTTATCTTAATAACGGAATTGATTCAAAGAAAGTTATGGATGCCAAGGAAATAAAAATTCGCGGCCGGCACAATGTCTATAATATTATGGCGGCAATCGGAGCCGCTTTTGCTTTTGGGGTTGATATTGAAAACATTAGAAAGGCGCTTGTTGAGTTCAGGGGAATAGCCCACCGCCTGGAATTTGTGCGGGAAAAAAATGGAGTGGTATATTATAACGACACGGCGGCGACTATTCCGGAATCGGTAATTTCCGCGATTGAGTCATTTACGGAACCGGTAATTCTTATTGCCGGAGGCAACGACAAAAATCTTGATTTTTCCGGGCTGGGAAAAACAATTGCTGAAAAAATCAAAGGAATAGTTTTGCTCAAAGGCAACGCCACGGACAAATTAATTGACCAAATTCGCAGAAATCTTTCCGCAAATGACAAAGACAGGGAATTTAAAGTTGTCGATTCAATGGAAAAAGCGGTGGAAGAAGCGGCGAGAGTCGCGGAACCGGGAAATATCGTTCTTCTTTCTCCGGGCGCGGCCAGTTTCGGCCTATTTCTCAATGAATTCGACCGCGGGGACAAGTTTAAAGAAGCGGTGAGTAGACTTAAATTAAAACATTAAAACATTAAAACATAAAAACAATAAAACAAATTCTGTTCTTGTGTTTTAATGTTCATTTGCTTTTATGGCATACGATTTAGCCATAGTGGGCGCCGGACCGGCCGGGCTTTCCGCTTCGGTTTACGCTTCGCGTTATGGAATAAAAAATATAATTATCGGAGAAATGCCTGGCGGACTGACCACTAAAACCCACGAAATTGGAAACTGGCTGGGAACAGAAAAAATAACCGGTTTTGAGTTTGCCCAAAAAGCAGCCAATCACGCCAAAAGTTACAGCGCGGAAATTATTTCAGCCACCGTTGACCAGTTAGAGGAAAAAAATGGCAATTTTATTTTATTCGCGAGTGACGGGAAAAAAATAGAGGCAAAAACGATTCTTTTGGCAATGGGGACCAGACACCGAAAACTTGGGATTCCGGGCGAGAAAGAATTTCTGGGCAAAGGCGTTTCTTATTGCGCCACCTGTGATGGATTTTTTTTCCGGGGGAAAATTGTGGCGGTAGCCGGCGGAAACGACAGCGCGGCGGAAGCGGCGGTTTTTTTGGCAGGCATTGCGGAAAAAGTTTACATAATCTACCGAGGTGAAAAACTGCGCGCCGAAAAATTCTGGACTGAAGCGATTAAAAATAATTCCAAAATAGAAGTGATTTGTAATACCAGTATCAAGGAGATTGAAGGAGATCAGAGGGTGGAAGGAATTATTTTAGACAATCCGCGTCAAAATTCCGAAACCTTAAAAGTTGACGGAATTTTTATTGAAATCGGGCTTGATCCCAACACGGAATTGGTAAGAAATTTGGAAGTTGATTTAGACGAGGAGGGGTATATAAAAATTTCTCCTGACGGAAAGACTTCGACGCGGGGCGTCTGGGCGGCCGGAGACATTACCGACGGTTCCAATAAATTCAAGCAAATTGTGACGGCCGCGTCCGAAGGGGCGATTGCCGCACGCGGCATCCAGCAGTATTTGAAGAAATAATTTATTCGCTTGTTGACAATTTTTCACGGTCGGATAAAATTGTTAACAAGTATTTTTTGTTTTTTATAAAATATGTAAGATTATAAACCAAAAATGGACAAATCATTTTTTTTATGTATAATGAGACCTAACACTTTTTTATTTTAAAAAGGGCCGGTAGCTCACCTGGTAGAGCGCCTCATTTGCACTGAGGAGGTAGCGGGTTCAAGTCCTGTCCGGTCCACATGGGCGTATAGCTCAGTTGGTTAGAGCGCGTCACTGATAATGACGAGGTCCCAAGTTCGAATCTTGGTACGCCCACAATTTGACAAGAATAAAGTTATTCAATAAAGTGAAGTCAATATAGTACTTTGCATTTTAAAAATAAAAAAGGAGGTATTAAATGAACGCGGCTACGCTTAGTGAACGGATGAAAAAAGGAGGAGAATTAATATCACAATTATATACAAAATGTCCAAAATGCCGTGAGATTAACTATGTTACAGAAGTAGCGAAATTAAACAAATGCCCAGGAGAAAAATGCGGATATGTGTATTCCTATCCATTTTCGAAAACACAAAAGCTTAAAGAACTTCTTTGCAGAAAAGGAACCACCTGGGAAGATATTGGAGAATTTGTTTTGAAAACGCTGAACTCCATGAAAAAAAAGAAACAAAAAGTAGCGTTCTTATGCAAATTTCATAGTCTGATCTTGGAAGATTCTGAATGGAAACAAATGCAAAGGAAAGAAAAAGTATCATAATAAAAAAGCAGGCGTCTGGTTATCATCAGGCGCCTCTTATTATTTGATTTATTATAATTTGACATAAAAAAACACTTGTAGTAATATAAAAGCAAGAAAAGCCCCGAGGGCTTTTTAAAAAAGGGCAGGTACGAATTTAGATTCGAATTACATCCGAATTATATTCAAATCCAGCAAAAAATAATTTGCATATAATTCGTGTATAATTTGGATTATAATTCGCATATGACAAATAAACTAATCACATTCATCAAAGAATCCAAAGCGGAACTCATGAAAGTGAACTGGCTGACCAAAAAGCAAACTATAAATTACACATTATTAGTTGTCGGCATCAGCTTGGCAGTCGCTCTTTTTTTGGGCGGATTGGATGTATTTTTTGGAAAGTTATTGGATAAGTTTATTCTGAAGTAGGTTTTTTAAATATTAAGATGGCGGTCCCGCACAAAATTCCAATACTGGTTCAGGCAAAATTCAATTTCGCGCGTGGACGCCTTCGGCTGAATTTTTTCTAAAATTAAAATTTTGCGAGCGAATTTTTGCGGGATGCTCATTTTCGTTCCCGCTCGCTTCGCTCCGGACGAAAATGGCAAAGCAAACGCAACATCACGGCCGGGCTTGGTATGTAATCCACACCTATTCCGGTTACGAGGATAATGTGGCGAGAAATCTCAAGCAGAGAATTGAATCAATGGATATGCAGAATCTTATCTTTGAGGTAATTGTCCCCAAAGAAAAAAAGATAAAAATAAAAGGAGGAAAGAGAACAGTAATTGAAGAAAGAATTTATCCGGGTTATGTGCTAGTGGATATGATCGTCACAGACGCCTCCTGGTATGTTGTCCGCAACACGCCTAATGTCACCGGTTTTATCGGATTGGGGACCACGCCCACGCCGGTCGATCCCAGGGAAATTGAATCAATCAAGAAAAGAATGGGAGTTCAGGAGCCGACTTATAAAATTGACGTCAAAGCAGGCGATGTGGTGAAAATAAATGACGGTCCGTTTAAGGATTTTGAAGGAAAGGTCCAGGAGACCGACGAAGATCGCGGAAAAGTAAAGGTGTTTGTTTCAATATTTGGAAGGGAAACTCCGGTTGAGCTGGATTTTCTGCAGGTAAAGAAGATATAGATACGAATTAAAACACGAATTACATCCGAATTAAAATCCGAATATGAATTTAAAACATTCGGATAAAATTCGGGAATAATTCGGATAAAAATTAGGATATGGCGAAGAAAATCAAAACTATTGTCAAACTGCAAATACTGGCCGGAAAAGCCAATCCAGCGCCTCCAATAGGGCCGGCGCTGGGACAGCACGGGCTCAATATCCAGGACTTTTGCGCTCGGTTTAATGCGGCAACGAAAGATAAGGGCGGCGATATAATTCCGGCGGAAATTACGATTTTTGAAGATCGGACTTTTACGTTTGTTTTGAAGACCCCTCCGGCGTCAGACCTTCTCCGCAAAGCGGCGGGCATTGAAAAGGGCTCGGGAAATCCCCTGAAAGAAAAAGTTGGAAAGGTCTCAAAGGAACAGATCAGAAAAATAGCGGAAACCAAAATTCCTGACCTTAATGCCAATGATGTGGAAGGAGCCATGAAGATTATTGAGGGAACAGCGAGAAGCATGGGAATAAAAATTGAGTAATTCTTTACTAATTACGAATTTTGTACGAATATACCAATGCTATTTTGAAAGATTAGTATATTAGTAATTGATTAGTAATTAGTAAAATTTTGTTATGAAGCAAGGGAAAAAATATCGAGCGGCATCGGAGAAAATAGATAAGAGCAGAGCATACTCTATTGAAGAAGCCGTGAAATTAATCAAAGAGAGCAAGATCGCCAAATTTGACGAGTCAGTGGAAGCGCATGTGAAACTTCTTATTGACACGAAAAAGGGGGAAGAGCAGGTGAGAGGAACCGCGGTCTTCCCGCACGGCACGGGAAAAACCAAAAAAGTGGCGGTCATCACTTCAACGAAAGCAAAAGAAGCAAAAGAAGCCGGAGCGGATTTAATAAAAAGCGAGGACTTGATTGAGGAAATAAAAAAAGGAAAAATAAATTTTGATATACTGGTGGCGACGCCGGAAATGATGCCGAAACTGGCGCCGGTGGCGAAAATCTTGGGACCGAAAGGCCTGATGCCCAGTCCTAAGACGGAAACAGTTACCGATAAAATTAAGGAAACGGTGGAGGCGCTGAAAAAAGGAAAGATAAGCTTCAAAAATGACGATACGGGAAATATCCATCAGGTTTTCGGAAAGATTTCTTTTGAGGAAAATAAATTGAAAGAAAATTTGGAGGTCTTCATTGACGCAGTGAGAAAAGCCAAACCCGCCGCGGTCAAAGGAAAATTTATTGCTTCAATATCCATTTGTTCCACGATGGGACCGGGGATTAAGGTTAGTTTGTAGCTGTTAGCTTATTAGCTTTTTAGATTCGTATCCCATTGTTTTTTAAAGGTTTTCATAAAAGGCGCTTTCAGGCGTCTTTTTTTTATGTTTTATAACCATTAGTCATTTTCCGCACATGCGGTAAATGACTAATATTTGTCAGGCAGTATTGGTGAGTGTGTAGCCGCGAGAGTTTGACAGTTATATAAATTTGTTGGTAGGATTTAGCTAGTTCTTAAAATAAAAGGGATAAGGGGGGATGAAATGAGAGATATAGAAATTAAGATAATAAAGAAATTAAAAGGTCTGCGGCATGTTTGTAATAAAATAAGGCAAACAAGAACGATTATTCTTACTACTGGCGCTTACGACATAATGCATAAGGGACATATTCTTTATTTAAACAACGCTAAGGAATTAGGAGATATTCTCATAGTGGGAATTAATGACGATTGTTTTACAAGAAAGATAAAAGGTCCCGGGAGGCCGTATAATAATCAAGAATCACGCGCCTTAGTTGTTGCCTCAATTGTCTTTGTTGATTTTGTTTACATATTCGGCATAAGTGAAGATGTAGAGTTAATCCATGCTGTCAGACCGCACATTTTTGTAATGTCCAGTTCTTCCCATAGAAAACCAGAGTCAAGACAACATCAGATTAATGCAGTAATAAAACACGGAGGAAAAATAAAAGTTTTTAAGCCGTTTTACAGGGTTCATTCCTCGGATATAATTAAAAAAATGAAAAAGAGTTGATGTTTTTCAAGGTCATTGGTATAATTACTTTACTAATGACCTTAGTTTTTATAAAGAAAAATGAACATACTTTATCCAAAACGCGCTGAATATAGGAAAAAAATAACCAAAATAACTAAGTGTGAATTTTGCAACAGAAAAAATATCAATCAACAAGAATGTAAAACATTGTCGGGAAAATCTTGGATGGTTTTAGTAAATAAGTATCCTTATATGGACGGAAATTTAATGATTGTCCCAAAACGCCATTTAAGAGATATAGAAGAATTAAATAAAGACGAAAGAAATGAGTTTTATCAAGTTTTTAAAAGCGCGAAAGTAAAACTTTCTAAAATTTTCAAAACAGAAGATTTTAATCTTGGTATAAATTTTGGCAAAAAAGCCGGATCATCAATTGAGCATATGCATTGGCAAATAATTCCGAGAAAGGAGAAAATTTTAAATTCCTCCAATATCTTTGCGGATTTATATGTCATAACAATATCTCCTGAAAAATTAAGGAAATTAATTGACAAAAAATAATATGTCTTATTTTTTAAACCTAAAAAAACAGGATCCGCGGGTTTATAAATCCGTGCTGGGAGAAATAAAAAGGCAGCAGGAAGGGCTGGAAATGATCGCATCGGAAAATTATGTATCCGCTGCGGTGCTTGAAGCGCTGGGAACGGTGTTTACCAATAAATATTCCGAGGGCTATCCGGGAAAAAGATATTATGGCGGGCAGGAGTTCACCGATGTCATTGAAGAACTGGCAATCAAGCGCGCCAAAAAATTATTCGGGGCGGAGCATATTAATGTCCAGCCGCTTTCAGGAGCGCCGGCCAATATGATCGCTTACAGCGCGGTTTTAAAACCAGGAGATAAAATATTGGGAATGGATTTGTCGCATGGCGGACATCTTACCCACGGACATCCCGTTACTCTTTCGGCGAAAATTTATAATTTTATCAGATATAAAACCACTCCTGACGGGAAAATTAATTATAAAGAACTGGAAAAAATAGCAATCAAGGAAAAGCCAAAAATGATTTTAGCCGGATTCTCGGCGTATACGCGGCAATTGGATTACAAAAAATTTTCCGCTATCGCTAAAAAAGTCAGGGCAATTTCTATGATTGATATCGCCCATATTGCCGGACTCATTGCCGGCAAAGCGATTCCTAATCCAGTTCCGTATTTTGACATAGTAACTACAACGACGCATAAAACACTCCGCGGTCCCCGGGGTGGAATGATTATGTGCAAAAAGGGATTTGCCAAGGCCATTGATAAAGCGGCTTTCCCTGGATTTCAGGGCGGGCCGCATATGAACAATATTGCTGCATTGTCCGTGGCGCTTGGCGAAGCGCTGGAGCCGTCTTTTAAAAAATACGCGAAACAGATTATAAAAAACGCGAAAATTTTAGAACAAGAATTAAGAAAATATGGATTTAAAATTATGTTTGGCGGAACAGACAATCATATGGTGCTACTGAATGTATTCAGCAGCAAAGGCGTAACCGGCAAAGAAGCGGAAGTGGTACTGGATAAAATCGGCATAACCATCAATAAGAACATGATTCCGGACGATCCGCGGCATCCGATGGACCCGAGCGGAATCCGCATCGGCGTTCCGGCGGCGACTACCCGCGGAATGAAAGAAAAAGAGATAAAATTGATTGCCCAATATATAAACGATGCGATTAGTAATCATAAAAACAATAAAACATTAAAACAAGTTAACAAGGAAGTGAAAAAACTCTGCAAAAAATTTCCGATATACAAAAATTTAAAGTAAATGGTTCTGCGCTTAACACCGATCGACGCTTTGATAATTTGTAGAGCAAATGCATAAGAATTATATGAATAGAAAAATTATAGCGATTCTGGGACTTCCCGGGTCGGGAAAAACGGAAGTTATAAATTATTTGATTAAAAAATTCAACTGGCCAAAAGTTTATTTCGGCGATGTTACTTTTGATGAATTAAAAAATCGCGGATTAGAAATTAACGAAAAAAATGAGCGGATGGTCAGAGAAGATTTAAGAAATAAATATGGCCGCCTCTACTACGCGAATAAAGTGGTTGAAAAAATAGAGAATATAAGTGATGCCGAAATTATTTTAGTAGAAAGTTTGTATGATTGGAGCGAATATCTTTTGTTTAAAGAAAAATTTAGCGATGATTTTTTAACAATAGCTGTTTATGCTTCTCCAAGAGTCAGATACGAAAGATTGGGAATAAGAAAGATAAGACCGCTTACACCCGAGGAAGCTCAGAGCCGAGACTATGCTCAAATAGAAAATATTTTTCAAGCGGGACCGATTGCAATGGCAGATTATACAGTGGACAATAATGACACGTTTGAAACTTTGTTTAAGCAAATCGACAATATTATAAGTAAAATTAATGCATAGTTTTATGCATCAGTTCGACATCCAATACAAAGAAGCGCTCCGGAAAATAATGAACGAGGGGAGCGAAGAATATAACGAGCGGACGGGGCACAGGACGCTGGCGCTTCCGGGCGTCACTTTTGAAATTGACGAGACCTTCCCGCTTCTCACGCTCCGGAAAATTCCGGTGCGCATTTTTGTCGCCGAGCAGATCTGGTTCATTATGGGAAGCGATAATCCGGATGATTTCGTGGCCAGGTACACCAAGATTTGGGATGACTTCCGCGAAGCCGACGGAAAAATCGCGGCGGCTTACGGGCATCGGATGCGGAAACATTTCGGCCGGGACCAGCTGAAAAATTTAATCGACCATTTGGGACGGGAAAGGGGATCTCGCCACGGCGTAATCGTTTTTTGGGATCCGGGAGACGACGGGCTGGGAACCGGAACAAAGAAAAAAAATGTCCCTTGCCCATATACCTTTACGGCTAACGTAATTGACAATAAATTGCATTTGCATTTAATAATCCGTTCCAATGACATGATGCTGGGGTGCCCGCATGACATGGCGGGATTCGCGGTTATGCAGGCGATATTGGCAGCCAAAGTCGGAGCCGCAGTGGGAAAAATGACTTATTCAGTTAGTAACGCCCACATTTATGACATTCATTATGACTACGCCAGAGAAATAATTGAAAGGGGAAACAACCACGGTCCGATATTTTTTGAAGCGCAGGAAAATTACTTTGACCGGGCGGAAAAAGGCGACGACAAATTGTTTGAAGAAATAGTGGAAAAAATAAACAGCCAGTATAATCCGCTTCCACCGATAAAAGGGATGGAAATAGTTTTATGAAAATTATAATGATAATGGCCGCTACGGCCGACGGAAAAATCGCCAAAAACTCCGGACATTTTCCCGACTGGACTTCCAGGGAGGATAAGAAGTTTTTCGCGCGCGAATCCAAAAAAGCGGGCGTGGTGATAATGGGTGGGAAAACATTCGACACTTTTCCGGCGCCGCTTAAAGGCCGGCTGAACGCAATTGTGACGATTGATAAGGGTTACAAAGATATCCCGGGTAAAGTGAAGGTCTACTATAAAAAATCCCCTAAGTATATACTGAAGGACTTGAAAAAAATGGGCTACAAAAAAGCGATATTGGGCGGAGGAGCGTTTATCAACGGATTATTTTTAAAAAATAAATTGGTTGATGAAATGATAATTATTATCGCCCCGAAATTTTTTGGAAGAGGGCTCTGCTTGACTGAAGGGTTTGATTTTGATTATAATTTAAAAATAATTGAGACATATAAAATAAATAAGGACTCGGTTTTGCTTCATTATAAAATTTTATACTAAGATGGCAACTTTAACCAAAAAAGAAATTATAAATTTGATAAAAGAGAAGAAAATTGAGTTTGATCCGGAACTTGACCAGTTTCAGGTCCAGCCCAATTCTGTCGATATCCGGGTCGGCTGGAATTTTTATATTCCCAAAACCTGGGAATATAACGAAAAAGGGAGAGTGGCACTTAACATAAATTATCTGGACCAGGGCATCAAGAAAGACAGCTACAAAATAATCCGGCTGGTGGAAGGACAGTATTTTGAAATACTTCCCGGAGAATTCGTGATAATATCAACTCTGGAAAAAATAAAGCTTAATGAAGGAAAACTGATGGCGGTTCTTTACGCGAGAAGTTCAACGATAAGAAGGGGGCTGGTCGTGGAGAGCGGAACGATTGACGCCCGCTATGAAGGATATCTTATGCTTCCGGTAATGAACAACACCAAAGACCAGATAATCAAGATTTATCCCGGAGAAAGGATATGCCAGCTTGTTTTTCATGAATTGTCCTCCGGACTTACAAAAGAAGAAGCGGACATTCACGGAGTGGCAAAAGCCAAATATCTTTCATCCACCTCCTACGGGCTGGAAGCGCGGAGCGACAGCGAAGAGGAAATTAATTTAATCAAAAAAGGAAAAATAAAGGACTTAAAAAATAAATATAAAATTTAGGGAGGGCAGTTCTTTATGAATGAAATAAAATATCCATATATTCCTGAAGGACGCAATATGTTATACGTTCCGGCAAATAATCCTTTTATGATTGAAGCAATTCTCGTTAGAAATACTGAGAGTACTGACAAGAATCATTCGACCGGCGCGGTTGTGGTCAAAGGGGGAGTGATTATTGGCAGAGCGGCTAATCATGCCGGATTTAAACATCCAAAGTTTATCGCGCTTCACGCCAGGGGCTGGTGTATCCGCAGAAAACTTAAAGTAAAATCAGGAACGAAATATTGGCTTTGTCCGGGATGTTCAACTCATGTTGATCATGCGGAAAGCGGCGCTGTTCGTGATGCTATAAGTAAAGCAGGAACTGAAGCGGTTATTGGCGCGGATTTGTATCTTTATGGACATTGGTGGTGCTGTAAGCCGTGCTGGGACGCTATGATTGAGGCAGGAATAAGGGATGTCTATCTTCTGGAAAAATCCTGGGAGCTTTTTAATTCAGAGCTTAATCACGAAATAAAGAAGCGGGGAAAGCCGAAAAATTGAAAGTAATGTTTGTATTTTGAATGACATAAAATCTATTCTCAAATTCTCCCTCCAAAGGCGGGCAAGTAAGAATTTGAGAATAGATTTTAAACGATAAGGGAAGGAAAATTATGGAAAGAGGAAAATTTATTGTAATAGACGGAACAGATGGAAGCGGCAAGGCGACGCAAGCTAAACTGCTAATAAAGAGATTAAAAAAAGAGGGCTATAGAGTTAAATTGGCTGATTTTCCCCAATATGGAAAAAAATCAGCGGGACTGGTTGAGGAATATCTTAATGGAAAATATGGCGAATCAAAAGAAGTTGGTCCATATCGTGCTTCTGTTTTTTACGCCTGCGATCGCTATGACGCTAGTTTTGAGATACGGGAAGCTCTAAATGAAGGAAAAATTGTTATTTCCAACCGTTACGCAGCATCCAATATGGCGCATCAGGGAGGGAAAATAAAAAATTCCCGTGAGAGAAAAAAATTTCTGAAATGGCTGGATGATTTAGAATTTGGGATATTTGCTATTCCCCGCCCAAATCTCAATATCATACTTCATGTGGACGCAGCTGTGGCGCAAAAACTGGTTGATAGTAAAGGATATCGGGATTATGTTGGAGGAAAAAAGAGAGACATTCACGAAGCGGATATCAAACATCTATGCGATGCTGAAAAAATATATATTGAAATAGCGAAAAATTTTCCTGGATTTTCACTGATTGAATGCACTCGAGGCAGGAAAATTATGAGTCGGGAAGAAATAAGCAAGATGGTTTGGAAAAAAGTTAAGAAAATAGTTTAGTTTTTAGCCGAGTTTCATTTCAATTTCAACTCGGCTTTATTTTTTGTTTTTTTCGTGATAAAATGGAGAAAATATGAACTTTGAAGAATACCAGAAAAAATCAAGAAAAACCGCTAAATATCCCGAGGCGGATAATAATTTTGTCTATCCTACTTTGGGATTAGCCGGCGAATCCGGAGAAGTGGCGGAGAAAATAAAAAAAGTCATTCGGGACAAAGGCGGAAAAATTGACGATGAAACTAGAGAATTGATTAAGAAAGAATTAGGAGATGTTTTGTGGTATGTGGCGCAGCTGGCAACGGAACTGGGCTTGTCGCTGGATGATGTCGCCAGCCATAACATTGAAAAACTTTACAGCCGGCTGGAGAGGGATAAATTAAATGGTAGCGGAGACAATAGGTAATAATTTTAAATTTTTAATTCTAAATTTTAAATCAATTTTAAATTTCCAAATAATAAAAAATTTAAAATTTATTCATTTAGATTTCATTTAAAATTAAAAATTTATAATTCAAAATTTCTATGAAGTATATCCCGGTTATTGGTATGGAAGTGCATGTTGAACTCAAGACCGAGTCCAAGATGTTTTGCGCGTCCAAAAATGGGATGGGGGAGGAGAAAGAACCGAATGTGAATATTTGCCCGGTTTGCACGGGACAGCCGGGAACCTTGCCAGTGCCGAACCGGCAGGCGATAGAATTCGTACAGCTTATGGGACTCGCGCTTAATTGTGAGCTAAGTAAAAATTCAAAATTTGATAGAAAAAATTATTTTTATCCCGATCTTCCAAAGGGCTACCAGATATCGCAGTATGACCAGCCATTATGTCAAGATGGACATCTTGACATAATTAAAGTAATAAAGCAAGAAAACATGAAAACGAAGCGGATTGGGATTACGCGGATTCATTTGGAGGAAGATGCGGGGAAGTTATTGCACCCGAAAGGAGCAAATTACTCCTTGGTTGATTTTAACCGCGCGGGAGTGCCGCTGATGGAATTAGTGACGGAGCCGGACATTGAATCGGGAGCGGAAGCCAGATTATTTTGCCAGAAGCTTCAGCAGATATGCCGATATTTAAATATTTCGGACGCGGATATGGAAAAAGGGCATATGAGGTGCGAAGCTAATATATCTATATATAAAGAAGGCGAGGATAAATTAAGCGGCACCAAAGTGGAAGTTAAAAACATCAATTCTTTCAAATTTGTGGAAAAAGCCATTGATTATGAAATAAAAAGGCAAGAAGAAATTCTAGAAAAAGGAGAAAAGGTGATTCAGGAAACCCGCGGCTTTGACAGCAATAGGAATATTACGGTCTCCCAAAGAACCAAAGAAACCTCAGCGGATTACCGCTATTTTCCTGAACCGGACATTCCGCCGCTGAAATTCTCTGATGAATACATTGAAAATCTAAAAAGAAAGTTGCCGGAACTGCCGGAGGCCAAAGCCCTGCGCTTTGAAAAAGAATTCGCCCTTCCTAAAGCGGACGTGGAGGTTCTGGTTTCCGAAAAAGATCTTGCTGATTTCTTTGAACAGACAGCAGCGGAGATTGCCGAAAAAATAGAGGCGAAAGAAATATCTTCCAATCAGGAAAGAGCGGTGAAACTAGCGGCCAATTACGTCATTAGCGAACTCAAAAAACATCTGGCGGAAACCGGAGAAAGCGTCGTGGACATAAAAATCAATCCTGAAAATTACGCGGAGCTCATCGGCTTAGTCGCGGACGGAAAAATAAATTCCAGCGCGGCGCAAACCGTGCTGGCTGAAATGTACCGCACCGGCGGCGACCCCTCGCATATTATTGAAGAAAAAAATCTCTCACAAATGAGCGATGAAAATGAATTAGAAGTCATCATAGAGAAAGTTATCAAAAACAATCCGAAATCAGTTGCCGATTACAAAAACGGAAAATCCAACGCTTTGCAGTATCTGGTGGGAAAGGTTATGTCGGAAACGAAAGGGAAAGCTAATCCGAAGATAGTTTTGGAAATGCTGAAGAAAAAATTAAATGAAACCTAAAATGAAAAAACTGGGGAGTGTTATCGAGGCGCAGCAATTTGATAAGGAAACATTGGAGAAAATTTTCTCCACAGCCAATCAAATGGAAAAATCTCCGCCTTCTGGATTATTAAAAGGGAAGATTATGACTTCTCTTTTTTATGAACCCAGCACCAGAACCCGGCTAAGTTTTGAGTCAGCCATGCAGCGGCTGGGAGGCGAAGTAATAGGAACCGAAAATGCCAGAGAATTTTCTTCCAAAGCCAAAGGAGAAAGCTTGGAGGATTCCATAAGAGTGGTCAGCAGTTATTGCGATATCATAGTGTTGCGTTATTACAAAGAAGGGGGTGCCGAGAGAGCTAAAAAATTTTCAAGCGTTCCCATAATCAACGCGGGCGACGGCATCGGACAGCATCCCACCCAGGCATTGCTTGATCTCTACACCATTAAGAAATGCTTCAGTAGAATAAAGAAATTAAAAATAGCCCTGATTGGAGATTTAATGAATGGCCGGACCGTAAGGTCGCTATGCTATTTTCTGGCAAAGCATTATCCTGATAATCACATCTACTTTATATCTCCGGAGCAGACGCGGATGAAAGATGACATTAAAAGTTATTTAGACAAGCATAACTTGAAATGGGAGGAGAGGAAAAATTTTAACTCAATTATTTCGGATATCGATATTTTCTACCAAACGAGAGTGCAGAAAGAAAGATTTGAGGGTAATATTGAGGTATATAAAGAAATTATGAAGTCCAGTGAAGGCATTTATATAACTCGGGACACGTTGAAAAAAATGAAATCAAAAGCGTGTATCCTCCATCCATTGCCGCGGGTTTCGGAAATCAAATATGATGTTGACGGCGATAAGCGGGCAAAATATTTCGACCAAGCCAAAAACGGGGTCTATGTCCGAATGGCGCTTCTTAAAATGATTTTAGCGGGGTATTAACCCCGTTAGAAGTAAATGCCTCGCAGCCCTGCTGTGATTGAGTTATAATTCAAAATAATTCTCATGAGGTTTAATGCCCGAGGGATTTTCTAACGGGGTTGACATTATTCCGGCAGCGATTATAATTTAGTCAGATGATTAATCAATGTCATCTTGTGAATAAGAAGAGAGTTTGCGATTCAGCCGCCGCCCTTTAGAAGCGGTTTTTTTTATGGTTTTTTAACAATTCCAATGAAAGGAGGTAAATATGTATGAAAGATGCAGAATTATTGATACTTGCGCGCTTACAGGACCTCATTGTACAGAGAGCGCGCGTGCGACTTGCTTTAAATCAGAGAGAGTGAAAAAGGCGTTGGCAAAAATAAGAGACATAAAAAGAAAATTATTTAGCATTATTAAAGTTAAAGTCCAACTGCTTTTCGGGTATGATTAAAATTTAAAATAAACTAGTAAGAGCTGAAAAATTCAGCTCTTATTTTTTTCGACAAATACTGCTATTATACGAATAATAGCAGTATTTTACTTTTTTTGGGATTAGTTTGATTGCAGGAAAATAAATGCTTTTTTATTGATTTCTTTGTGATTTTTCAGCCAAATAATTCTCCTATTTTTTCTGAACCAAGTTATCTGTCGCTTGGCATAGTCCTTTTCGGCGGAGTAAATTTTTTCAAACAATTCTTTTTTACCTGCCCTGTTGAATGTCCCGCCTTGGCGGGATCCCGCTTTGCGGAATTTAACAAGGTGAATCTTATTTTGCAAATACAAGGGGATCCAAAAATATCCCAGTCCGAAACTTTGGATTTTTTCCCAGCCCAATTTGTATTTTTTACGCAAGTTTTCAACTTCTTGTATCATTCCTTGGCGAAATCTTTTTTTGAGTCGCCTTTTTATATTATTATGTAATTTTTCTTTTGGAATTTTTATTCCAATCTGCAGAAATTCATAATTCTTAATTCCTAATTCATTATTCAACTCTGGTACTTTACCCAAAGTTTTTACGATTTCAATCGCCCTTATCAGCCGCACTTTATTATTTTTATCAATTGTTTTTGCCCTTTCCGGGTCAAGTTTCTGGAGAATTTTGAATAATTTGTCCGCGCCCAATGCTTCTAGCGCTTTTCTTAATTCTTTATCCGGCCTTACTTCAGGGAATGAAATATTATCCACGATCGCCTTTATCCAAAATCCTGTTCCGCCGCAGATAATCGGCAGTTTCCCGCGCCGAAAAATATCCGCGATAATTTTGTCAGCTTCTTTTTTAAATTTTGAAACATTGTAATCGGTTTTCGGGTTGACTGTGTCGATCATATAGTGTGGGATGCCTTCTGAAATAAATAACCTTTGACCTTTGACCTTTGACCATTGACCATTTATTTTTCCTGTTCCTACATTCATATCGCAGTAAATCTGGCGGGAATCGGCGGAAATAATTTCGCCGTTAAATTTTTTGGCAAGCCGAATCGCCACCTCCGATTTTCCGGAAGCAGTAGGACCGAGTATTACAATAATTTTATTTCTCTGCATAATTTTCCCCGCCTCGCGTCGACTAGCGCTTCCGCGAGTCGAGGCGGGCCTCTAAATTCCATACATTCGCTTTAATTATATTAACTTTTACAAATTTTCCGACTAAATTATTTCTATCGGACAAAAACTTCACGTTCTTCATCGTCCTTGTTTTGCCGAAATAAATAATATTTTTCAAGGTTGAACCTTTTAGATTCGAAGGTTCAACCTTTAATTTTTCAACTAAAACTTCCAAAATTTTACCGACATATTTCTTATTATTTTTGTAAGAAGTTTTTTTGAGAATTTCATTAAGATATTTTTCACGGCGGACTTTTTCCGCTTTGGAAATATTGTCTTTCATCTGCCACGCGGCGGTGCCGGGGCGGGGAGAGAACTGGCCGAAATAAACCATATCAAATTTTACCTTTTCCATAATTTTCGCCGAATCCAAAAATTGTTTTTTTGACTCGCCGGGGAAACCGACGATAATATCGGAAGTGATGGCATACGGAACGCCGGGTTTATATTTTTTATAAGCAGCTTTTATTTTTTTAACAATACTCAAATATCGCTTGGCAGTATATTTCCGGTTCATTCTTTTAATAATCTCGTCATTTCCCGCCTGAATGGGCAAATGGAATGACTCGCAGACCTTCTTGCATTTAGTTACCGTTTCAATCATTTCATCGGTTACATCCTTGGGATGGTTGGAAACAAAACTGATCCAAAAATGCCCGGGGATTGAATTAATTTTTTGAAGAAGCGCGGAAAAATTTATAGTTTTTCCCTCATCCGCCCTTCGGGCACCTTCTCCCTGTAAAGGAGAAGGGGATTTGTAGGAATTCACATTTTGTCCCAGCAAAATAATATGCTTAAATCCTTTTTTTGCCAAATTATTTGCTTCTTTTATTATTTCTTCCGCCGGTCTTGAAGTTTCCCGCCCGCGGGCGTAAGGCACAACGCAATAGGCGCAGAAATTATCGCAACCGGTCATAATGGGCACATAGGCGGAGAAGGTGTTGGTGTATTTAGGAATTAAGTTTAAATAATCATGCGAGTTCTCTCCCTTTGCAAAAGGGAGAGTTAGAGAGGGATTTTTATCTTCTGAATTTTTGTAAAAATCCCCCTTAAATCCCCCTTTTACAAAGGGGGAAAATTCAATTAACTTTCTAATTTTTTTTGGAAATTCTTTTATCTCGCAAAACAAATCTACTTTGTCTTTGAGTCGTCTCTGCACGTCTTTCCGATTCGCCAAGCATCCTGTTACAATAATTTTACGTTTTTCGTTTTGAGTTTTTCGTTTCAGGTTGTATATTTGCCCATACACCCGGTCTTCCGCCATTTGCCGCACCCCGCAGGTGTTAAACACTACTAAATCCGCCGCGTTTATATCCGAAGCCGGCCTAAAATTATTTTTTTCCAGCACAGCGGCAATTCGTTCGCTGTCCGAATGGTTCATTTGACAACCGAAGGTTTTAATGTAATATTTCATTAAAGTTTCTTAACAAAATAAGTATTCATTAGGATACTTAAAAAATAACACAAAATCAAGGAGCCAGAATGATAAGATTTAAGGAATACATAGAAGGCATAGTAAGAGTTCACGGCGTGAATTCGGTTTTCAAAATATTTCAAGAGAAAAGTGAAGGCATAATAGGAAAGGTTTTAAAAGCTGAAAGGGATGTCATAGTCGTGAGAAAATATGGCGGCAAAGATATTGAGCCAATCTCTTGCGATAAGATTGATGCTGTCGCGTATGTACCTTATGGAGAGGTTATTAAAATTAATTAAAAATAAAAAAGGAGCCGGCTGAATTGTCCGCTCCTTTTAAAATTTCTATTTCTTCTTTTGTATCTTTAACCGAGGCGCTTTTTTCTTGATTGACTGCTTTTTGGCCGCGGCTCTTTCCGCCAGTTTCTTGAAGCGGTCAACTCTTCCGGTTGTATCAACCAGCTTCTTTTTGCCGGTGTAAAAGGGATGGCACTGGGAGCAGATTTCCACCTTTAAGTTTTTTTTCGTCGAGCCGGTGTGAAAAACCGCGCCGCAAGAGCAGGTAATGACAGCGTCGCTGTAATAAGCGGGATGGATGTCTTTTTTCATAAAGTTATACAAATTTTAAATTTCGTAAAAATATGCGAAATTAATAATTCTTTATTATTCAACACTTTTGATAATTTAGCACATATAAGTGAAATTGACAAGGGTTTTGGCTATGCTATACTAAAACTCGTATCAAACATGCCTTTTCGGAGGCCTTTCCTCTCCGCCGATAGCGGGGTATGGGCTAAATCGAAAACCGAAAGGCAGGTGTTTCCGCCAAGGCGGAAAAATAATAATTAAGGATAAAAAAATGGAAGAAAAAAATATCGCGACTAAAGAAAAAGCCGGTTCGGAACCAGCCAAAAAAACTTCCAGCGAAGATTATTTCGCTGATTTTAATTTTGGGGAGCTGGAAGTGAGTATGGGACAGATGCTTAAAAATGGAGTCCATTTTGGGCATCAGAAGACCAGGAAAAATCCGAAAATGGAACCGTATATATTCACGACGAAAAATGGGATCAACATCATTGATCTCGAGAAAACCGTTCGATGCCTCGAGGAAGCCGCCGGGTTCTTAAATAAAATAAAAAAAGAAGGAAAACAGATTCTTTTTGTCGGGACAAAAAAACAGATAAAGGAAATATTGAAGTCAGCGGCGATTCGCGGCCAAATGCCCTATGTGGCGGAAAGATGGCTGGGGGGAACTTTCACTAACTTCAAAATTATCCGGGGGCGCACGAAATATCTTATCGACATGGAAAACGGCTTTGCCAGCGGAGAATTCAAAAAATATACCAAGTTCGAGCGGATGAAAAAAATGGAAGAAATGAAAAAGCTCGAAAAGAAGCTCGGCGGAATAAAAAATATGGCTGAAATTCCTGCCGCCGTCTTTGTTACCGATACCAACCAGGATAATTTGGCTGTTAAAGAGGCGCGCCGGATGCATGTTCCCCTGGTCGCCATTGTGGACACCAATTCTGATCCGTCGGTGATTGACTATCCCATTCCCGGAAATGATGACGCTATTTCTTCGGTTCGGCTTTTGACCTCGTATATTTGCAAGGCGATAGTTGAATAATAAATAAGAATTATAATACGAATTAAACACGAATTGCGATACGAATATTCGCATATTAATTCGGATGTGATTCGGATATAAATTCTCATATGACATTGGATAAAATAAAAAAACTTAGAGAAAAAACAGGAGCTGGAGTAGTAGATGCCAAAAAAGCGCTGGAAGAAGCAGATGGCGATGAGGAAAAAGCCATTGAGATAATCAGAAAAAAAGGACAAGCCAAAGCGCTGAAAAAATCAGACCGGGAAGCGAAAGAAGGAGTGATCTCATCTTATGTCCATTCTAATTTGAAAATCGGAGCGATGGTAAAGCTTTATTGCGAGACCGATTTTGTCGCCCGAAACAGCGAATTCCAGCAGTTAGCCAGGGACATTGCCATGCACATCGCGGCGATGGATCCGAAATTCATAAAACCCGGAGACGTTTCTTCGGAAATTATAAAAAAAGAAAGAGAAATCTGGACTGAACAGCTGAAAAAAGAAGGGAAGCCGGAAAAAATGCTCCATAAAATTCTGGAGGGTAAGGAAAAAAAATTCAGGGAAGAGTCGGCATTGCTTACCCAACCATTCGTCAAAAATCCGGAGATAACCGTAGGAGAATTAATTGCCGAGAAAGTGGGAAAGATAGGAGAGAATATCCAGGTGGGGGGATTTGTGAGGTATGAATTATAACTTTTACGAATTACCTGCCTACCGGCAGGCAGGCGAATTTTTACTAATATACGAATTGCAATTTTCTTAACATTAATTCCCGATTCAAGTTTTTCAAAAATTAGTATATTCGTACGGATTAGTAATTAGTAAACATTATGAAGGTTTTAGTCAGTTTGTATAAATGGGAAAATCCGCGCCTTTGTTCAAGTGAAAGCGAACTTTCTAAGGGAGATAAGATTGTCATCGAAGGCGAGTTCGGTCCGGATATCGGCACGGTTTTAATATCCGGCGTGGAAACCGCTGACAATCCGCAGCAAAATGTGTTAAGAAAAGCAACTCAGAGGGACATAGAGGCCTTTAAAAAAAATAACGCGAGGAAAAATGAAATTGTCGAGACGGCGAGGAAAAAAGCCAAGACGCTTGGCCTGGAAATGAAGATTATTGACGCGCGTTCAACTCTGGACGGAGGAAATATGATTGTCGCGTTTACCGCCAACGAAAGGGTTGATTTTCGGGAATTGGTTAAAGCCATTTCAAAATTATTCCACCGATCAGTAAGGATGCAGCAAATTGGCTCCCGGGATGAAGCCCGAAAACTAGGCGGATGCGGGATATGCGGAAGAGAACTTTGTTGCGTGAGGTTTTCAGGCAACCTCCCGAGCATTACTACGGAAATGGCGCGGGTTCAACAAATAGCGCACCGCGGATCGGAGCGGATATCCGGCCTTTGCGGGCGGCTGATGTGCTGCCTTTCCTTTGAATCCGAACAGTACAAGGAGCTTCTTTCCGGAATGCCGGAGCTCCATAGTTTTGTCAAGGTAAAAGAGGGAAAAGGAGAAGTGATGGAAATAAACGCCATTAAACAAGAAATAAAAATAAAAACAGAAGACGACAAAATCCTAATAATTAAAAAAGAGAATTTACTCTGATGATTTATTTAATAATTCCGCCAATTATAATAATTGTTTGTATGGCTTTATTGCTCTTTCTTTTTTCGCGGAAGTCGCCGCAACTTTACCGGATGAACGAGCAAAAAAAGGAAGAGGTTTTAATGCAGCCGCCGCCTGACAAAATAAGCAAAATAAAGTCCATATTCTCCGAGATTTCCCTGAAGTTTCTTGAACATTGGTCGCAGAGAACGAAAGTCTGGTTTCTGAAACTTCACAATTTAGCCAACAGCGCCTTCCACAAAATAAGGGAAAAAAGAAAAAATGGGAAAGAAGAAAATAAAATAGCGGAAGAAACCAAAGAGGAAGCGGCGGAAGAAAAAAAAGATGAAGCACTGGAAGAAACATTTGTCAGGAAAATTTCGGAACCTGAAAAGGCGGCCGAAGCAGGAATCCCTGAAGAAAAAATAAGCGAACCGATGGTCAGCAAAGAGGCGGTTCAGCCGGAAACCAGGCCTGATGAAAAAAATGAATACGAGCAAATTCTTATTGACCGGATTGCCGCCAATCCCAAGGATATCGAGGCCTATGAGCGGCTGGGAGATTATTATATTGAAAGAAAAAATTACGTCGATGCCAAGGAGTGTTTCAGCCAGGTTTTAAAGCTAAACCCCGGCTATCGGAGGGCGAAAATGAAGATGAGGCGGCTGGAGAAAATGCTGAAAGTGGAAAAATAATTTTTTTCTATGCCAGGGTAGCTCAACGGCAGACCTGCCCGCCATCGCCTAATTTCTAGATAGTTCAGTGGCAGAACGCTTCCTCGCCTGCTTTCGCATTAATGCCCGGGTAGCTCAGTCGGCAGAGCAACTCCATGGTAAGGAGTAGGCCACCGGTTCAAATCCGGTCTCGGGCTCAAGCATTAGCCGGAATGTGGCAGACTAGTCAAATGGATAATTTCTAGATACTGTTGCGTTTTTCTTTTGCTCCTTGTATAATTAAAATATGGCTGCGATCAGCAAAAATTTAGTCAAAAAAGTCAGGGAGCTTTATTATGATAAACAATTTAGCGTTAACGATGTTGCAAATAAGCTGGGAGTTTCAATAGATGCTGTTTTTTACTGCATGAGAAAAAATGGTATAAAAAGAAGAAAGAAACACGAAAGCAATGCGATCAGATATGAAAGGCAGAAACCATCATTTAAGTTAAAAAAAATAAACAGTGAAAAATTGAAGATACTAAAAGTTGTAGGAGTGATGCTTTATTGGGCAGAAGGATACAAAGTTGGCAAAAGATGCATGGTGGACTTTGCCAACAGCGATAAGGACATGATATTGCTCTTTTTAAAATTTTTAAGAAGAGTCTGCGGAATAGATGAAAAAAAACTGAGAGTGTACTCCTATTTCTATTCCAATCAGGATATAAGCAAAAACATAAATTATTGGAGTAAATTGACCAGGGTTTCCAAAAAACAATTTTCAAAACCATATATCCGCGATGGTTTTAAGGAAGAAAAAAGAGATAAGATGCCCTATGGATTGATTCATATAAGATATAATGATAAAAAATTGCTGAACTTGATATTAAGCTGGATAGGCGAATATAAAAATTATTAATGGGTGTGTCGTATAGCGGCAATTACATGGGTCTGTAAAACCCACGCCTCCGGGCTACGCAGGTTCGAGTCCTGCCGCACCCACCAAATTAATTATAAAAAGCCGGAGTAGCTCAATGGCAGAGCAACTGTTTTGTAAACAGTGGGCTGGGGGTTCAATTCCTCTCTCCGGCTCACGAGTATATAAATTCACTAATCAACGCGAATTTTATCTCAAATTGTCGCGAATACGTAAATTAGAGATTATTGGCGAATAAATTAGAGTTAATTTGCGATTTATAACATTATGGCTAGAGAAAATTTGGCAAAACTAAAATGCTCCGAGTGCAAAAACATCACTTATTGGACGACCCGCAATAAGAAAAAAATCAAGGAAAAACTGGAACTGAAAAAGCACTGCAAATTCTGCCGCAAGCACACGGCGCATAAGGAAACAAAGTAATTTTTCATTAAAGCATGAAAGCATAAAAACAAATATTGTTCTTTGTTCTTGTGTTTTTATGTTATGGTGTTTTAATGAATTATTTTTGGGAGTGTAGTTAAGTGGTATAACTCCGGTCTCCAACCCCGCCGCTCGCGAGCAGCGGGGCGATTCCCTCCACCCGCGCAAATTTACAATATTAAAAATAAAAAAATATTTTGGGAGTGTAGTTAAGTGGTATAACTCCGGTCTCCAAAACCGGTGTCGGGGGTCCGATTCCCTCCACTCCTGCTAGCTGTAAATTTATGCATTATGTCTATATTTTAAAAAGCGAAAAAGATAATCGACTCTATATCGGCTACTCTAGCGATTTGAAAAACAGAATAAAAGATCATAATGAAGGTCTAGTAGGGGCGACAAAACATAGGCGGCCTTTGGAATTAATTTACTACGAGGCATATAATGATAAAAAGTTAGCCCGGGAAAGAGAAATACAACTTAAGAAATTCGGTTCTTCGTATCAGGGATTAATAAAAAGATTAAAGTTGAAATAATAAATTTGAGAACTTAGTTAAGAAGGGCTTTTTATATTTGACAATTTCAAAAAAATGTAGTAGCATTGGAAGTTAATAAAGGAGGTGAGTACCTTGAAAAGCACAGAGAAAATATGCAAGGAAATCATATATTCCATTATCCATCCCCTTAGCCCGATTCTATTGGGCAGGAAGCTTTCCGCCGAAGAGGCAAAATTATTAGTCGATAAACTAAAAAAAGAAGATCTGGAAAACACCGAGACCTATCAGTTTATCGAATTTACCAAAGAGCATACATTGGCTTTCAAGGCCTCTTATCGCTGTCAGCGCATCGCCTTTTATAAATTTGTCGAAAAATTTCTTGATCAATTGGAAAAAATCGGCGGGTACAGCAAACGGTATGACAAGTTAATAGACGAAATTGTCCAAGCCGAAAAAAATAGCGGAAACATCACATTTAATTCAGAAGGAGAGAAAATTTTCGAAATGGCGCGGAAAATAAAAGAAGTGATAGAGAAAGATTATGAGGAAAGAAGAAAGGCAGTCAAAGAAAGAAAGAAAATAAAGGAGGTGGTAAAATCTTGAATAAAGATATTTCTGAAAAAGAGGCACTGAAAAGAATGTTACTCCGGATCCTTAGCCGGATCAATAGCGCAATATCGTCGGATAATATTCTCACGATTGACGATGTCTTTGAAGACAAAAATTTCAAAATTTTTCTGGATCTCGTCTACGACGGTATGGAAAGGAAAAAGAGTATGAGCAATGTAATTATCCGGACAAGAGTCGCATTGCGACCGCTTGAAAAAATGGAAGAAAAAGAAGCGGTTAAAGTTTTAAATCTAATGATTAACGGCATAGAAAACGTAAACCGCACATTAGCGGAAAGGAGGATTCAGCAGAAACTAAAAAGGAATCAGTAATAAAATTACCGGTTCCTTTTTTAATTGCTAAAATTATCATTTGACAAACTGTCATAAATATGATAACATAGCATATTGTGTAATTTAACAAAAAAGCTTTTTAAAGCTTTATAAAAAATTCAAAAAGGAGGATTGGGAATGAAAGATTTAAAGCAAAATATTTGGTTTGACGCGAAACTCGGAGTCATTTTGTTGGTATTATTATATTTATTGGCGTTTTGCGCCAAAGCGAAAGCCGACGAATTATCCGAGGCCTTCGCGACGGTGGAGGTGCTGTCCGCCGATTGCGCCTCAATGGGCAACGCCTGCGTTTCAGCGCGGGAATTCTCCAGCGACTTAAATCCGGCGTTAGTGGCAGTTACCACCAGTAAGGATTTTAAGTGGGGAATCAGTCCCGCTTACGCGTCCGTAAATTTCAAAAACGGGCCGGATATTCAGGGCGGTTCCTTGAGTTTTTCGGTAGCGCTTCCGAAAGGAGTGCTGCAACTGTCATACACCGGAGCCGGATCAAATCGGCATACGGATTTTATTGAAGCCGATGGGATATTAATTTCCAGTTCACTGGACTTTGATTCCCTGCAGAACTTTGGAGTCCAGTATGGGATAGATATTGTTAAAAATCTGATCAAAAAAGGCGACAAACTCTATATAGGAGCCGGGTATACTTATTCCAAGTCCAAAATATTGTCGGATCTGGCGATTATAATTCCAATGGAGGAAAGCGATCCGCTGGCAATGGATTTTTATTTGAATTCCAAATCGCGGTCGCATACCTACACGGCTGGAGCTGTTTATGTTCCAATGGAGAAAATATCACTGGGTATTGCGTATTCCTATACGCGAACCAAAACGACCAATGACACCGACATCCCGGTGGAAATCGATTCCACACCAGATGAGGAAAAAAATCGGATGAACGATTTGCGGATCGGCGCCAGCTGGAAAATTACGGATAAACTGATGCTGGCCGGCGATTACCGCCACGCGAATGTGAACAGCAATAATTTTGACCAGTATTACACCGGCGCGGAGTATTGCTTCCACGAAGCACTCTGCGTCTATGGCGGAATTCCCAATTCCGGCTGGTCGGCGGGAGCGGGATTATATCTGGAACACGGAGGCATCAATGTTGCCTACCAGTATGACCCCTATAAGCAGGTTCGCGACGATTTCGGCAAAGCCAGGGTAGTCGCGGTGACAGGATATTTATCTTTCTAAAGTGCAGTGGGCGGACAGTTCAAAATGAATTGTCCGCCGTTTTTATTTTCTTTAAAAAAGCGCGGAGAATGATTTCAGAAGTTCAACGGTATTTCCTTCTTCCACCACTGCCCATTGGCTGTTTTTTCTGAATACCGCTTTGTCGTATAAAACTGCCAGTTCAGGAAAATTATTTGGAAATTTTTCAGTGATTTTTGTCTCCACGAATTCCGGAAAATCCCTTTCTATCCTATATCCGGAGATAATTTTGATTTTAACTTTTCCCGATCTTTTTCTGGCTTCCAGCGCGGACTTGATAATTTCGCCGTTTATCTCCCGAACTTTAGGAATAATAAAGACGATTTCTTTGGCGTGAGTGAGAGGCAGATCTTCCAGCAGGAATCTCTCTCCCTCTTTTTCGGATAGCATTTTAATTTCGTTTTTTCCCGAAAGGTAATATTTGGATTTGAGCAGGGAAATGATGCGCAGATATTCCCGTTCCCGTTCTTCAATTTTCCTTTTT
>MFRX01000035.1:0-3976 GCA_001784725.1 Candidatus Moranbacteria bacterium RIFCSPHIGHO2_02_FULL_40_12b
TATGCGTTCCTGATAACGGCGCCCTGGGCAGCCCTTTATGAATTCTTTTTCCGCGGATTTCTTCTGTTTGGAACAGAAGAAAATATCGGATACTGGGCGGTGATTCTGCAATTCGCGATATTTGCTTTAATGATCGCCTTTTTCAAGAATCCGATGTCAATGATATTTTATGTCATTGCCGCCCCTTTTTCCGGAATTATCGCCTATCAGAGCCGGTCGCTCATTTATTCATTTTTCTACAGCTGGATTTTCATAGTGATTTGCAGCGCCGCTGTCATAAAATTTACCCCCACACCCTAAGGGTTTTCTTAAAGGGCTTGTGAAACAAGAAACGACTACTCCACAACACTCGTAAGGGTGTGGGGGTGAACCAAGTAATCCACATTTGGAGATTTCCAGAAAAAGTGATAAAATTTAATTAAGCGATATGAATTATATCCGAGTAGTTCTAATAATTGTGGAACCCATTCAATGAGCAAAAAAATAAAAATCGGGAAAATCAAAAAAAATATTTTTCTTGTCCTGGCGGCGCTGGAAATTTTTCTGGTGAATATCCCTTTTGCTTTCGCCGGCGGAGGAGGCGGAAGCATCAGTATGCCGTCTCCATCCGGGATTGCGCAACAGATAGAAGACAGATATCACCTCAATCTGGAAAGCCTTCGGGATTTCGGGGAAGGAATGAATGTTTCCGCGGATAAAGCGCAAGCTCCCTCGGTCTTGGTTACTTTTAATCCCCAAAGTCCCAAAGAGGGGGAAAAAGTGACTGCCACAGCCATGCCTATGTATTTCAGCAACCAAAAAGAAAATATGTATTTTACCTGGTATATAAGACATGATTCGGGTAATACCGACTGGTATACCGCGGATCCTCCTCATTCTATAGAGGACTATAAAATTGAAGCTATGAGATGGGTAGCTAATGGCGGCTGGGAGCCCAATTACGACACTAATGGGAACGGTATCCAGGACGGAAGTGAATGCGCGGATGTTAATGACTGGTATAATAACTGCGCGCCGAGCGGCGATCCTGACGATGACGGATACGAAATTTGGAAAACGAAGTCAGGGACATCGATAGATAAACAAGGCGGCGCCGACAAGGAGAAAATGCCCAAGCATTGCTATTTGCACGACTTTGAAGACGGAATCAATTATGAGTTGGCAACTGGAACTTCTAACGCGTCAACAACAATAAGCTGCCCCACAGGCAAAACTCCTATTTGCGGGATTTCGCAGACAGTAATAACGTCAAGTCCAGGAAGCTGGACAGGAAGTTGGAATGATCCAGGCTCGGCCGGTGGTACTAGCAATGCCAGCGGTGGTTTTAATTCTAACTGGAGTACGTCTGCTAACTGCAACAACGTTGGAACGCCGACATGCGTAAACGGAGCCGCTAGCTGTACTACCGGCGCGCCGGTTTGCACCACGGGTACTGGTAATGATTGCACCGACCTTCAGTCTGCGACTTGCGGATCTCTCAGCACTAATCCCGTTCCGACTTGCGATATAACTGACGCAATAGGAGCGTCGGGCGGCGCGGAAAAGCACCTGTTTGCCAATCCTCCCGATACCGGAAACGGCAATTTTGGCCCTAGCGAGGAGAAGTTATTCGGAACAGACCCAGAGGATAACGATACGGATGACGACGGATATAATGACGAAGCCGACGCGGCCGGGCTCGGGCAGGACACTTTCTCCTGGACTTATACGGCGGGAGACAGAGTGGGGGTAGCCATAGAAGGCACTTCTATGGTTTCGACCAAGTATAGTGATTCTTCCTATATGATAATGTGGGCGTTTATCGGGAATAAATGCGAAAAAGGGGGCACCGGGACATACATAGAGAATATCAAAGGTTATAATGTTGATATTCCGGTTACCGCCAAGTGGTTGAATGACTGCATGAAGAATAATTATGTGGATCCGACTGCGTCCGGCCAGGACAAGAAGCTGGACGTAAGTTTATCGTATTCTCCCGATTACCCAGTCAATGATCCTTCCACCGACAAAATGGGAGATCTTGTTTCCATTTCTTCGTCCATAGACAGCACTGCGGGAGACACTTATCAAATTTATTATGATTGGAAAGTGAGCATAAAAGATCTAGGCGGAAACTGGGATCCTGTTTTGGCATCGGATTTGGGAGATAATATTAAGCTGCAGGGAATTAATATTGATACCCTCAACTTCCGTCTTAATCTTGATCCAGTGAAATTTCTCGCCGGTACGTATTTCCCGGGAGGTATCGGATATATACGGGTAAAATTGGAGGCCAGGGAGAGCAGTTCAGCCGGCAAGACAAGAAAGGGCAGGGCTGAAACCCAGATAAAAGTTATTTCCACTAAAGAGAAAATTGAAGCTTTTTTAGTGGACATAAATGGCGCTAAGCTTGATTTAAAAGACGAAGTTGATAATCTTCCTCTTCCTCTTGGAGATGGACACGATGACGGTGAAATTTGTTGGCAGGATATATTGAAAAAATCAGTTTGTTTTGTAACTAAAAACGAAATTATCGGAATGAGAATGATTAAGTCAATTAGCAGTGGTACCCTGCAGCAAATTAACTGGAAAATTGACGGGAAGCCATTACCCTGCGATAGCGCGAATATGATCTGTGAAACCGCGGGTTATTTCAAAAATTATTTTCCGGTGACGAAAAACGTCGGGGAATATTATACGGTGGTCGCCAACGCGCTGGACATTGTCAGCGGCCAGACGATTGAGCTGGTCAGGACTTTTCAGGTAATTGACCCTTTCGTTGAAATAATAAGCATTCCCCCGCCGCCTCCTCCTATCCTCCCTCCCACTTCATGGCCCAAGTTATTGGGCACTTATACGAACTTTGGCGGAACCACCGAAGTGAATTACAGCAAGAATGTTTTAGAGACGCTGGAAGGGAATATAATTGATCTGGCCGTTATTTATCATCCGTCTTTCATTATTAGCCAATCAACCACTGAATGTTTAGTTAACGGTGTTGCCCAAAGTATTACCTCTCCTGTATTAGTAGATTATGATAAGGATGGAATTCCTGAAAGGTGGTCGGGAACTTTTCAATATACCACCACGACTTTGCCCAGTCAGATTGACAATGTCACTTGTAATGCCCGCTACAATCAGCCGCAGAACATAAGAAAAAAAGTGTTTGATATCTGGGAGATTTCCCAATTTGATACCACCGACAAATATATGTCTTCAACGATATCAATCGATGTTCTGCTGAGCGGTGCGAGTATGACCGGTCCCAAAAAGTTTTTCGCTAATCTGTATTCCAACCTTCCCGGACAAGTTATGTTCCTGTTGAAAATAATGCTGACTTCATTTATCATAATTTTCACGAGCGGGTTGGTGATTTCCTTCAGTTCCAGAGATCAGGACGCGAATAGCCAATAAGCAAAATAAAAATAAAATGAAAAAATTTGCAAAAATAGTTATATTGTCCGGAGTTCTCCTGCTGGTTTTTGCTTTTTCTTTTTCGGTTTCGCTGGCGGCCTATACCTATACGCCGATGGAAAAAATTCCCGGATTTGGCATAATTTCTGATTTCCCGACTTATATTTCCTCAATTTACAAGTTCGCCGTTTGGACGGTGGGGATCGCGGCGCTGCTGATGCTTTCCATTGGCGGATTTATGTATCTGACCAGCGCGGGCAATAACGCCCGGATGGAAAAGGCCAAAGGGGTGATTACCGATTCCATTTTTGGAGTCGTTATGGTAATGACCGCCTATCTTTTGTTGTATGTTTTAAATCCTGATCTGGTGGGTGGGAATATTAGCTCTCTTTCATCTTCAAGGGTGTCTGTCGCAAGCAGTAATATTTCATCTCCCTATACTCCGGTATCGGGAATAATTCCAGGCGATTCATGGCCGGGCGTACTGGGAATGAGCAATCCCCCGGGGACACTTTTGGACGCGAACGCGAGAACTATATTGACGGCGAACGGCATAAGTGTCAATAATCCTGATTGCACAAGT
>MFRX01000035.1:3984-5747 GCA_001784725.1 Candidatus Moranbacteria bacterium RIFCSPHIGHO2_02_FULL_40_12b
ATTGGCAGTTATAGTTACCGGCGGCACTGAATACTGGCTGCATAAAACTCACGGTCCGGAAAAAGGAGTAGTGGATATTTATGTAAGCAATGTCGCTCCCGGCGATTGGGATAATCTTCTTCCCCTCATTGTCGGGCAAACCGGGGCAACAAAAGCTATGTGCGACAACGGAACATTTCTTTCCCCTTCTCAATGCGGCGCAGCAAGCCATATTCATGTCGTTTTCTAGATAATCTTATAATTTTGTTTTTCAAATGAAAAAAGTTTTTATTATTTCTTCCGTCCTGCTGGCAATCGCGCTGATTTTTCTGGGAATTTATAATTTTGTGTATAAAAAGGACTCCCCGGAGCAACTGGCGGATGCCCAAAAATCGTCAAAAAATGGCGGTTTTTTGTCTGGATTTGAAAATGAGAAAAAAATAAGCGTTTTAGTTGACAGCGATGTGTCCAATCCCATCCTGAACGCTACCGGGAAAACCGTCTTATATTATTCAAAATCGGAAAGTAAAGCCAAATCCCTGATTCTGGACGGAACAGGGAGGATCAATGAAATATCTTTTGAAGACCGCGCTTCCGGCCTTTCCAACGCGATTATTTCTCCCAAGGGCGACAAAATAATTTTGGCGTACAAAAACGGGGAATCAACCAGTATTTTTCTCTATGAAGCATCTTCAAAAAGCGTTAAAAAGATTAAGGACGGAATAGACGACGTTTTTTGGGACGGACTGGGGAACAAAATTATTTACAAATATTTCGATTCCCGGACCGGCAAAAGGACGATAAACATCGCGGATCCGGACGGCGCGAACTGGAAACCGCTCGCGGAATTGCCCTATCGGTATCTTTCAGCGAGTCCTATTCCGACAAACTCGGTAATTTCGTTTTGGAATTCCCCGGACGCCAATCAGGAGACAATTTTGCAGACCGCCGGCATAATGGGCGGAGAAGTGAAAAAAATTTTTTCGGGAAAGTACGGCGCGGATTACCTGTGGTCTCCGGACGGGAAAAGAGCGCTGGTGAGCGCCACCGACACAGCCGATAAATCAAAAATTTTTCTGGGAATAATCAACGGCAACGGCGGGGAATACAGGAATTTCGCCGTTCCGACAATGGTTTCCAAGTGCGTTTGGACAGGCAACGACGAGATTATCTACGCCCAGCCGGGTTCCGTTCCGGAGGGTTCGGTCTTGCCCAATGATTACCTGAGCGGTAAATTCAAAAGCGCCGATACGTTCTGGAAAATGAACGTCAACGACCTGAAAAAAGAACGCTTAATTGGCGAGGAATCAATGAAAGAAATAAATGAAAAATTCGATGCCGCGAATTTGATTTATTCCCCTGAAGAGGACGCGCTTTTGTTCGTAAACAGATACAACGGCAAGTTATACGAACTAAAGCTGTAGATCTTTATTTGCAATATTTTTCTTGGCGATAATTATTCCCAGCGCCATTACAATCCAGAAAATCGCCGAAAGATCATTTTTCCAGTAGGCAGTGTCAGCCAGTCCGTGGATTAAAATATAAAACATGATTCCCAGAACAGCGAAAGCCAAATATTCGCTGTTTTTTGCATCCTGATATCGCGAAACGGCGCTATTTTGTGACACAATCCTTCGGCCGAAGGATTGTGTCACAAAGTTTATCATATCCCTAAGCCAGTAAAAAATTAGAAGCAGAAAACCGATAATTCCCAACATTCCTCCCTGAAGCCAGAACGCGAGAAATAAATTATGCGGCTGGGGAACCGCCCATTCGAGATAGAG
>MFRX01000035.1:5755-6411 GCA_001784725.1 Candidatus Moranbacteria bacterium RIFCSPHIGHO2_02_FULL_40_12b
ATTTTTGGTATTCCAAATATTTATTCTGGAAATTTCCCGGCCCGACGCCGAAAATTAAATTATCACCCAAAATTTTTGCGGCTGACTCCCAAATCATTACGCGGGAAGCGAGAGAAGAGCGGGTGTCAAGGTTAATTAAATTTTGAAACTTAGAATTGCCAACCTGGGAAATTAAAATTAAACTGACAACTAACAACAAACAACTGACAACCAAAGTTTTTTTGAACAGTTTTTCTTTTTTAATTAAAGAAACTAGAATTGAACTTAAAATCACAGCAATCCACGCGGCGTAAGAATATGTGAGATACAAGGCCGTACCTATTATAATCAAACATATAATATGTAAGTATTTAGTATTTAGTATTTTGCCGCGTCCGCTATCGCTATGCTCAGGCGTTGCAGGCGGGTATTTAGCATACTTCTTATCTTTAATACCAGATACCAAAAACCAGATACCAGATACCAATCCCGGAGAAAGGAACATCGCCAGGTAATTAGGCGAAAGATAAAACGCCTTGAGCCGTTCGTCATAAGTGATGTCTCCGGAAAAAAAATAAAACAAGGAAATTAGGCCAACCACGAAGGCGGAATAATATAAGGCCTTCAGGATATTCTGAATTTCTTTTTCATTTTTTATTTCTTTTATTATCAGAAAA
>MFRX01000036.1:0-6027 GCA_001784725.1 Candidatus Moranbacteria bacterium RIFCSPHIGHO2_02_FULL_40_12b
CATGCTCGTAGAAACCCGCGTTATATTTTAGTTTCTTATGACTGACGGAACTGGAACATTTTGCGTCTTTTGCATCGGTATAAGTATAATCAATCCTGCAATTATTCTTGTCTGGATTGCCATTGCCGGGAAAATCATCAAATGGATCGGTTTCATTTGGAGGATCCAACCAGCTGTTATCCCGAATGTTCTTCACCAACTCCACTCCTTCCTGCGCGAGGCCCGACGCGATGATGAGGTTGCGGCTGTCAATGGTATGCTTCAAACTGTTGGCCATCAGATTCATCATCGCGACCAGTCCGACGACAATGACAAAAACCGCGATAATCACTTCAATGATGGAGAAACCGTTTCGAACATTTGACATAATAAGTTTTTCTAAGGTTCAACCTTAGAAATTCTAAGGTTGAACCTTAGTTTACTTTACGGGCAGGTACCGGGGTCACCGCTAATTTCTTCCACCCTCCCCGATGGATAAACGCAAACAGTATATTTTATAGTTGCATTATTGGTAGACTTTAAAGTAATTTTTACTGGATTACTCATTGGTGAACCGAAACTTTCAGCAGTGCCATGAGGGAGTTTGAAACTAACATTATCACTTGTTAAAAAATTAACATTATTTTTTAGTGAGGCATTAAAATAAACTTGCTGAAATGAAATAGTACAGTCACCATAATAATAATATACTGTATAGTTGGGAGTGTTACTATAAGTATACATAAGCCATCTACATATTTTCCTTGACGGATTGGCAGAATCTTGCTTCCCTGTCAGCGCGTTGTTTTGGACTTCCCTGATCGCCGCCGCCACTTCCCGCGCCGCCACTTCCACCGCTTTGGCGTCTTTTCCTCCCAGGAGCGAAACCAGCATCGCCGCGGTCATAATGCCGAAGATGGCCATCGCGATTATCAGCTCTATGAAACTGAAACCCCTCCGAAAAAAATTTTCAATTTTATAATTTTCAATTTTCATTGAATTTTCAAGGTTCAATCTTTTCCTTTCCCGGCAAAGCCGGGAAATTCCTCAAGGTTGAACCTTAACGGATATTAATTGGGAATTGCTAAAATAACAAATATTTTATCTCCGGCAGCGCCTGATAGAGAAAAACGGCGATGATCGTCCCCGTCACCAGAAAAGGCGCGAAGGGTATCCTGCTTTTCATGGTCTTTTTTCCGAAAATAATCAGCAACACTCCCGCTGCCGCTCCGATTGCGAAAGAAAGAAGAAGCGCCGCGAAAATAGCCGGCCAGCCGACAATAAAACCGACAATTAGCGCGAGATAAGCGTCTCCCATTCCCATCCATTTTTCGCGCGAACCGGCCGAAAGCGCGAAAAAGATGAGGAACGCGAAAACTCCGGCGAGCGCCCCGGAATAAATCCGCACGGAAAGAATTCCCCCCTGCGGGTTGAAACTTATCCAGTCCATAAAAATATAGAAGACGGCGATCCAGCCCATGGCTATCCATAAAATTATCATCGGAATTTCCATGTGGCTCAAGTCGTAGGAGAAAATAATAAGCAGCAGGAAAAAAACGCCCAGATAAAAAGCCGTCTCAATCCAGGAATTGGGACTGGAAAAAACAAAGAAATAATTTCCCGCCAGCGCGAAGACCAGTCCGGTAAGGACTTCCAGGAGCGGGTATTTGTAGGAAATTTTTTCCCCGCAGTCGCGGCACTTGGCGGAAAGAATAATGAAGCTCAAAACCGGAATGTTGTCATGCCAGCGGATTTTTTTCTTGCAGTTGGGGCAGTGAGACCGGCCCAGAATCGACTGCGACAGATTCAGCCGATAGACAACCACGTTCAAAAAACTTCCGAAAATCAAACCGAGAATGAAGAAAATTAGCATTGTTAGCATTTTGTTTTTGTATTGTTTTCCAAGGTTTAACCTTGAGGAATTTCCCGGCTTTGCCGGGAAAGGGAAAGGTTGAACCTTGGAGAAAAATTTAGAAATAATTTTCAATAACAATTTCCCCGCGTTTCACACTTGTCTTGCGAGCAACTTATAGAGCATCCTCGGCAGGACCAGGGTTCATTATTGCCGTTTTGCGTCGTCAATATCCAGCCCCCGTTTTTTATTTTTATCACCGCGTAATTGGGGGGTTCCGGATTGCACCGGCGCATTACATCCAGATATGTTCCGGCGGTGTTGGGCTGGCATATCGGATTGCCTGGTTTTCCGGATAAAATCTTGCCTCCGGAAACATCGCACGATTCAACCATTGACCTCATGCTGTTCATCGCGATTTTGTAGGCGTTAATCGCGATCTTGTCCCGCGCCGGTTCGTACCACAAGCGCCACCCGACAACCACCACCGCGAAGATAATTATCAAAACGACTATGAAATCAACGTGAATGGGAAACTGGTCTTTGAGATTCATTCTTTTTGTTCGGCATTTTAATTCGCTTACTACACGCTATTATTCTACCACAAATTCTCCCGGGCGCAAAATTAGTCCAATGTGTATATCGATGTGTGTATCGAGGTTCAACCTCGATAGAAACAAAAAAACAAAAAGCCCCCACTAAGGAGAACATTAGTTTCAATAAGGTTGAATCTCGACAGAAAGCTCGATAGAAAATCCTGCCGAGGGATATTCAAATTCCGACTGGCTAATCCTTGAGATTTAACTTCAATAAATCTAGAGGCGCGATTTTATTCCAAATATTTCTCGGCGCGTTTCTGATTCATAAAATTATCAATATAAACGGCATACTCTCCAAACTGGTCAATTCCGTCCTTTATGTCATTAATAAGTTTTCCCGCGTCAATGTCGTCATAATCATGCACGACTTTGTTCCGCAATCCCGCCACGGGAGAAAACTTCGCGGCAAACTCCGCGGGCAAAATTCCGGCTCGCCCTAAAATATGGAAAGTTTCCGTGGCGTCTTCCGGCGCGGGCAAATTCTCGGTTGAAATTATGTGCGTGTTGATGTCAATTATCGTATCCACTATAAGCTGAAAATTCCTCTCAACAGTCCTCAACTTCATATAATCGCCGAGGATGTCGTTCGGTTTCAGATTGAGAATTGGGCGCAATTCATCCGCGTAAACTCCTATTTTATTGATCTTTTTTTTAATCAGTTCTTTGTTGGGCATGTTCTTTTTTATACTGACTTATTTTTTTGGCGTAAATTTCGTTTTGGACGCGAAAAAACGGCTTCGCTTCAAAATATTTCCTGACGGCGCGGGAAAAAAAATCCGCGAACGCCCCATTTGTTTCAAAAAGAACTTTGTTATTTTTCACTATTTCCTTCAATAAAAAAGGGCTCGCCTCCGTAAGATCAATTTCTTCAACATTCGGGGATTTCACAAACAACGAAAAGTCATGTGCTAAATTGCTTCTTTCCGGATATCCCAGTTTCCTTTCGCTGATAAAACCGAAATCATAATCGCTCATTTTATGAGTTTTTCCGAATACTTGGGAACCAAAAAGCAGTAACAATTTCAGATTGTATTTTTTGGCGATTTCTTCAATTTTTTTCTCATCCAATTTTTCCATATCCTCACTTTAACATAAATTCAAAAGAAAATCAAAATCGCTTTTTCCCGAAAAAATATGAGAGATGCGATATGCTCCAAATTTTGCCTAGGCAATAAATTGGGTATATTTTTCTTTTTTTTCAAGGTTCAACCTTTTCCCGTCTCCGCCAGTCGGCGGATTCTCCTCAAGGTTGAACCTTTCGCGCCCATAAGTCGTCCGGCCGACGCTGAATGTAGCCGCACGCGCTGAAAATGACTAATGAGGTTTAAACAAAAATATGCAGGGACGAAAGTTTCGTTTCTGCTTTTCCATATAAATTCAGCGAATAAAAGGAAAAACACAAAAAGCAGGTTTCTGCCCGCCTTTGTGTCCGCTCGAGGACCGTCCTCGATTGGGTTTCTCTATTGGATTCACGATTGGATTTATTCTTCCGTAATTTCCGCAATCTGCTTTTTGAAAACCGGCAGATCTTCTTTTATTGTTTTCCAAAGAATTTCGTCGTTCACTCCGAAATATTCATGAATAACTTTGTTTCGCATGCCTATCGCTTTCCTCCATGGAATTTCCGGATGCGCGTCTTTTGTTTTTTTGGAGACGCGCTGCGCCGCTTCGCCGATAATGGAAATATTGCGCGTGATCGCGTCTATTGTTTTCCAGTCGCGCGCGAATTCTTTAAAGGCCATATTTTTTGAATATTTTTCTATGCGCCCGATTGAATTTCTTATATCCGACAAATAAAGTTCATCGCTTCTTTTAGACATATGTTACTTCTTTAAGAATTTCTTTTTTTACAGCCGGCTTGATGGATTTTTTGGCGACTAAATCAACTTTTTTCCGCAAAGACCTGCTGAGAAAATCTTCCATTTCCACAAAAGCAAAAAGGCCTATCGGCGATTCAAACTCCACCAACATATCCACATCGCTCCCCTTTCGCCAATCGCCCCTAACAAATGAACCAAAGATGCCTATTCTTTTTACATGATACTTCTTTTTTAGCAGAGGAAGCTGTTTTCTCACTTTTTCCTTTATTTTTTCCTTTTCTTTTTCCATGTGCCGATTCTAACATGAATTTTGAAGAATATCAAATCAAAATCATCCTCCACTGAGATTAAATCTCCGTAGGAAAGAAATATGAAGTGTCGGTATCTTTTTTGTCCACGTGGACGAAAAGAGAACTGGTCGTTTTATTTTATTATGGAGAGATAAGAAAATCCGAAAACGCAAAAAGCCGCCGCCAAAGACGGGGCTTTTTGCTCCAAGCCGAGGACCGTCCTCGATTGGGTTTCAGCTGAAAATTGTTGATAATCTTTGATGCGGCGCGCGATAATAAACATAAAATCCTTCAAACTACACAAGCTGTCGGCCGATAACAAGTGAAGCGGCGGTTTTGGGACTCTATTGAGGTCTGACCTCAACAGGATCGCGTGCGCGAAATTAAAATTGGCAAATACTACGATACTACGTAGTATTGTAGTAAGTAATGATTGTTGGATTTCCTAAAACGAAGTTTTAGAAAAAGGAAAGGGGAAAAACACAAAAAGCAGGTTTCGGCCTGCCTTTGTGTCCGCCCGAGGACCGTCCTCGATTGGGATTCCTTCTGTCCTCGATTGGGTTTTCCCGAAATTAAATACAGACGTTGGTTGAAAATGTACAGGTTATCGTATTACCTGTAGTGGAGTTGAGTAAAGTATATACATAAGTTGTTGCACCATTATAAATAGAGCCCGTAGGAGCAACCCATGCGTAACCAGTGGCTCCTAAAGATGGCCAGTCAGCATTATGCCCGGAAACATAAGTACTTCCATTGGCCGTAGTGGTACATATTTGGGGATTGGTAAGGACTGTTCTCGCATATCCTACATCATCAGCACATGTTATCAACTCAGGCATTACACTACTAGCACTTGATAGTGCTGACGCCTTATTGGCTTTGTTCTTCGCGCTGTTCAAGCTCACCAACACAATTGACGCCAAGATGCCGATGATGGCGATGACGATCAAAAGTTCGATCAGGGTGAAACCTTTATATATTTTTGTTTTCATATTAACACCTCCTCTCGTTTTAGAAGCGGCGCGAGCGCCATTGACTAGTATCGCGAACGCAGAACCGCTCCTGGATTTTTATTTTATCTGAAATGTCGATTGTTGATAAGGATATTATAGCATACATATCGTTTTGACTCAAAACAGGAAGTAATATAAATTTTTAATTTTATAATTTTTAATTTTTAAATAAATCAAAATTTTTTAATTTTTAAAACTTATTTTTCTTTGCAATTCTTGGATATCTTGGCGAAAATCAGCGTTAATTCGTGGGATTCTTTCCAGAGTTTCCGGCATTTCTCTTTTTGTTCCGGAACGGCTACCGCGATCATTCTCGCCCAATGTTTTGATTCATTAGCTTCTTTTTGGCATATTCTGATTTTATTAATAAAATCCTTTTTTGAACTCGCCTGATTAGCTTCCATGTAATTGGCTCCAATGCTGGTTCCGGATCTTATAAATTGGCTTAGCAACGGCTTGACAATCTCATTTCCC
>MFRX01000036.1:6067-6404 GCA_001784725.1 Candidatus Moranbacteria bacterium RIFCSPHIGHO2_02_FULL_40_12b
TAGCGCATCGCTCCTCTAAATCATACTTCATAGTTTAAAAATTTTAAGTTTCAGAAATTATTTAAAAATTAAAAATTACAAAATTAAAAATTTTTACGCTATTTTATCCGCGATGGAATATATCGGTAGAAGAATGGCGAAAACGAGAACAGCCACGGCGATGCCCAAAAAGATAATCATCACCGGTTCGATCATGGTAGAAATGTTTTTGGTCATATTATTCACTTCCTGCTCATAGAAAGAAGAAGCGGATTTCAGCACTTCGCTCATTTTTCCCGTTTCCTCGCCGATTTTTAATATGTGGGTGACGATGGGGGGGATCACTTCCGTTCTCGCG
>MFRX01000037.1:0-1882 GCA_001784725.1 Candidatus Moranbacteria bacterium RIFCSPHIGHO2_02_FULL_40_12b
GCCGACAAAATGTGTTATAGAATCGGCAGTGCCGTAAAATTTACTTAAATAAAATAAAAAAGAGGCAACTCAATCCACATACATTTATGTGAAAATTATTACCTCTGAGTTTTTCACTGCCTTATTATTTTTCATTCGCGATGGAATCTCTTTTCTTGGCATATAGATACTTCCTCACAGATTTGATTATGGCCAGATGCATATCTCGCTCATAAAATTGACCGTGCTCCGTATACCTTATCTTTTTTTCCTGAAAAAGAAGAATAATATCTTCAATTTCGGGTAAAAGCGAAAAGTCATTTGTCGCCACAATGATCTCAATAGCGCGTTTCAGGCAATGCCAGTTCCTATCGAAATATCCCATATCTTCCTGCCCATCTTTCTTGAACTCGTGAAATATTTCCTTAACATAGTCCTTCAAAAAATCGGGTAAAGGATAAAGATATTTGCAGTCAAATAAGTTCGCGTCCTTTTTCACCCGTCCAGCGATAAGTTTTGAAGTCGTGTCGTATGAAAAGCGGAGCGAATCTTTTTCCTTAAGGCCGATAACGAATTTAATCGCCCTAATCACCATCGTTTCGTGCTTGGCGCAAAAAAGATACCAGGCTAACATTTCCATAGTTGTCTCATCATGCTGTTTCACGAGATCATCTATGATTCGCTCCGCCCAATCAGCCGTTTCTGAATAAATAGTCCAGATGCAACCTTCTTCGTTCATTTTTTTCAGGCATTCGCGCCTTACATCCAATATCGGCCACTCTTCAAAGGTCTTGAATGGATATCGAGATGCCAATCTCAAAACATCTTCCATTCTTAATGTTTTTTTAACTTCTGTTTTTGCTGTCTCCATTTTTACTTCCTCCTTTTCGCCCTGTTGGGCATTGGTTTTCCGGTTTTTTTGCCTGATGGCAACCGGCTTATTGATTTACCATAACAATACTCATTTTGTCAAAAAACTTCTTTACCCTCCTTTCCGCAAAGTATTTTATCGTAGCAATTTTCCACCAAAAACGCAAACGGCGGGAAAAATCTTACTTGTTACGCAGCATGCTGCGTAACAAAAAAACACAGAGATAAATCCGTGTTTTTTAATGTCAGTGCAAGTCCGCAATTATTTCAATTCCTCTTCCACAATTTTTTTTACCACATTTCCATCCGCCTGGCCTTTGAGTTTGACCATCGCCTGTCCCATCACACGCCCCGTATCCGCTTTGGAACTGGCACCGGTTTCGGTAATAACTTGTTTGACAATTTCTCTTACCTTATCCCCGCTTAACTGCTCCGGCATATAACCGGACAAAATTTCCGCTTCCTTTTTTTCTTTTGCCGCCAGTTCCGGACGATTGCCCTTTTCATATTGTTCGGAACTCTCTTTTCTCTGCTTGATGAGCCGTTTTGCCACTTCAATAATTTCATCGTCTGAAAGGCCTGATTCCTTTTTCCTTTTTTCAATTTCCGCGTTTTTAATGGCGGCATCCAGCATACGCAAACACTCCCGGCGAAGCACATCGCCGGATTTCATCGCTTCCTTAAGGTCGGCTGAAATTTTTTGCTTTAAATCCATAATTTTCCTACAAATTTACAAATTGGCTGCGAATTTACAAATTTTAACCTCTTTTTTTCTCCTCTTGAAAAGAGGGACATAGAGGTTGATATTCGTATATTCGTATTTGATTCGTAATTCGTAGAGTTACTCTCCTATTTTTCTTTTTATGTCCCGAAGCGCGTCTTCGTCGAATTTCCCAAGTTTCTTCAGTTTGTCTATTTCTTTTCTGATTTTAATTTTATAGAGCGCTTCGTTTCTTTTTTCAATCTTGCTTTTTTCCTCTCGGCGGAACCTGTTTTTTCTAACCCGCAGCAAAACACCGCTCTGCTGCACCCG
>MFRX01000037.1:1915-2529 GCA_001784725.1 Candidatus Moranbacteria bacterium RIFCSPHIGHO2_02_FULL_40_12b
GACATTGTTTTTGATTTTGATATTCGTATTTCGGATTTATATTTTTTAAATCGGTCTTATCTCCTCGTATAACTTCGCTCCTCCTATTAAATGCAGGTGAAGGTGTTCCACTTCCTGTCCTCCATGCTTTCCGGTCCGGAAAAGAAGTTTGTAGCCGTCCTGGCTTATTTTCAATTTTCTGGCCAGACCTTTGGCGGCAAGAATCATGTTTCCCGCTAATTCCCTGTCTTCTTTCTGCAATTCATTCACGCTTTCAATATGCCTCTTTGGAATAATCAGGATATGCACCGGCGCGACCGGGTGAATGTCTTCAAACGCGACAATTTCAGAGTCCTCATAGACAAAATCTTTAGGGATTTCTTTTTTGACTATTTGGCAAAAAATACAGCTTGCGCTAGACATTTGACATGTGACGCTTGACATGTGACACGCTAATCAAAATAATTGTCAATTGTCAATTGTCAATTGTTAACTAGTTAATTGTCATTTTTTAGACACTACTACCCCGCTTTTTAAAAGTTTTTTGATCAGCAGCGGCAATTTTTCCGTCGTCACTATTTCCTGGCTTCCCGTTGTCATATCTTTCACTATTACCGTCCCGTCAATCGCTTCTT
>MFRX01000037.1:2609-18295 GCA_001784725.1 Candidatus Moranbacteria bacterium RIFCSPHIGHO2_02_FULL_40_12b
GCAAGATCTCCCAGTTGCGCCAAAAAAACCCTCGGCTTGGATTCTCTGTACGGCTTAGCGTTTACCCGCTGCATTTCAATCACCAGCCGGTCCATCCCCAAGGCAAAACCGATAGCCGGAGTGTCTTCCCCGCCTAATGATTTAATCAAACCGTCGTATCTTCCTCCTCCTCCCAGCGACTGTTTTTTCCCGCCTTCCTCGCCCGACCATATTTCAAAAACGGTCTTAGTGTAATAATTCAATCCCCTCACCATCCGCGGATTTATCACATACGGCAAATCAAGCTCGTCAAGATATTCAAGCAAGCTCTTAAAATGCACGCGGCATTCCAAGCAAAGATGGTCTATTATTTGCGGCGCGCTGAATGAAACCTGCGCGCATTTATCTTCCTTGCAATCCAAAATTCTAAGGGGATTGGTTTTGATCCTTTCCCTGCAATTCTGGCATAGTTTATGTTTTTTTGATTCAAAATAGCTTATTAAAAGGTCTTCATAGTCCTTATGGCATTGGGAACATCCTATGCTGTTAATCTGAAACTGAATGTTCTTTATTCCCAGATTATTAACGACCCTGCAGGCAAGCTGAATGAGTTGCGCGTCAAGAATCGCGTCTTGTTCTCCAAGAATATCAAAATTAGCCTGCCAGTGTTCGCGGTATCTGCCTTCCTGGGGACGGTCGTAGCGATAGACGGATCCGGTAGAAAATAATTTTACCGGTTTCGGCAGAACGTTCATTCCATGCTGGATATAAGCCCGGGCGACGCTCGCCGTGAATTCAGGGCGCAGCGCCACCTTGTCGCCGCCTTTGGTGGCAAAAACATACATTTCCCGATCAACAATATCAGTGCCCTCGCCGACTGAACGGATAAAAAGGTTGGCATATTCAACTACCGGGGTGTCAATGCGCTGAAACCCGTATTCCTGCGAAGCGCGGTTAAGAACGCGCCTCACCTGCTGCCAGTACGGCTGCTCTCCGGGAAGGATATCGCGCATGCCTCTTGGCGGCTGAAGCAGGATCGGTTCTTCCATTTGAGTTTTTTCTTCCTTTTTTGCAACCTTGACTTTTCTCGCGGATTTCTTTAAAATTTTTCTTTTTTTTCTGGGCATAATAATTTTTTTCCTACAAATCTGCGAATGTGAAGAATATTAATTATAGGACTTGCGCGTTTGCTTCTTTAGACATCAGATGTCTGCAAACGCGCAATTCCTAAATTATTAAGATATTTGCAGATTTGTACATTTTTTGTACATTTATAGACAATTAGAATACTTCCATTTTTTTGATCGGCCAGGCCCGTAAAAGCGCTTTTCCCATAATGCTGTCTTTTTTGAGGGGTCCCCAGCTTCGGGAATCCAAGCTGTATTTCCGATTATCGCCCATCACGAAATACTCATCCGGAGCAAGAGTAAATATTACTCCTCCGTTTGCCCATTCCGTAATCACGTTTTTATCCAGATATTCACTTTCGTCAAGCGGGATTCCGCCGGGAAACTGCGTGTTGTAAATATAGACCTTGCCGTTAGTCACGGAAATTTTTTCCCCGGATAGCGCGATCACCCTTTTAATGAAATACTGCTGCGGCCTTTGGGGCGGCCGAAAAACAATGACATCGCCCCTTTTTAATTCCTTGAACGGATTAACCGTAAAAAAATGGGTATCGCTCAAACCCACTTCTGTTTTCTTGTATCCCAGTTCATTTACGATAAGATATTCCCCATTTTCAAAATTCGGCTCCATACTGGCGCCTTGGACAAAAAACGGCTGGAAAAGGAAAATTCTGATCGGAACAATTATCACCACGGCTAAAATAAAAACCTTGACGATTTCCAGAAGAAACCCGCCCACTCCCTGATAGGACTCTCCGTTGCCATCGTTTAATTTTTCTTCATCTTCATTTTCTTCGCGCGCCATATTGTGAATAATCCAACCGCAGCAAACTGCGGGTATTACTAAAAATTAAAACTTATTCGCATGCGTTAAAACAAAGCAATAATATCATACTTTTCCCGTCTTGGCAATAGCGTATCAATCGAAAAATTTTGATATTTTTTTGAGATTAGGATACCATAAAATTATGGATGGAATTAAAAGAAAAAAAGGAACTGCTTTGCCTGATTCGGAGGCGCCTTCTGAAAGAAATAATGATATTTATCTCGGGCTTCAGAATAATCTCCCTCCTCCAGGAAACCGAATCGGAAACAAAAAATCCGCGAAAAATTACGGAAAGGGCTTCCTGATATTTTTTATCATTTCTTTTACTATCACTCTTTTTTGGGTGATTTTTTTCAGCTGGAAAATCCATTCAACCAGTAAAAAAATAATCATCACTAACGATAATAATTCTTCTTTCGTAAGCAGTTTAAAATCCATCGTCGCCCCGATTATCACGAACAAGCGCGAAGAACTTAAGGGAGAGGAAAAAAACAGGATAAATATCCTGCTTCTCGGCGCGGCCGGAGAAGGAAAAGCCGGAAAAAATCTTACCGACACGATAATGATAATGAGCATCAACACCCAGACCAAAAAATTGGCCTTGCTTTCGCTTCCCCGAGATCTATATGTGAAAATTCCCGAAACTAAGTCCTACTCAAAGATTAATTCCCTTTATCAGTATGGATTAAGCAACAATGAAGGCGTTGAAACGGTAAAAAAGTCGGTTGAAGAAATAACCGGACTAGACATCAATTACTACCTTATAATTAATTACGACGGATTTAAAAAAGTAATTGACGACCTTGGAGGAGTGAATGTTTATGTTGAGCGGGATATTTATGACACGCGATTCCCCGGATCTAATTTCAGCTATGAAACTTTTAAATTAGAAAAAGGCCTGCATAAAATGGACGGCGAAACGGCTTTGAAATTCGTCCGTGAGCGGCACAATGATCCGGAAGGCGATTTCGGCCGGGCTAAGCGGCAGCAAAATATGATCCAAGCGGCGAAAAGCAAATTTTTTTCCTTTAGAACTCTGCTCAATGTCTTTGCTCTCAATAAGATTCTCGACGATCTCGGAAACAACGTAAAAACGGACATTCAAATTGACGAAATAGAAGGGCTCCTGGCCATTAGCCGGGAAGTTGACAGCCAGAATATTACCAACGCCGTGGCTGACGCCTGGGAAAAAGACAGCTTGCTTAAGGTCTCGCATGTCTTTTACGGAAACATCCGCGCTTTCATTCTGGTTCCGCGCGTGGGAAACTGGAGCGAAATTCAGGAACTCTCTGAAAATATTTTCGATTTGGACGCAATCCGAAGAAAAGAAGCGGAAATTGAAAAAGAGAATGTGAAAATAACCGTCATTAACCAGAGCAGCGACAGGCAATTGGCTTCCAAGATCAGAGATCTTCTGGAAAGCAAGATGAAATTTAAAAGCGTCATCGTAAAATCGCCGCCCACTCCGGATATCCGGGAAGAGACCGCTGTATACGACCGGACTGGAAAAAATAAAATTTTTTCGCTCAATGAAATAATCAAAAAACTACCGGCGCGACTGCCTCCTGAAGATAGTGGTATAATAGATGCGCGGGAGGATTCCGACTTGGTCATTGTGCTGGGAAGGGATCTGGAAGAAAAATATTCTTTTGAAGAGGACAGTATTGAGGAATTCAACAAAGCGCAGGAATTGGAATTTTAAAAATAATTTTGCTTAATTCTTAATTCATGATTCTTATCGTTGGCTTAGGCAATCCCGGAGAAAAATACAAAAACAACCGCCACAACGCCGGATTCATTGTGCTGGATGAAATTCAGAAAACATGGAACTTTCCGGATTTTGAGTTTTATAAAAAATTCAATTCTGACGTTTCCGACGGTCAAATGTCAAATGTCAAATGTTTATTGGTGCGCCCGCAAACTTTCATGAACCACTCCGGCGAAGCCGTCCGGAAAATTTTGGATTTCTATAAATTAACTCCGCAAAATTTAATCGTCATTCACGACGATCTGGATATTGAAATTGGGAATTATAAAATTTCTTCCGACACTTCTTCCGCCGGGCATAAAGGCGTACAGGATATTATGGATAAATTAGGAACTCAAGAATTTAAAAGAATCCGCGTTGGCGTGGAAACCGCCGGCGGCCGGGTGAACCGCAATATTCCGGGCGATGACTTTGTCCTGCAGGACTTTTCGGAAGAAGAAATGGAAAAAGTCATAAAACTTTCCGGAGAAATAAGCCGGAACTTGATATAGAACAAACAAAAAGAGCTGGCCATCATTTGATGGTCAGCTCTTGAGTTTTAATAAAGAACTTTTTTAACTCTGTTTTAGCACCCCCACTCGGTGCATTTCATCTTCAATTACTCCCACATAGTCGAAGAATTCTTTCGTCTTCTTCATGTCCATGTGCCTTTCAAGCGGCAAACCAATATGATAGTGCTTGACTATATAAGCTGGACTGGCACTCATAATGTATATGTCATCACCAAGAAATACCGCTTCTGAAATGTCGTGGGTGACAAAGATAACCGTGGGACGGTATTCCAGCCAGATGTCCGCCAGGAGATGCTGCATTTGAGATCTGGTATTAGTGTCCAAAGCTCCGAATGGCTCATCCATAAGAATTATCTCCGGATTGGAAATAAGACTGCGGGCAATGGCTACTCTCTGAAGCTGTCCTCCTGAAAGAAGAGGATACTGGGCAAACTTCTTCTCATGCCCTTGGAGCCCTACTTTCTTTATGAACTCCATGCTTTTTTCCTCCGCTTCTTTTTTGCCAACCCCCTTGTAGAGTAAGGGCAGGGAGACATTTCTCAAAACGCTGTACCAGGGAAACGAGGAATATTGCTGGAAAACCATGGATATGGAAGATTTATACTCTTTTCGTGTTTTCCCACGAATCAGTATCTCGCCGGAAGTCGGTTCCTGTAGACCACTAATGAAACGGAGGATAGTTGATTTTCCGCAGCCGGAAGGACCCAGAATTACCACAAATTGGCCCTGATTCGGCTTATCTTCAATCAACAAGCTGAAATCCTTAATAACGTGCGTTTTCCCGTCATCATAAGAGATGCTGATATTTTTCATACAGATAACATCAGGAAGTTCCGTTTCAGTGAAGGCGATGCCATTTCCTTCGCCCGAAGTTATTACGGTGCCTGTTCCGTTGACTGGAATTTTTGAATTATCATTTTCCATGTCATTTCCCTCCTTTCGTAGCGTACTTATGGCGGAAGAGTGTCTTGTCCACATAGAGAAAAATCTGATCAAGAACCACTGCGATGATAATTATCGTCAGCAGTATGGCAAAGGCCTTATCAGCCCGGCTTTGCCGGCCTGCGATATAAGCCAGCGCGCCCATTCCTCCGGTATTATTAATCATTTCAGCGATAATTATGTATGTCCAGGATATTGGCGCAAGAATTCTGACATCGTCAAATGTTTTTGATATCACATCGGGAAAGAAAACTGTTCTGACGATCTGCCAATTAACCGCGCCGCAAGTTTTTGCCGTCTGCACATAAACATCCTGAACATCAAATACTCTCTGAATGATGGTCGGCAAGAGGTATACAAAAATACCAAAAGCCAAAAAACTTACTTTCATCATATCGCTAAATCCGAACCAGCTGATAAAAACGCCAATAAGGATCGTCAGAGGCAAGTAGCGGAAAACCGATATTTGCCTTTCCAACAGGCCTCTTGCCTCCGGAATTAACCCAATGAAAAACCCGAGCGGCAGTGCGGTCAGAAATGCCAGCGATATGCCCAATAAGTTGAGCTTAACTGAATAAACCGCGTTTCTTACCAGTGCGTCATCGAAATGAAGCTCCGGAAAAGCCATCAGCACTTTTATCGGTGAAGGAAAAATTCCCGGCGACATTTTGAAAATTATTGTCACCAGATGCCAAATCACCAACATCGCAATCGTACCGATAACGGTAAGAATGATAAATTTCTTTCGGGGAATATTACCCCTTAATTCCAAGTGATGCATTTTGTTTGGTCTCCTTTCGAAAATATGAGAAATAGAAAGGAGCGGACCGATATTTATCAGCCCGCTCCAAGTTTCGCTCTTATAGGAGCTGCAGTTCGGTCCGCCTGTTCAAGGCGCGGCCATGATCGGTACCGTTATCGGCCACCGGCTCATATTGGCCTTTGCCTGACACAACGAATCTGTTCCGGTCAAAACCGAATTTACTTGTCAGATAATTCGCGACTGATTGACCTCTTCTTTCAGAGAGTGTTTGATTACTCTCTGGACTACCTACACTGTCAGTATGGCCGACAATCCTTATTCTGGATCCAGCAAACTGGCGAGCGGTATCGGCAAAAGCCATTTCAATCAGAAGTTGCGCGTTCTGATCAAGAGTAGCAGATCCTGTCGCGAAAGTAATGCGCAAGGTTTTGGACGCTACCGCTTGGGCAGATGCCTCCTGACTGGTGGCTTTGGTAAATGAGAATCCTCCTTCTGCTTCGTGCTCTGGTCCGAAAAGACGGGCCGCACGTATGGCTGAAACATCATAAACTGTTCTCCATGCTGGAACCACATCCGGCGCCAACCCGATAGCATTATAGATCCGCGCCATCTTCTCATACAGGTCTTTCCCGGTGACGCCTTTGTAATTGGCATCTAGTCCGAAGAAATTCATATTGTCCCCGTGAGTCGTCAGGCGGACATTGTTTATGGCCGTTCTGGCAAAATCATCCGGAACATTGAGTCCCTGCATAAGAATCTTTATGGCGTCTTCTTTCGCTTGGGAGTTGGTATTTATCTCAGCCGCGCCCTTCATCCATCCTTCGTAAATAGCTTTTATTACTTCGGGATGGCTGTCAACATAAGCTTTCTTCGCAAAAAATCCGTCAGCGATTATGTTAGTAGCGCTCTTGGTTGACTTGAGAATATGAGAACCGGGCCTGCTTTTTAAGCAGTCAACGTCATCCGGACTCCAGACCACCGCTGCGTCAACTTTTCCATCCTTGAAATAAGCTGCTGCCGTAATAGCGGAATCCACTTCCGTAACATTAGCTTTAATGTCTCTGTATTCTATATCATCGGCTTGCAACATACTCAAGAGAAAAGTATGGGATGGCGTTCCAATGGCTACGGCTACCTTTTTTCCGCGCAAATCACGGATAGATCTGATATTGTTTGTTGCTACAATTGCGTCTCCGCCGCGAGACCAGTCGGCCTGAAATAGAAAAACCGGCTGGTATTCCTTTAGAGCATCCGACTCTGACGCGAAAGCGTCTATCGTCGCCCATAAAAGCTGAACCTCGTCATTTTTCCAGGCGTTTCGGGACTGGGTAAAGTCGTCAAGGACTTTGAATTCCACCAGTATCCCGTAGTCCTTGTAATAGCGGGACTCTTTGGAAGCAGAAAATCCGCCGTTGTAATACTGTCCGCCTGCGTAGCCACCCCAGGTCACCACTCCTATTTTTGCTAAAGGTGTACCTGATTTGACCGCCTTTGAAGTTTCTGCTTTTCCAAGAATGCTCTTTATCTGCCTGCCTTCTGGCATAATCTTATCTTTAAACTTCATAAATACCCCAAACAAAACTGCTATCCCGATGAAGATAAGCATAAACTTAACTATCGGCTTCATTCTTTCTTTTGCCATCTTTTTTATCCTCCCTTTTTAGTTTTCGAAAAACGCTTCGTATTTGCGTTTCTCATCTTTTTTCTTTTTGACTTCTACCGCGACTTCCTCTCTTTTAGGAAGCGGTTCTTCAAAGTCAACTACATTTTTCGGATCTGAAGAAAAATCAAGGAGAAGCTTTTTTTCCGCGGGACCGATAAGGATCGAATCCCCTTTTTCTTCCCATTCCTGAAGCATCTTGAGGGCGTTTTCTTCGTAGACCCCGTTTTCAAGATCAACTGAATCAATGAATGTCTTGGAAACTTCGACAAAATGTTCTATTTCGCCAAGCTTCTGCCCGTAGTCCTCGGTCAGATACTCCATGGTTTCCATGAACAGGTCATGCTTATCGCTCTGTCCCTTGAGTATATTCATGGCTTTTGTGAATGCGGAATATCCGGCTCTGATCATTTCATACTCGCGGGTTTTAACACCCACCTCGTCTTTAAGGTCTTCAAGCACGAAAGAGGCAACTTCATACATTTTCCGGAGTGCCCTATACAGGAGCTCCATTTTGTCGTAAAGCTGCTGCAGCGTTAGATTGGATTTCTCCAGCCGTCCCGCTTTTCGCGCGCTTAAGACAAACTGTGCCTGCTTTCCCTCTTTATGTGCCCTGCCAGCCAACTGAAGATTTTGCTTCCGGTTTTCTTCATTTGACGTAATGGCATTTCCCAGCCGTCTCATCTGGCCCTTAAGGTTTTGGATTTGCTTATCCATTGAAACCAGATCATCTTCAAGATCATCAATATAGTTATTCAGGATCCCGATTGGATCAATCGTCTTATAGATACTGGTGATCTTTCTCATTAAACTCTTGAATCCATAGGATACAAGGGTCCGGAACCGCTTGTCGCTTACAATATATACTAAAGCCGCAAGCGCTATTGCCAGTCCGGCCGCGTAAAGCGTGTTCTGGAGAAGGGTGATTATAAAAGGAAGGGCCGCAAAAAGCAGCGCTCCTCCTCCTATTATCATAAGCGCGAGCACTATCATGCCCGGCATTCCTTCCGGCCTTTCCCAGAATTTTTTCGGCGTAAAATCTTTCGGTAATTCCAATAAATCGGCCATCTTTATTTACCTCCTTTTAGGTATTGGTTGATTTTTCGAATAATGGTTTCTATCTCGCTTTTCACGATCTTTGATGCCGCTTCGAATTTTGCTTTTCCTGATTCCGCTTTGCTTCTGGCAGTTCTCGCCTTGGCGCTGATTTCGCGTTTCTTTTCTTCAAGTTGCGCTATTCTTTGCCTGAGACCTTCAATCTCAAGATTAATGCTCCCGGCGTCCTTTTCCAGCCGTTCAGCTTCGGCACCGACTTCTTTTACCGCATCATCAAACTCTTTGGACTGAATATCAATCTCATCGAGTTGTTCTTTTGCGGCATACAGAAGATCTTCCGGTCCAAAATCTTTTCTGGCTTTGTCGACCGCGACATAGCGCTGGGCCTCGTCAGGAATCGTGTCCTTAAGTTCCTCAACAGTGGCCAAAAAATCAGCCAGAATTTTTCCTCTTGATCTGATTTTTCTTCTTAACTCCTCAACTTGTTCGGAGTTTGCCATCGACGACGGGACATAGACATTTTCAGTATCCATAGTGACATCCGCCGGCTTTTCTCCACCCGCATTTGGAACGGGTTGGAAAACTTCAGCGCTGCCACCTTCCTCAACTGTTTCAAATACAAGACCTTTTAGTCTACTGGCTAAGCTTTTTTTTTCTTCTTTCTTTTCTCCACCTGACATATATTAGGTTCCTCCATTTCTTTTACTATTCTCTCGACTCTTCTTATTGAAGAGTTTTTCATCGCTCGGCCTATAAAACCGGGCTCTGTACGCTCTCCACCCTTTTCGCTTGGAACGAATGTCCCACAGTAAAACTTTAATCCCTCCCTCCGGCCAAACATCTTCCCCCCACACATCCCTATTAAGAGAAACGGTGACGGTTCCGATGTCACATTTGGCTTCGAAAAAAGGGCCCTTGTGGCCTTCTCTGTGAGGCATTGTCACTACTGCTACTATGGGTGGGTCTTCTCTGGTTTTTGCCATGAAAACCTCCTTTTTACTGGATTTCTAAAATCTCTGCTCACCTCCTTTCATTTCTTTAATTTCAGATAATTCTGAAGTTTATATTAAATTGTCAAATGACTTTTTTAATAAAAGCCACTTTCTGGCTTTTATAGCTCTGATAGCAAGTGATTATAGCACTATCAGGGCTATTAAAACCAGTATTAATACAACGTAATAACCTAGCATACTTTCAAATTTTTGTCAAGTTAATGTATTTAAAAAGCGGCTGGAATTTTATCCAACCGCCTTCTTTTTTTCCATTTTCCCGCCCTACTTATAGAGCATGGAATACGGCACGAAACCTACCTTGACTCTTTTACTGTAATCTCCCCCTTCGAGATAGAAATTTACCATTCTGTCATCCGCCGTTTTTCCGGATATCCCCCATGTAACTAAAGCTTTGGGCGAATAGGATTTCAGATTGATGTCCAGCCCGAGTTTTTTTGAAATCGCGTCAAGATCGGCAATGGTTTGGATTTTCGGAAAAATCATCTTTTCCCGCGCTTCTATATGAGCGACGCAATCATTAATAATGGCGCTCATCTCGCCTGAAAGTTCCGCGATCTTTTTCCTGTCATCAACAGAAAGTTTTTCCACGATCTTTACCTGCGAATTGCGGGAAATATTCCGCAGAGTGAATGTTATCGAATCCCTTGTGATATCATCCATTATTCCGGAGAGATCGTCTTTCATTTCCTTGAGATATTTTTTTATCTCATCAGAATTAAGATCAACAGAATGAAGAACTTTATCCATCGCTTTCTTCCCCGCTTTTGTTCCTTTCTCTGCCTTTTCTTTAAGGAAGTTTTTCACATCCCCAAGTCCGGCAGAAATAATACGCCCTACTAATATTCCTGAATCTTTGAATCCCATATTTTCCTCCTTTAGTTTGCCGCGATTATAAATGGCGGCGATTTTTGGGTTTCTTGTTTTTTCACTGTTTGTAAATTGTTACTGTACTTTCCCCCTTTCTCCTTTTTTTGTGCCAAATTATAGATACGATAAAAGCCGCTATCGCCGCAAAAATGGAATATCTGATAAATGTCATCAATAACCCATAAAAAAAGCTGGCAGCCATGCATGCGAACGATATAACCAGAAAAATAACCACAAAAACCTTCCAGAAACTTTTTTCTTTTAGCATCATTCCTCTCCTTTCTAAATAATTTATTAACTTTTCAAACAACTGGAAAAAGTAGCATATGGCGAGTAATTTGTCAAGTTTCGTATAATATTAATTCCAGAAAATTAAAAAGGCGGGGGAGAATTTTATCTTCCACCGCCTTTTTTATTTTTTCTTATCAGACATTTTTTTCCGCACATAGAAAATTCTTTGAGCCACGGTAATATGCGTCAGGATTAACATCACCCACATCATCGGAAGCGCCAATTTAAAAAGAGCTCCCAGCGCCATCAGTATGATTCTTTCCGGCCTTTCCATTATTCCAACTTTGCACTCTTGCTGCAGTCCTTCCGCTTTCGCTCTTGCGTAGCTTATTGCCATTGTTCCAATAATAGTTCCGGCTGTTAAAAAAATTCCCGTTCCTGAACCTGCATTGTAAAAATACCATATGAAGCCCAGCAGCAGCACTGAATCAGAATAGCGGTCAATGACAGAATCAAAAAAAGAACCGAATTTTGAGGATTTATTGTTCGCTCGGGCAACCATTCCGTCAAATAAATCAAACGCTCCGCTTATAAGTATCAGCAGTCCTCCCCAGAAAAGATCTTTTGGAATGGTAGTTGCCGCAATAATAGCGGCAATCAATCCCGCAAAAGTAATGGCGTTCGGGCTTATGTTAATTCTTTTCGCAATCGGCCCAAGAATATCATCAATAAAGTTCTTCGCAAAACCCAGCATGATAACCTCCTTTGCAAAAATTATTTACTTTTTAAAGCGCAAAATTTTCCAGTTTTAGTTCTATAAAGATTAGCTTCCAATGTCCCGCCCGCAGCAGCATCCTTCCGCAAATTATCACGGTTGAATACATTCACCCCCACACCAATTATTGATCTTTTAAAGCTTTAATAAATATTGAGAACTTCTAATCCATAATTGGTGAGGGGGTAAACCTACTCGCGGAACAAAAGGAGGTTCGTCCGCTTTGGACTGCGAACAGGACACTGGAAACCAAACCGCATTTAATTAAGCAGTATAGCAAATTATCTTCGCTTTGTCAAGCGCGGGAAACTTGTGTATATTTATTAAAGAACTTTTAACATAAATCTCTCCCTTTATAAAAGGGAGATGTCCGAAGGACAGAGGGATTTTTACTAAGTCGCGCGGTAAAAATAAAAATCCCCCCAGCCCCCTTTTACAAAGGGGGACATACATACGAGCACTTTTTTAAATGGAGAATAATTTTTTCATGAAATTTTTAAACGCTCTCAATAAAATAAACGGCGTCGGTGCGCAAAAAACGCGCCTGCTTTTGGATTTTTTCGGCTCCGCGGAAAATATTTGGAAAGCGCCGGCAGGCGATTTAAGAAAAAGCGGGATTCCGGAAAAACTGGCAGAAAAAATAATTTTCGAAAGGGATAAAATAAATCCGGAAGAAGAATGGGAAAAACTGGAAAAAGAAAACATCAAAATAATTTCTTTCACCGACGCCATATATCCTAAATTACTCAAGGAAATTCCCAATCCGCCACATATTATATATGTAAAGGGTGCGGATTCCTATTTTGACTGGAATAATTTTCCCATGCTGGCTATCGTCGGTTCGCGCAAATTCACCCAGTACGGAAAGCAGGTCGCGGAAAATATCGCGCGTGATCTTGCCCGGACCGGCATTATAATCGTCAGCGGCATGGCCATCGGCATTGACGCCTTCGCCCACCGGGGAGCACTGGACGCCGGGGGAAAAACGATCGCCGTTCTGGGAAGCGGACTGGAGGATAATATGATCGGACCAAAAGTAAATTATAATCTTTCCCGGGAAATTATGGAAAACGGCGCGCTTATTTCCGACTATCCCCTGGGCACGAGCGCGACCGAAGGAACTTTTCCCGCCCGAAACCGCCTTATGGCCGGAATGACGCTTGGCACTTTGGTTATTGAAGCCGCCGAGAACTCCGGAAGCTTGATTACCGCGGGCCTGGCTTTGGAATTCAACCGCGAAGTATTCGCCGTTCCCGGCCCTATTTTTTCGCCGCAATCCGAAGGAACCAATAAATTGATACAAGCCGGAGCGAAGCTGGCGGCCAGCGCCAAGGATATTCTGGAGGAATTGAAAATAGAAGAAAGAAAAACGGCGGAGGAAGTGAAAAAAATAATTCCGGCGTCAAAAGATGAAGAAAAAATCCTTAAAATTTTGTCTCACGAGCCAACTCACATTGACAACATTATTAAACTCGCTAAACTGGAAACTAATGTGGCTAGTTCCACTCTTTCGATTATGGAAATGAAAGGAATAGTTAAAAATATCGGAGGACAAAACTATATAATTTTATAATTTTTAATTTTGTAATTTTTAAATAATTTTTAATTTCCAAATATTTAAACATTAAAAAATTTAGATTTATTTATAAAATTAAAAATTCAAAAATTTTTTATGAAGTTAATTATCGTCGAGTCGCCAACCAAGGCAAAAACTATATCAAAATTCTTGGGGAAAAAATATTCCGTAAAGTCGTCCTACGGCCATGTTCGCGATCTTCCCAAACAGGAAATGGGGATTGACATTAAAAATAATTTCGAACCGCGCTATATCATTCCGAATAAGGCCCGCAAAAGGGTCGCGGAACTCAAGGAATTCGCCAGAAAAGCGGAAGGGATAATTCTCGCTACCGACAAAGACCGGGAAGGCGAAGCCATTGCATGGCATTTAGTCCAAGCGCTTGGACTAAATAAACCAACAACTAACAACCAACAACTAACAACCAGCCGCATTGTTTTTCACGAAATTACGAAAAAAGCGATTGAAAAAGCGCTGGAAAATCCGAGAGAAATCGATTTAAATTTAGTGGATGCCCAGCAGGCACGGCGCATTTTGGACCGGCTGGTCGGATACGAGCTTTCTCCCTTTCTTTGGAAAAAAATAAAACGCGGACTTTCCGCCGGGCGCGTGCAATCAATAGCGCTCCGTTTTATCGTTGAGCGGGAACGGGAAATTGAAAAGTTTAAGAGCGAAAATTATTGGATAATTTCCGCTCAACTAAAAACCAACAACCAACAACCAACAACTTTTCAGGCAAATCTGATCGAAAAAAATGGGGAGAAAATTGAAAAAGTTGTCACTTTGAAATTATTCGCCGGGGATTATAAGACAAAGAAAACGATAATCTCAAGCGAAAAAACCGCTAATGCCATCGCGGAAGATCTTCGCGGCGCTGAATATAAGGTTACTAATATTGAGAAGAAGGAGGTCTTGCGGAATCCTTCCGCCCCCTTCACCACTTCCACTTTGCAACAGGCCGCCATCAACACTTTCGGATTTTCCGCCAAGTTCACTATGATGATCGCCCAGAAATTATATGAAGAGGGGCTGATCACCTACATGCGGACTGACAGCGTCAATATATCTCTGGAATCAATGTTGGCGGCCAAGAAAACAATTGATAAAATTTTCGGAAAAAATTATTCCCTCGCAAGCCCACGATTTTACCAGACCAAATCCAAAGGGGCGCAGGAAGCCCATGAAGCCATTCGTCCGACGGAACCGGAAAAAACCCCGGAAAATCTCATGGCTTCCCTGGAACCGAGCCATTATAAATTATACAAATTAATCTGGAACCGGATGATTGCCTCGCAGATGCAACCGGCAATTTTTGATTCGGTAAGAGTTGACATTTCCGCATTAGGTAAAAAAGGTAATTATTTATTGCGGGCAAACGGGTCCACTATAAAATTTGACGGATATTTGAAAGTTTATAATACCATCTCCCAGGAAGAGAATATGCTTCCGCTTATGAAAGTCGGCGATCTGCTTGATTTGGCGGAAGTTCTCCCGGAAAAAAAATCTACCACTCCCCCGCCCCGCTATAATGAAGCGTCGCTGGTGAAAATTCTGGAGGACTACGGAATCGGCCGCCCCTCGACTTACGCGCCGACCATTTCCACGATTATTGAAAGGAAATATGTTGAGAAGCGGGAAGACAGAAAACTTCATCCGCTGGAAATCGGGCTCATCGTCAATGATCTCCTGGTTGAACATTTTCAGCAAATCGTTGACATAAAATTCACCGCCCATATGGAAGAGGCGTTTGACCTAATCGCCGAGGGAAAAATTAAATGGGTGCCGGTAATTGAAGAATTCTATGGCCCTTTTCATCAGCATCTCGAAGAAAAAACTAAAACAGTGAAAAGAGAGGATATCCTGGAAAAACTGGACCGCCAGTGTCCCGAATGCGGGGGGGACTTGATCGTAAAATTCGGGCGGTTCGGCAAGTTCATCGCTTGCGCCAATTTTCCCAATTGTAAATACACCGAAAAAACGGAGGAAGAAAAAAAAGTTGATTCAGAAAATTCCGGCGTGATTTGCGACAAATGCGGCGCGCCGATGGTGGTGAAGCGCGGAAAATACGGAGCGTTTCTGGGCTGTTCCAGATATCCGGAATGCAAAGGCATTAAAAAGATTGAAAATAAAACCGGGGTAAAGTGTCCAAATTGCGGCAAAGGCGACATCGTGGAAAAGAAATCCAAGCGGGGTAAAATTTTTTACGGCTGCAACAATTATCCCGAATGCAAGACCGCTTTCTGGTCCAAACCCACCGGCGAAAAATGCCCGCAATGCGGCTCACTTCTCCTCTTCGCCGCCAAGGGGAAAGTAAAGTGCTCTAAAAAAGAGTGTGGATTTGAGAAATAGAATTTATATTTTTTTGTGGAAAAAGTAAGAAGCCAGCGCTATAAGGGCCGTAACTAAAATTATCATTACGGCGAATGCCAGGAAATTTCCTTCCGCAAGCGTTCCGCCCAAATAAACGGCCGCGAAGGCGAAAGGAAGCTCCGTTAAAAAAGTTATCAGAAGATATTTTCCCGGATGATAGCGGATTATTCCCAGGGTAATCCCGGTGACCTCCGAGGGAATGGCCAAGCGAAAAAGAAAAA
>MFRX01000038.1 GCA_001784725.1 Candidatus Moranbacteria bacterium RIFCSPHIGHO2_02_FULL_40_12b
ATTCCATTGCCGGTTTGCAGAGCCCGACTTATGGCGAGGTTGTTGTTGGCGGAAAGAACATATTCAAAATGAAGAAGAAGGAAAAAGTCGAGCTTCACCGGAGCCAAATCGGTCTTATTTTTCAGGCCTTTTATCTGATTGAGTCAATAAGCGTTTTGAATAATGTCTGCCTCCCGAAGGTCTTTGGAGGCGAGGATGTGAAAAAAAGAAAAGAAGAAGCGATAAAGCTTCTCCGGAGATTCAGCATCGCGGAACAATCAGGAAAACTCCCCTCTCAGCTTTCCGGAGGGCAAAAGCAGAGAGTGGCGATTGCCCGTTCACTGATTAATGATCCGAATATAATTCTGGCTGACGAACCGGTGGGAAATTTGGACAGCGAATCGGCAAAAAATGTGCTGGAAATTCTCAAAGAATTAAATGAAGTGGACAAAAAAACTGTGATTCTAGTTACCCATGAGGATGAACATCTTCACTATGCCGACAGGGTTATTCATATGAAAGACGGAAAAATAATAGGCATTGATGTCCAAAGGGAAAAAAGGCCGCCATCCGCCGTCGAAGAAGAACTCACCGCCGAACCGGAAAAGGTCTCAAATGAAATGCGGATTCTGATGAGAACTTTCAGGGATTTGTCCGCCATGCAGCTGGGAGTGATGCTGGTGCCATTTAAAGCGAAACAGCTTTTGTCTCACGTGCTTTCTGAACTGACGGAAGAGCAAATAAATGCCGCGGAAAATATTCTGAAGGAAATGTTGTTCAAAAACATTAACGCGGAAGGGCTGGAAAAAAATCTCGATATGACTTTTGAAGAAGGCGGGGCTAATTGGAACAAACAGCGGGCCGGTTCCTTTTCGGAGAGGGTGGATTTGATTTTAAAACAAGTGGAAATTATCAATAATAGTCCAGATTCGGCGGTTTTTTCGCTGTCCGCTTATATCATTAAATTATTCGGACTCCACTTTGAAATTTTTGATCTTCTGAAATTCAGGTCGGCTTTGAAACTCCGGATAGAAAACAAATTAGACCGGTTTGGGCTGCAGCAGCGGCTGGATTCGTCCAAAATTTTGGGAGGAATGGGCTTGTATAAAAACACCTCGGAAAAAATAGCCCGGGAAGTAGAAATAATAATGCTCTTAAAATATTCCGCTTAACTCTACAAATTACGAATCAGTACGAATATACGAATAATTTTGCTATATTATACATTAGTATATTCGTAAAAATTCGTAATTAGTAAAGAAATCATGAGATTTATTGACTTATTCAAACTATCAACCAGAATGTTCAGGGCGCGGACATCGCGGACGCTTCTGACTATTTTGGGAATGGGCATCGGCATCGGCGCGATTCTTTTTTTGGTTTCCTTGGGATACGGCCTGCAAAAGACGCTCTTGGAAAAAATAACAACCGCCGAATCGCTTTTGACTCTTGATGTCACCGAAGTAAAGTCCGGCGTTGTTTCTCTTGACAGAGGGATGCTTGAAAAAATAAAAAATATTGGTGGAGTTTCAGAAATCAGTCCGGCTTTTCAAACCGCCGCTCAGGGAAAATTCGAAGATATCTCGGCGGATCTGTCGGTCATCACGACCAAGCCATCATTCCTCCGCCTGGGAGGAATTAAAGTCCCAAAAGGAAATTCCTTAAACGAAGAGAATAAGGAACAAGTGATTATATCATCTTCAATTTCACAGGTTTTCGGGAAAAGCGCGGATGAATTGATGGGCAAAGAAATTTCTTTCACTTTTTATATTCCCAAAGAAGAAAATATTGAAAGCAGTTTGAAAAGCAATTTTGAGACATTTGACCCCGAAAAAAAATATACCATAGCGGGAGTTATTGAAAGCGATGAAAATATCGTCTATGTGAATCTTGATTCGCTGGAAAATATGAAGATAGAAAAATACAGCCAATTAAAAGTAAAATGCGAAAACAGCGTAGTTATGGGACAAATTCGCGACAAGATTCTTGCGGAAGGACTTTTGGTTTCCTCGCTTTCGGATACCGTGGAGCAGGCCAATCAGATATTCAGGGTAATCCAGATAATTCTTATGCTTTTTGGAATAATCGCGTTGGTCGTGAGCGCCATCGGAATGTTCAACACCATGACCATCGCTTTACTTGAACGCACGGAGGAAATCGGAATAATGAAATCAATTGGCGCGACCGACGGGGCGATATCCGTCATGTTCATTATGGAGTCGGCGATTATGGGATTTTTGGGGGGACTCGGCGGCGTGGCAATCGGGCTTTTGGGAGGAGAATTATTCAACGGGCTTGTTAATTTTATCGCCAAAAAATTGGGAGGCGAGCCAGTGGACTTGTTTTCAAGCCCTCTTTGGTTTATACTGCTCATAATAATTTTCGCGGCAGTGGTCGGATTTTTCACCGGAATAGTCCCGGCGCGCCGGGCGAGCAAAATTGACCCGCTGGACGCGCTCCGTTATAAATAACTGACAACTGACAACTAGCAACCAACAACTTCGTTAATAATGGTTGTAAGTTGTTTGTTGTAGGTTACGAGTTAAACTTATGAAATTATTAAAGGGCAAACTAATTGCGGAAAAAATTTTAAATAATCTCAAACTTGAAATCAAGCGCCGGGGAATAAAACCGGGACTGGCGGTAGTTTTGATTGGCGACGACAAAGCGTCGCGGATTTATGTAAATTTAAAAAAGAAAGCGGCCAGAAAAGTCGGCGTCGGCTTTTATATTTTTAAATTCGGCGATAAAGCGGAAGAAAACAAAATTATTAAAAAAATAAAGGATTTAAACGCCGATAAAAAAATCAGCGGAATTATTGTTCAATTTCCTCTGCCGAAAAAATTTAATACCCAGAAAATAATCAATGCCATTGATCTGAAAAAAGACGCGGATGGATTCTCCGCCAAAGGCGGAGGAAAAATTTCACCGGTTTTCCCCGCGGCGATAGTGAAGCTTATAAATCAGGCTTTTCCTAAGGTTCAACCTTCGGAATTCCTAAGATTGAACCTTAGGAGTGTTATCATTGCTAATTCGGAAATATTCGGAAGAACTATAAAGTCAATGCTAGAGGAAAAAAATATTGCAGCGGAATATTTTCTTTATAAAAATATTAAAAAAAACATTATCAAAATTAAAAATGCCGATATAATAGTTTCTGCCATAGGAATCCCGAAGCTGATAAAAGGCGATATGATAAAAAAAGGCGCGATTATTATTGACGGCGGAATTACCAAAAAAGGCAAAAAGGTCTTGGGCGACGCGGATTATAAGTCCGTCAAAAATACCGCCGGCTGGCTTTCTCCCGTTCCCGGCGGAGTCGGTCCGGTGACAGTGGCTTGTCTTTTGGAAAATGTTTATATACTTTCAAAGAAAAAAATTTAAAACATTTTTACTTCTATTCTCAAAATACCATTACTACTTTTCCTAGCGTACGCTAGAAAAAGTAGTAGCTTTAGTAGTAATAATATAAAGATATAATTTTTAAATCTGACATTTACTTCAATACTACCAAGTATTGAAGTAAATGTCAGATTGTTTTTTTACCATCCAAAATAAGCCGAGAGTCCCAAAATCCCGTGGATAAAAGCTAATGCTATTGAAATTTTTGCCATCCGGAAATGCCATTTAAGCGGAATTTTAGTTTTCCCGCGAAGATTCATCGCGCCGATGTAGGCGGTGAAGAGAAAAGATGAAAGCGTTAAAATTCCCAAATACATTATCACGGGCTTTCCCAAGATTAAAAAATAGGCGATATTCCTTAGCATGTTTCTATTCTACAATAATCTTTCCCTGCATGGAAGGATGGATGCCGCATTGGTAATCGTAGATTCCGGCTTTATCTAATTTAAACTGAAATGAATCGCCGTTGGCTAAAACGGCTGAATTAAAAGCAGCCGATTTTATGCTGTGCGAAACGGAATCATTATTGGTCCAGGTGACGGTTGTTCCTACTTTAATTTTTAATTCAGCCGGGCTGAAAGCGAAATTCTGGATGGTGACGCTGTTTGCGGACACTTTATTTTCAACAGGCGCAGGTGATTTTGTCTGTTTCGGCTGGGTTTGCGTTTGATAGCCACATCCTGCCAATAAAATTAAAAATCCCAACGCGGACACAGCGAATAATATTTTCTTCATAGTTTTAAAATTAAGAATTATTTTTATATAATACCAAACGATCTATTCCTTTATTTCGTTGATGCAGAAATATCCGCCGGAAAGGTCGTTTTCATTATAAACCGGACATCCTCCGCAGATGCACTGTTTTTTGGCGTCCATCTCGCACTCTGAAATTTTTTGTGCGCAAAACAATTTCTCTTTTTTATCTTTATTGCACTGGTGGAAAAGGGAACAATTGCCACAGATGCATTTTTCGAAATTATCTTCCGTGTTTTTCGGTTTCATAATTATTATAATTAGAAATTATTTACTTTATATAATTCTTCTTTTTGGAAATATGCTCGTAGTTGAGCTTGTGTCCGCAAGCGGGGCAGGCAAGGATGACACGGGCGAAATTGACGGCGTTCTGGGATACATCATTGAAGATTTCCTGGATTTTTTCATCGTTTTCAATTTTTCCCCGGTCGGCCTTAGTGTTTTCGTCGCTTTCACCCACCCAGGCGCCGTAGGCCTGCGGAGGAAAAATCAGCCCCATTTCGGTCAGAAAGTTCATCAAATTTCCGGCGACATGCTGATATCCGTCCTCATGCCCCAAGATCATCAGCGCCCCGATCTTGTTTTTGATAATTACTTGGTGGTAAACCGAGTTGGCGTTTTCCAGAGAATTTAGCCGTTCAATGATCAGCTGCATCAGCTGCGAATGGTTGCCCCAGTAAATCGGCGTGGAAAAAATAACCACGTCGGCGCCCAAAATGCCGTCATAAATTTTTTTCATCTCATCTTTGGGATCGGTTTGCGTTATGAGGCAGGGATGAACGCACATTCGGGCGTTTATGGAATAATGGTGGTCGCAGGGCCGGAGTTTTAGTTCCGAAGCGACAATTATTTCTTTTTCAATATTTTCATCTTTCAGATTATCAAAAGATCGTTTCATCAAGAAATAAGTGTTGGAATTTTTTCCTCGCCCCGAAGTGCAAATGCCTAAAATTTTTAGTTTTTCCATATGTAACAATACAAAGGTCTAAATTTTTTATTTCTTTTGTGCCGCTGATCGGAGTCGAACCGATATGAGATTGCTCTCACAGGATTTTGAGTCCTGCGTGTCTGCCAGTTCCACCACAGCGGCATAAATCTTTCTTTAGGATAGAAAATTGATGACTAGCTGTCAATGTAGTATAATAAAACCAGTTAATCAGCAAATTAACTGCAATCTTACAAATTATTTGTAGATTTGTAATGGATTTGCATGTTCGTAGGAGATGGCGAAAATTATTTCTTTAGTCAACCAAAAAGGCGGGGTGGGGAAGACCACTTCGGCGATAAATTTAGCCGGGTATCTGGCGGCGGCGGGAAAATTCGTTCTCCTGGTGGATTTGGACCCTCAAGGGAACGCCTCATCGGGACTGGGAATAGACACAAGAAATCTGGAAAAGAATTTATACCACGCGATGATCGGCGAAGCAAATCCGCATGAATTAATCATCAAGACCGATGACTTCGGGCATGATGTTCTTCCGGCGTCGCGGGATTTGGCGGGAGCCGGGATTGAACTGGTGCAGATTGACAACCGCGAATTCAAACTATATGACGTCCTTCGCCAAATCCGCACCCATTATGACTATATTATCATTGACAGCCCGCCTTCATTGGGACTGCTTACGATTAACGGCCTGGTTGCCAGCGACGAAGTGATTATTCCGGTGCAAGCCGAATATTACGCCTTGGAGGGATTGAGCCAACTTCTGGACACGATAGAACTCGTGAAACAAAATCTCCAGCCGGAACTGAAAGTGATGGGCGCGCTGCTCACTATGTTTGACAAACGAAACCGCCTCAATCGCCAGGTGATCAGGGAAGTCCGCGACCATTTCCCGGGATTTGTTTTTGACAGCGTCATTCCCCGTTCGGTGCGGCTCGCCGAGGCGCCCAGTTTCGGAAAATCAATTCTGCATTTTGACGCTTTTTCCAAAGGGGCCAGGGCGTATAAGAATTTGGTGAGAGAGATATTGGAAAAGGAAAAAGAGAGTAAAAAAGTTTTTACAATTTAATAGTGATCAGTAATCAGTAACTAGTAATCAGTAATTTACTAGTTACGAGTTACTAGTTACGAGTTACTAAAAATGTCAAACAATTACGGTCTTGGCCGGGGACTTGCCTCGCTTATTCCCAATAAAAAAAACAATACACCGACTGACACGGACAATACACAGACCAACACAGATAAAACGCGAGCCAATACTGGCGTGATGAGAGTTAATAGCGAAGAAAGTAATCGGATACTTGAAGTAGAAATAGAAAAAATTATCCCCAATCCGCACCAGCCGCGTTTGAGTTTCAACGAAGAAAAACTGGAAGAATTGGCCGCTTCCATAAAAAACCACGGAATCATCCAGCCGCTGGTCGTTAGTTCTAAGGGAAATGGCTATGAATTAATTACCGGGGAGAGGCGGCTGCAAGCGGCCAAAAAAGCGGGGCTCCAAAAAGTGCCGGTGATTATCCGGGACGCGGAAGAAAAAGAGAAACTGGAGCTGGCGCTCATTGAAAATATCCAGCGGCATGACCTGAACTGCGTGGAAGAAGCCAGGGCCTACAAAAAACTGTACGGCGAATATCAAATGAGCCAGGAAGAAGTTGCGGACAAAGTAGGCAAAAGCCGGAGCGCCGTGGCGAATAAAATCCGCCTGCTTTCGCTACCGGTTGAAATTCAAAGAGCGCTTACCGAGGAAAAAATAACCGAAGGCCACGCCAAAGCGATTTTGGCTGTTTCTAATCCGGAAAAACAAAGAGCGCTTTTTGATATGATTTTAAAAAACAACCTGACAGTCCGCCAGATTGAGGATAAAACCAAAGAAATTTCCGTTCGTTCCCACAAAAGGATAGTCAATATTGATCCGGAAATTAAGGACTTAGAAAATAAGCTGATGGGAATTCTGGGAACCAGAGTAAAGGTCACCAAAAGTGGGGGAGGAGGAAAGATAATTGTGGAATATTATTCTAAAGAAGAATTGGATAATATAATCGGTAAAATTTCCAATTCTTAAATTTTTTCTACTCTCTCTTCAGCTGCTGCCTAATCCGCGTTTTTGCTATTGAGGTTTTGACAAATCTAATCCAGTCGCTACTGGGTTTTTTGTTTTCCCTGGAAGTGAGGATTTCAATCACCTGCCCGTTTTGAATGTGATAATCCAGCGGCACGATTTTCCCGTCGGCTTTAGCTCCCATTGCCCGGCTGCCAATCTCACTATGGATGGAATAAGCGAAATCAATCGGAGTCGCTTCTTCGGGAAGGTCGATGATGTCGCCTTTCGGGGTGAAAGCGAAAATATGGTTTTTGAAAAAGTCGATTTTCAGCCCCTCTATAAACTCCTCAAAATCATCCCGCCCGATATCATTCTGCCATTCCCGCAGCTGCCGGACCCATTCCAATTCTTCCATGGGAACTTTTGCTTTTTTTCTGAAAAAATAATCGCGCCACCCTTTTCGCTCTTTTTCGCTGTAAATCCAGTGGGCGGCAATTCCAAATTCCGCTTCGTCGTGCATTTTTTTAGTGCGGATTTGAACTTCAATGATTCTTCCTTCTGGCCCAAAGATGGTGGTATGGATGGATTGGTAGCCATTGGGCTTGGGCAGCGATATGTAGTCCTTAATCCGTCCCACCATTGGATGATATTTTTTATGGACAATGCCCAATGTTTCGTAGCAATCGGGGATATCCGGCATGATTATTCTTATTGCCACCAAGTCATATATCTGGCTGATATCCATGTCTTTGCGCTTGAGTTTAAGGAATAAGCGGTAAAGATGTTTTTTTCTGCCGCTTATTTCGATGACATTTATTCCTTCAGACGCCAGCTCTTTTCCAATTTCCTTAATCGCCTGATTGGTGTATTTTTCCCCCTCTAAGTAATATTTCTCTTCCAATTCATTGATATACTTGTAATTTTCCGGCTCAAGAAATTTGAAAGCAAGATCTTCCAGTTGTCCTTTTATTTCGCCGATTCCCAGCCGGTTGGCAATCGGGGCAAAAATTTCCATTGTCTCGCGAGCGATACGGAGTTGTTTATCCTTCGGAAGATATTCAAGCGTGTTCATATTATGGAGGCGGTCGGCCAGCTTGATAATCACCACCCGGATGTCCTGCGCCATCGCCAGAAACATTTTGCGCAGATTCTCGAGTATATATTCCTCTTTGGATTCCCGGAGTTTTATTTTTCCAAGCTTTGTTATTCCGTCAACCATTTGCGCGATTTCCTCTCCGAAATTTTTTTCAATTTCAGAAAGAGTTACTGAAGTGTCTTCCGGAACATCATGAAGAAGGCCGGCGGCGATGGTTTTTGATCCCATTCCGATTTTAGCCAGCGTCAAAGCGGTCTCCAGGGAATGCTGAATATAGTTTTCACCTGATTTTCTTTTTTGGCCTCGGTGCGCCGCCGCCGCGAACTTATAAGCGCCCATAATCAGCGATTCCCGCCTGACGGTGAGCGGAAGCTTGAAATTATTTAATATGTCATCTATGGTTAACATATAATTAAAGTGTAAAACTCAAAATGCAAAGTGTAAAGCGGCAACTGGAAATTCAACGGTTAATTTAGTATAATGTAACTGTGATAATAAATCCAGCATCTTGCCGTGAAGTATTCAATTTAACGGGAATAATTTACAGAAAATTAATTATTTCAGCAAGCCGCGACGCTTTCCAGTAGGGCGCAAAATAAATCGCGGATAAATATACAAAATAATTATGGAAAAAAAAGTCGACAATATTGACAAACAAAATCTGCGCCAAATTATTATTGATTCGCCCAAACAGATTAAAGATGGGTTGAAACTGGCGGAGGGAATAAATATAAACGGAAACTTTAATTCGCTAATGATTTCCGGCATGGGCGGATCATCCCTTCCTGCCAATATCCTGCGCATTTATTTAAACGATCTATATGTCAGGAATCCGGAAAAAAATAAACGTTTTGGGATTTTTCAGAATAGGTCATATTCTTTGCCGCCGGAGGCCTATGAAAATTGTTTGAACTTTTTTTCTTCATACTCTGGAAATACGGAAGAGACCATTTTATCATTTAAAGAAGCTGTTAAAAATAATCTTCCGTCTGTTGGATTTGCGTCCGGAGGAAAAATTTTGGAGATGTGCCAAGAAAATAGTATCCCTTGCGTTGTAATTCCTTCAGGAATACAGCCTCGTTATGCCATTGGATATTCATTTGCTGCCATGTTTCAGGTTTTATCAAATATGGGAATGGTTGAAAACAAAGCGGAGGAACTAATTGGATTATCAAGGAAGCTGGAAAAAACAATGTTGGCGCTGGAAGAAAAAGGCAGGGAACTTGCCGGAAAACTGGTTGGAAAAATACCCGTTATTTATTCTTCCGCTAAATTTAAATCGCTGGCGATGATTTGGAAAATCAAAATCAACGAAAATGCCAAAATTCCTTCTTTTTATAATTTTTATCCGGAACTCAACCATAATGAAATGATTGGATACACGCTTCCGCAGGGAAAATTCCATGTCATTACGCTATTGGATAAGAACGATCATCCGCAAAACATCAAACGAATGGAAATAACCGCGGAAATGCTCAAGGAAAAAGGTATTGGAACCACGATTATTGAAATAGAAAACGATAATATTTTCAATACGATTTTTTCAACCCTGCTTTTAGGCGACTGGGTGTCGTATTATCTGGCTTTGGCTTATAATCAGGATCCAACGCCGGTTGAAATGGTTGAAGATTTGAAAAAGCGGCTTGAACAATCCGCATGAGAATAAAAAACAGCAAAAGCGAAAAACTGATTTTCGGCCCGGCGGTAGCGGTGGATGTTTTGATTTTTGACGTCAATAACGGAAAACTGAACGCGCTTCTTATCAGAATCAGCAAGGGGCCGTACAAAAACAAATGGGCGCTCCCGGGAGGATTAGTAAGGACTGATGAAACTTTGGACGAAGCGGCAAAAAGGGTTCTCTGGGAAAAAGCGGGAATCCGGGGAATATATCTGGAACAACTTTACAGTTTCGGCGAGGTAAAAAGAGATGTTCGCGGAAGGATAATTTCCGTTTCGTACTTTGCTTTGGTGGATAGCGCCAAATTCCATCCCAGAACGACTGAATATTACTCCGATATCCGATGGAAAGAAGCGAAAAAACTTCCACCAATGGCCTTTGATCACGGAAAAATAATCGCCTTTGGAATTGAACGGCTCCGAAATAAAATCGAATATACCAACATCGCTTACGCCCTGCTTCCGAAGGAATTCACCCTGACAGAGATGCAGAAAATTTACGAAATAATTCTGGGAAAGAAGCTGGACAAGAGAAATTTCCGGAAAAAATTAAAGATGCTCAATATTTTGGAGCCGGAGAAAAAAATGAGGCATGGCCTCAAAAGCCGCCCGGCGGAACTTTACCGGTTCAGGAAAAGAAGCTTGGTTTTTACGAAATGAAGAGCAAGCCATATTCAAACATACCAATGAACATACCGCGGTATGTTCATTTTATTTTTATCTTTTTGTAATAAATTATAAAAACCCAAATAGGAACCAGTTGACAAAATTATTTTGTTGCTGTATAATGGCATCTTACCTTAAAAATAAAATAATTTCAGGCAAAAGGAGGAATTAAAATGCATATAAAGATTGTCCCGTTAAATGTCGATCATATTGATTATATAATGGAATGGGTAAATGACTCGGAAATCACCCAGTATTTCGCCAGCATGCGGAAAAAAGTTACCCGGGAGGAAGAACTGGAATTTATCAAAAAAATTATCGCAAGCCAAAATGATATTGTTTATTCCGTTTTTGATTCTGACAGCGGCGACTACATTGGCCAGGTCTCAATCAATCAGATCCATTGGCTCAGCGGCGAGGGGCGGTTATTTATGGTTGTGGTGAAAAAGCATCAGGGCAAGGGCTATGGCCATGAAATATTAAAAGCCATTCAGGATGCCGCGTTTATTAATCTGCAGCTTCATCGGCTGTATCTCATCGTCCGGCCGGAAAATGTAAGAGGTATTCAACTTTATCACCGCTGCGGATTCCGCCAGGAAGGTTATCTTTATGATAAGTATAAAATAGAAGACCAGTGGATCGATATGATTCAAATGGCGATTATACGGTCGTGATGGGAAAAATGGTGGAAATGAAAGGAGAAAAAGAATGAAAAAAGCCGAGTTATCGCAAACCGACTATGAGTTTATATTACTTATGTCGGCAAAGCCAAAAACGAAAAAAGGAAAACGCTTAGTTGATGAAGCTTCTCATAAGTACCACGATAAAATTAACTGGAGCGGTCTGGCCGGAACGCCGATTGCCGGCACGGATGATCAAAAGAAGGCGGTAGTGGATCTAATTGATCCGTGTGATTTCACCGAGTAAACGCAGTGAGGATAATTAACTTATAAAAGAATTGAAGGGGGTGATGATTTTGGTTAGAAAGGAAAACATAAGATATTTTCTTTCTCAACATCCAGAGATTACCGGAGAACAAAGAGAGAAAATCCTTGCTGCCCTGGAAAAAGAGCCGGAGGTGGAGGAAAAGGATTTAATAGTTTCCGGTTCGGTAAGAAATATTCTGGGACCGCGACTGGAAGAACAATTCTTTTCAGAGTTCGACAGGGACTTCCATCATTTGGAAATTGCCCTGGGTCATAGGTAAAATTAGTAGTTGAATATTTTTAGCTTGAAAGGTTATCTGAATAATTTCAGATAACCTTTTTAATTTTTCAAAAGGTGTAAAAAGTCCTTATATAAGCCGAAAAAAAGAGTTATCCATAAGTGATTATTAGTGTACACTTGACACGATTTTAAAGGTATGTTAAGTTAAAAGTGTAATAAATACACTAAGTAAGTTGTAGTACATAGTACAGGAATTAGGAATTAGGAATTTTTGCGGGTTGATAAACAGCTTCTAGGGAATAAAAGCTAATAAGCTAATAAGCTAAGAAACTGGAAATCAGGCCGGAAAAGTTCTTTGATAAATATAATGTCTTGCATGCCTGACGCAAGCTTATAAATAAAAAGAAAGCCCCGCCCCAATTTCGAGGGTAGAATGCTGACATCTATTAGTTTTCCGCGGAAACGCCTAGCGGCTTCGTGAGATTAAACTTATTAGTTTTACCTAAAATTGAAGCGGGGTAAGGGAGGCATAATGATAACAGATGAGTTTATGGCAGTTGCCGGAACAGTGATTGGAACGGAACACAGAAGGTTAGGAAAAAACAATCAGGATGGATACTTTATCGCCGCTAACGGCTATGTTCTTTCGGCGGCGATATCCGATGGATGCTCGTCTTCAATTTCCAGTGAGGTCGGCGCGAAACTACTTTCCAGATTTATCGCCGAAGAAGCGCTGAAACTAATAATGCGCGAGTGCGTTATCAAGGGTTCGGAAATTATGGAACGGCTGGAAGAAAACGCGATTAAGTACATGAAAAATATTTTATCGCGGCATCAGAATCCGGAATCCGCCCTGGATGAAATGTTTCTGGCGACAATCGTCGGAGTGATAATGAATGATTATTTCGCGACCATTTATGCCATCGGAGACGGGGTTTACGCGCTAAACGGCGAAATCGGGATAATTGACGAAAGTAATATGCCGAATTACCCGGCGTATAAAGTTCTTCCGGGAAATTATGAAGTGGACGAGTCCAAAATAAAATTGCGGCTAAAGAGAGAAGTTTTTACGGATGACGTGGAAAGCATTCTCATTGCCACGGACGGCGCCAATGATCTCATTCGAAAAGCAGGCCGGACGATTAATATTCTGGGAAAAGAAGAAAAAGTTAAGGGATTGAATCAGTTTGAGAAAGAAGAAAAGTACCTCAGGAATCCGACATTGCTCCAGAAAAGATTAACACAGCTTAATACGGAGCGGACATCCATTGACTGGGAAAATCGGGAAATAAATAAGTTTGAAGGAATTTTGAGCGATGATACAACAATCATTTTAATCAAAAGAAAGGACCCCGCCCAAATTTCGAATATAGATCGCTGATCGGCATTAATATATTCGCGGAAACGTCTAGCGGCTTCGCGAGTTGACATTAGTTGGTTCTGCTGAAAATTAGTGCGGGGCAAGGGTGAGAAAAATGGAAGTTTACGTCAAAGGGAGCAGGATTACATTAAATCCTAAAAACATTATCGGCGAAGGCGGGGAGGCGAAGATATACCTTTACAAAAATTCGGCGGTAAAAATATACCATCCGAATCTGCTTTCCAGAAGAAGGGAAGAAAAGCTCAAGGTTTTTCCCCGGAATCTTCCGGCTAACGTAATAACTCCGGCGGATCTGGTTCTGGACCAAAACGGAAAAGTCATCGGATTTTCCATGGAGTTTATTGAAGACGGGGAAGCGCTGATAGCGCTTTCCAATAAAAGGTTCCGCGAGAATTTCTCTTCGGAAAAAACCGCTAAGGTATTTTTGGACATACTGGCTACTCTGGAAAAAATCCATGTTACCCAGGCAGTAATCGGAGACTTTAACGACCTCAATGTGCTTTTCAAAGATGAGGAGGCGTTTTTCATCGACGCGGACAGCATACAGTTCGGAAAGTTTCCCTGCGAAGTGGCGACGGAACAGTTTCTGGACCCGCGGCTTTACGGAATTGATTTTTCAAAGCGTCCCGTCTTCACGCCGGAAAGCGATTTCTATTCATTTTCCGTTTTGCTTTTCCGGAGTTTGCTGTTAGTGAGTCCATTCGGCGGAGTGCATCCGAAATTTCCGACTCTTACCAAAAGGGCGGAAAAACGCGTTGCGATTTTCAATTCCGAGGTGCGCTATCCCAAAGCGGCGATCCATTTCAAAGTTCTGCCGGACGATTTACTGGGTTATTTCCATAAGGTCTTTGAAAAAGACCTGCGCGGAAAATTTCCCAAAAATCTCCTGGAGAACCTGCGCTGGACCAGATGCGCGGCCTGCGGGAATTTCCACGCGAGAGCGATTTGTCCCTATTGCGCCCACCAGGCGCCGGCGGCAGTAAAGGAAATTACCGCCATAAACCGCCAATGTTCGTCAACCAGGATTTTCTCAACCAAAGGAAGAATAGTCCACGCCAAAATGGAAAGCGGGAAAATAAAGTTTGTCTGGGAAGAAGGAGGGGTAGTGCGGAGAGAAAATGGGGAAAAAGTAATGCTGGAAAACCCGGATAATTTCACCCGTTTTTCAATTATGGGGCCGAAAACCATTATCGCGAGAAAGAACCGGTTTATCATTATCGGCCGGGAAAAGGTCGCGGAGCAGAGAACTACGGGAATGTTGGGGAACCTGCCGGTTGTTGAAAGTTCTGAATCCGATTATTTCCATCTTCAGGGAGATATGCTCGTGAAAAGCGGGAAAAAGACATTGGGGAATATTTTGGAAAACCAAACCTGGATAAGAGTGGGTTCGAAATTCGGCTTTGGGTTCTACCGGATAGGGATGAAGACGGTTTATTTCATCTTCGATTTGGAAAAGCCGGGCATTAACGATTCAATTGCTCTTCCCAAGATAGAAGGGCAGCTCATTGACGCGGAGTGCGTGTTTTCGGGAAAATTCGCTTTATTCCTGTATTCCAGCAAAGAAAGCGGAAAAATATGGAATGCGATGCATCTTATCAATGAAAAAGGGACGCTGCTGGGAAGCGCCAAAGAAGAAGCGGAAAATTCCCGAATGCTGTCCCGGATCCGCAACAAAACATTGGGAGGCGAAAAAATTCTCACCGCCTCGGACGAAGGATTAATTCTTATTACCGCGGAGAATGGAAAACTTCAGGAAACAAAAATATTTTCGGATACGGAACCGTTTGTCAATGAGGAATCCCGGATATTCGCGGCTGCGGAAGGAATTTATGTTGTTTCCGAGAAAGAATTTAAACTTTTAAAACTCTTATAGGAGGCAATTATGACAACAAGATGCTTTGAATTGAATTTCAAACTGCAGACCGTTTGGTATACTGCCAAAATTTTCACTGATAATCCGAAGAAAGTGAAAATAAACAAGAAACTGAAGTACGAGGATGTTAACTCTTATGTCAAAAAAATTCACAGGATTTGCCTGAATTGATCTTCCTTTGGAAGACAAAATCAACTAAAAGCCATCCGTCGCTAAAGCTATGGAATGGCAAGGAGGAAAAAATGACTAAGAAAGCAGCAAGCAACATTCCGTTTCCGAGTTTCTACGATCCGAAAAAGGTGGGAGAAATATTTCTTCCGCGTTACGATCAAATCATGAAGGAAGCGATTGAATTCCGGAAAAAATTCAAAATCCGCCCCGCGGTCGAGGACAAATTCAGAATCGCGGTGTTCAGCATTGACGAACAGATAGGATTTTGCGTTCCGGGCGCTTCACTTTTCGTTCCGGGCGCGGTGGAGGACAGCCAGCGGGGAAACGAATTTATTCTCCGCAATCTTGATGCCATAACCGATTTGTATTTTTCACTCGACACCCACCGCGTATTCCAGATTTTTTATCCGACTTTCTGGATTGATAAAGACGGCAATCACCCGGCGCCGTTCACCATGATATCCACTGAAGATATTAAGAAAGGCAATTGGACTGCCGCCCTTTATCCTTTAGAGGCGGTTGCGTATGTGGAAGCGCTTGAGAAAGCCGGCAAATACATATTGATTATTTGGCCTTTCCACACGATGCTTGGCGCGGTTGACCACGCTTTGGTTCCGGCGACATTTGAAGTGGCGCTCTTTCATTCACTGGTAAGGCAAAAGCAGACAATTTTCGAAACCAAAGGCACGCATCCGCTTACGGAAAATTACTCGGTGCTGGAGCCGGAAGTGAAGCAACTAGAGGTCGCTAATAAGGCGCTGGCGTTGGGACAGTTCAACGCCAAATTCTTCAAAGCGCTTATGGAAAACGACCGGGTTTATCTCAAGGGCCAGGCAAAAAGCCACTGCGTGAAATCCACCATTGACAGCTTGCTTAACCAAATTATGCGGGATGACCCAAAACTGGTGGAAAAGGTCTATATCCTTGAGGATTGCATGAGCCCGGTGCCGGCGGTAAAAGACGCGGCTGGCAATCTCCTGACTCCGGATTTTCCGGACATTGCCGACCAGGCGATCGAGCAGTTCAGGAAAGCGGGGATGAATGTGGTGAAATCCACCGATCCGATTATGTTTTAAATTTTTTTGCAGTAAAATAGTGTATTTTATACACTAAAATCTAGAAACAACGTCATTCTGAGCGGAGTGCAGTGGAGTCGAAGAATCTCGGGATCCCCTCGACTTCGCTCGGGATGACTAAGATATGAAAGGAGCACAATCATGAGCCAGAAATCAATTGGAGAAGTGAAAAACATTTTGCAGGACGCGGCGGAGGATGGAGTAATTTCCCAGAAAGCGCTGCAGGTGATTGACATTAACGACACGGTGCTCGCCGGCATCGACGGAACGGACATTGACGATATCCAGGCGACGGATGTGACGCTTTTGACTCTTGTCGTTGACGATACGGGATCGCTCGCGCATCTTATTGACAGCGTGATTGAAGGTCAGAACCAGCTTCTGGAGGCCATCAGAAATTCCAAGCAGAAGGACAATATACTGCTGGCGCTCTGGAAATTCGATGCTGATAGCAAATTAGTCCATTCCTATGTCCCGGTTGGCCAGGCGACAAAACTCGACCGGAGGAATTACCGGGCGAGCGGAAGCAGCACCGCTCTCAATGACGCGTGGATGAACGCCATGGCTTCCAATATCGCTTACGCCCAGATGCTTAGGTCATCGGGCACGCCGGTAAAAAACATCGCGGTAGTCATCACTGATGGCCAGGACAATGATTCCAGAAGATACCGGGCTGCCGATTGCGCGAAGGTTAATAAAGACCTTCTCAAAAGCGAGCAGTTCATTCTGGCATTCGTCGGAATGGGCCAAACGGCGGCGGACGAAACGCAGTTTCGCCTCATTGCCGAGGAAATGGGCTTTCCCGACGGAGCGATTCTGACGGTGGATTCAACACCATCGGAAATCAGGAAGATATTCAACATGATTTCTCAATCAGCCATCCGGGCGTCGCAAAAGGCAGTGAGCGCGGCCGCGCAAAATTCATTCTTTAACCCTTAATAAATTAAGGGAATGGCAAGGGGAGAGGAAAAATTTCCTCCCCTTGCCAAAATTAATTTTTTGTGCTACGTTAAAAAAGCTTTCAGAAAATTGTAACTGAAAAATATTATTCGATTTCAATTTTCTGCTTCTATGTTTTGTGGAAGCAAAGAGTTATTTGAAAAAAAACAACAAAATAACCATACTACTTTTTCTAGCGTACGCGGCATAAAGTAGTACTAATTGTTTCAACAAAGAAAGGAGAAAAACAATGAAAATCGCTGACGAATATTTCAACAACTGCAGGAAAATCGCGGTAAGAAATCCGGAACTAATGGGAAAAAAAGTCCGCTACAAGGCCTTTGCCCGCGAAAAGGGAATCGTGGTCGGAAGCAACAAGTCCGTCAATTTCATCAAGGAAAACACCTACGGATCTGTTAAAGTTATGGGTCTTAAAGATGGAGACATTTTTCATTCCGGAGAACCAGTGTTGATAATTGAAGGAAATTTCTACGAACTGGTTGTTTTGGAGACCACTTATCTGGGATTTCTAAGCTACAGCGGCGCCGCGGCTGAAATGGCAGAAATTGTGAGAGCCGCTAACGGAACTCCGGTTATTGATATGTCCGCACGCCATTTTCCGTGGCAAATAATCGAAGAAACGGCGCTGGCGGCGTATCTGGGAGGCGCGGCCGGAACGTCTACTCAAGCCGGTTATGATTACGTCCAGAAATGGTACGGGCCGGTGGACGACTTCAAACTTTATGCTTCTATTCCTCACGCCATGGCGGCAGTAGCCGCGGAAATGGCGGAAAGGGAAAGATTGTTTCCGAGCATAATGGCGGCAAAATTATTCCACGAAATTTTTCCTGACAGGCCTATCACCGTTCTGGTGGATTATGAAGGAAGAGAGTCGGATGTGGCTAAGCAAGCGTATGAAATTCTTGGCGACAAGCTCTTCGCGGTCCGGCTGGATACGCATGGCGACAGGCAGATGCAGGGAACTATTCCCGTAAATGTATTGGGAAACGCAAATAAGGTTAGTGAATACTTTGGGGAAAAAACAGGATGGCCGCTGGATAAGTTTATCAGGTGTCAAGAAGATCAAGGAATTGAAAAAGTGAGCAAATACTGCTACGGAAACGGAGTGACAATAGAGGCGGTCTATATAATGAGGGACTTCCTTAATTCCATCGGAGCAAGGGATGTCATAATCGTGGTAAGTTCCGGATTTAACAAAAATAAAGTGA
>MFRX01000039.1 GCA_001784725.1 Candidatus Moranbacteria bacterium RIFCSPHIGHO2_02_FULL_40_12b
GAAAAAGAAGCAGGAATAAAGATACCAACTAACAACCGACCACTGACAACTGACAACAAAAAAGATGGTAATAATTCTTTATTAAACGACGCGCTAAATATCTTTGGCGGAAAGATTATGGAAGAGTAATTAATAGCCGCAGCATGCATTGACTAAAAAAAATTCTGCTTTATACTAACTATTGGAGTAGCAAGGAATAAATCCTGTAATGTCCTTGCGCGGGGGACGCCCTAATCCCTACCCAGGACGTCGGGGACAGATTGCAACGTCAAGTCCCCGTTATTTTTTATGTATTTTAATTTGCCCGGTAGCCAAGCGGTAAGGCAGTGGATTTTGGATCCACCATACGTAGGTCCGAATCCTACCCGGGCAACATTGCACAGAAAATATAATTTTAACAAAAACAAAAGGAGAAAAATATGCTAAACATTCCGAAACAATTCAGTTCTTTCAAATTCATTAGGCCTATTCAGTGGCCGGAAATTTTTGACGCATGGCGGAGTGGCGAAGCGCGCCAGGAATCATGGAAACGGCATTGGGAAGAGCGCGGCTTTGGTTCCTGGGATGAATGGCGAACGGAATATGCCAAGCCGTTCCAACCAGAAACTTTAAACTGGTTTTTATATGAAATTTCCGACCCTACCAGAGAGTTTCCTGAAATTTACTGCGTTCCATCAAAATCCTGGATAGAGAAAGCTTATGGCGGCAAAATAACAAAACAATTCAAAGATATCGCCGGAGATCCCATAATAAAAGACAACAACAAGATCATCGCCATCAAGAATGATTTCCCGAAAAAAACTATGCTCACTGGACTCCTGTGCGGCGAAAAAATAGTGCTGGTTGAAGGCATGCATCGCGCCGCCGCTTTGGCCACTTGGGATTCCAAAGTTCCATTCAACAGTAAAATCTATATGGCAATAGCCGAATGGAACAAAGAAATTCCGATAATTGGAGGAAATTATAAAAAATAGATTTCAAATTATAGTTATAGCTAAAATATCGAGGTTCAACCTCGATATTTTTTAACCTCGATATTTTTTATATCTCCGCTTGACACATCATTTAACTTGCGATATGATGGGATATTCTTTAACAAAATAATAAACCAAATAAAAGGAGGCATTGTAAAATGAAAAAAGAAGCTAGGGAATCAGAAATTTTTTACGTTTATCCTGAAGATAATTACACCAATGATTCAATTGTAAACAGTTTTCCGGATTACGAAAGAAAAATAATTCTTTCTAATATTTTTGGTTGTGGAAAACATATTTATACCATTTCTCTCAAGAAATACCAGCTGGATTATCTGGAAAAATCAAGAGTGCTTAGTAACCTTAAATATAAGGTATATATAGGAAATAATGACGATGGGTATCGTCTCTGGGAAAATCCCAAAAAAAATCTCCTAAAAAAAGCCGCTGAAATCATCAGAAAGGCAAGCCAGTCAAAAATAAAAAGGGACGAGAATATCATAAAAGTTTCCTTCAGTAATCTGAATGGAAAAAATGTAAAACTTACCAAGGGTGACCAGCTTATATTTTCAAGAGTGTCAAAAAATATGACCTTTTTAAAAGGAGGAGCGGAGCCGTTAACTTACGCGAAAGAAGAAGGAATTAAATTTGATAACGAAAGAAGAGCTGTTGAATATGTTGAGCGCCTTTCAGCCGCTCTTAATAAAAAGATGCTCGCATCGGAACGCTTTGACTTTTTAATTTTCAAAATCCTTTAACTCGCGAAGCACATTCTGCCGCCAATCACATATATTATTACGCGATTGGCGGTTTTTTATTTTGAGCAATTTTTTCCGATTTCAGTTGTATTATTTTTCATGAAGACCATTTTCCAAATTCCCCGAAACCTTCCGCAATTTGAAAAACCGGCGCTTTTTGTTTCCAGCGGAGAATATGAAGCCAATTTTTATCTGGTTTTTATGGGAAAAATGATCAAAAAAGAGCAGATAAAAATGCCTCCTCGCGAAGAGGCAAAAGAAAAACAGGGATTTGTGGGAAGGAAAGGCGGGATGCAGAGCTTATCAGCCGTTTCCCACCATGGCGCGTATATTGAAGACCTTAAGAAAAAATTTCAGAAGATTGTCCATAGGAAAATCCATGATTTTATCGCGGAGTTTAAACTGGAAGAAATATATCTTTTCGCTCCCCGTTACGCTTCAAAAAGAATCATTGACGGGCTTGACAAATCCGAACAGAAAAAAGTGCGGATGAAATTTTTCAAGGAACTTACTAAAATCAATCCCCTGGAAATGATAAAAATATTTCAAAAAGAATTAGAAAAAATTAAAGTATCTTAATTTATATGCTATAGCATAAAAATTAAGATAGTCAATAACGGTATACTAAGTAGTTTAAGTAGTTATTTTTATTATCTTAAGTTGAAAAAGTGTTTTATCTCATCCTCGCCTTCTATTCTTGAGGCCTCTATTATTTTAAGTTCGCCGGAATTAAATCCGAAAAATTCGCGCAGGATATCAATTTCCTTCTGAAAACCATAGGGACAGACCCAGACGCTGTCTTGAAGTTGAAATAAACCTAAGTCCTTTAATTTCCCCCTTAACGCTTCACGTTTGTCTTTATATTCTTCTTTCACGTCAAAAATCAATACTCGCCATTTTTTGTCCCACCGCCAGGGCTTTTTTATTTTCAGATCGTCAATTTGGTATTTGCCAGCTTTTTTCCTTCCTTCTTTGGTTAGAGAAACATAAATTTGTTTTCCTCGATATTCTATTTTTAAGAGGCCTTTGTTTTTCAAATAATAAAACGCATTGGTAAATTGCCTTTTCTGTTTTTTGCTTCTAATTTTCCAGGAAACATATCTTAAAATTCTTGGCATCATCTTTGGGACAAATGCCGGCGAAGTCGTGGCAATCGCAATCGCCCCGCCCCAAAAAAGCGCCAAAACAATAATCTTTGAAACTTTCTTTGCTTTTTCCTTAACAACCGTTTTTTCCATAGTCGTATTTTTGATGATTTTCTCCGCCAAACCAGCTATTGCCATTATACAACTATCTTAATATTTATGCTATAGCATAAATATTAAGATAACTTTAGAAATAAAAAAACTTGCCGATAATTTTCAGAAGTTTCAATCTTCTAATTATTTACTATTATTTAAATTAAACTTTATGGAAAATTCTTTTAATCTTCCTTTATAAATTCGTACCCCATATAACCAGGACCTCCTTTAACAAAACCTACTTTTATTCCAATATCCTTATAATTTTGCAATAATTTTTCTACAAAAACACAACCACTACATGAAGGATCACCCAAGTCATAGAAAATAGTTACCTTATTGCCCTCGATTCTTTTATGAATATCTACCAATGACTCTACCATCTTATTGAAATATTTAATTTTAATCTCCTGTGGAACTTCTTCCACGTTTCGAACAATAGATAATGCATCTTTATATTTTCCTGACTCCGCTAATTTTACCGCTGCATTTATCCTTTCAACAACGGGCATCATCGTAGCGAAAAAATCAGGGCTAACATATAAATTATAACCAAAAGTACTGTGGAAAATTTCACCAACCATATCGTCTATTGTCCCCAAGGTCTGTTTTATTTCATTTTTAATTGCCAATATCTTTTTCAGTTTTTCAGGTTCTAGCGCGTGTTTTAATGATTCCTCCCCATATCTCAAATCCAAATAACTTTTAATAAAAGCGCTTTCTGTGTTCCCTCTATATCGCATGGTCATAGCATCTCTTATATGTTCTAATTTATCATCTATTTCATGATCGGCTTCATTTACCTCTTTTGAAAAAATGGAACTAAAAGCACCTAGACGTTTTTCCTCGGATAATTCATTAATGTTCTCTAAAATCAATTCAAATCTGGCATTATTTATTGTATTAATATTTTCACTGTTATTATTAAGATTAACGACTAAATTGATTTTGCGCGACAAATCAGACAGAGCGAATAATGTTCTTTGCAGCTCGCTTACTTGTCCTTCATAATTTTCTGGCCTTCCAAATTCTCCCAGCATCCCATGAGTATTATATTTCCCGATTGTAAAAGCGGTTTTTTCAGGATTTTTATATGATTCTATAACTTCTTGTAACGCTTCATAAATACCCTTGCTTTGCTCTTTGAAATTGTTGATTATTTCAAATATTTTTTCGGGATTATTTTTCATTAATTCTATGACTATCTGTTTTTCTTTCGCCAAAAATTCGTTTTTATTTTTTATTTCCTCATTTCTTTTTATTTTTTCAGCTTTTATTGATTCAATATTTTCAATTATTCTTTTTTTATAATTTTCAACTTCGGTATCCAAATCACCGGTTTCTTTTTTATTTATATCATCTGTTTCAATTTTATAATCTGGAAAATTGTTTTTTAAAGATAGATATGTATTTTCACGATTTTCCATTCCATAAGATCCTGATTTGCCAGATAAAATTATTTTTTTATTTTTTTCATCAAATTCAAGAACTCCTCCCCCTTCAACACGAATATCAGAAAGAAAAGTTTTCGCCCATCTTGCTGTTTCTGCATGATATTCGAAAATTTCTCTTGGCATCGCTATCGTATAAATTCGCCCTTTAATATCGGTAACAGCTATAAACTTTCCGGATGAATCAGGTTTTTCTCCAAAGTCAAAATTGATAGAGGAAATAATCGGCTCATTGTTTTCTACAGATTCTAAAATTTTATTTTTTGACTTTTCTAAATATTCTGCTATCTCGTATTCTTTCTCAACAGCTTTCTCCGCTTCTGGATAATTTTTTGCCTGTTTATTTTTTATCTTTTCTTTCATCTTTGAAGCTTCTTCTTCAGCTTCCTCCATTGTATATGGTCTAAATTGTTCCGGTGATTTTGGCATATTTTTATTTGACATTAATTATTATCAGTGAATTAATTTCACCGTGTTTACATTTTACCCCCCCCCCGACAATTTCTGTCAAATCGAAAAAATCGGCCAAGAAAATCCAAACGTATTGTTTCAAACTCAATAAGCCCCCTTCGTAGCTATCTTAATATTTATGCTATAGCTAATAAATTAAGATGATTAATTATTGCGCGCTATTAAAAATCCCCGCCTGAATTGGCGGGGATTTTATTAGATATAATTCACCGATTATTTAAGCGCAACTGTCGCGCCGGCCGCTTCCAGTTTTTTCTTCATCTCTTCCGCGTCTTTCTTGGCGACTTTTTCCTTGATTACTTTCGGCGCGCCGTCAACCATATCCTTGGCCTCCTTAAGCCCCAGTCCGGTCACTTCACGGACGGCTTTAATGGCATTGATTTTCTGCGCTCCGGCGGCAATCAATTCCACGTCAAATTCGGTTTTTTCCTCGACGGCTTCGCCCGCTCCGGCTCCCGCCGCGGGCATCGCCCCCATCATCACCGGGGCCGCGGCGCTAACGCCGAATTTGTTCTCGAGGACTTTCACCAGCTCCGACAAATCCAAAACGCTCATTTTTTCCACTTCGGAAACAATGGCTTTGAATTTTTCCGGAACCTTTACCATTTTTTTTTCCTCTTTTTTTTCTTCAGTCATAATAATTCCCTTTACGAATTACGAATTTTATACGAATATACTAATATGAGTATTCGTATATTGGTAATTGATTAGTAATTAGTAAAGATATAATTAAAAAATTTATTAACAAAATTACTTTTTTTCGGCCATAGCATTGAGCGCCTGAACCAGTCCCCTCAAATTCCCCGCCAAAACATTGACAAATCCGGATATCGGGGCATTCAAGGTTCCCACCAATTTCGCGAGCAACTCCTCTTTAGAAGGAAGTTTTGCCAACGCTTCTATCTCCTCCAGTTTCATTATTTTGCTTCCCAATAAGCCCGCCAATATTTTTATATTCTTATTCTTTTTGGAAAATCCGTCTATAATTTTCGCGGGAGATGTTTCGTCCGCGTCAGAGACCGCCAGCGCGATCTGCCCTTCCATTAACCGGGCGTCAATTTTAACGCCAGCTTTTTCCAGCGCTAAATTGATTAAAGTTTTTTTCGCCACTTTTAAGCTTGCTCCGGAGTTCCTCAAGTCCTTCTTAAGAGCGCGGGTGTCATTTACTTTAAGGCCTTTGAAATCGACAAAAACCACCGATTTGGAATTCTTAATATCCTCAGCTAGTTTTTCAATTATTTCTCTTTTTTGCGATTTTGTTAACATGATTTTCTTTACTAATTACTGATCATATACCAACATACTAATATTTTGGTGCATTAGTATATTCGTATTAAATTCGTAATTCGTAAAGATAAACAAAAAAATCCGCGTAAAACGCAGAAATAAACACTAAGCTTTTTAAAGCTTTACCATCCTCAATAGGACTTGGATTGCCTATTTTCTGCGGATATTTTTATTAACTTGTATACGCTATATTATCATACCTGTTATAATTTGTCAACCCGGTAGTGAAAATTCGAATATTTTCTACGGGCAATGCCCATTCGAATTTCTACTACCGGGTCAAATCTTATTCCTTTTTTATTTCTTCTTTATTGGGTTCTGCCGCTTTTTCTTTTTCACCCTCCGCGGCCTTAGTGGGAACTTCAGCGGCAGCTTCAGCCGCTTTTGATTTTTTAATTTTAATGGCTCTTTTTTTCCCTTCTATTATCCCCTGCTTTACCAAAAGATTATAAACGCTGTCGGAAACCTGGGCGCCTTTTTCTATCCAGTATTTTATTTTATCATTTTTAAAAACACCTCTTTTAAGATGCGGGTCGTAACTGCCCAAAATCTCAATATGCCGCCCGCCCGGCGCGACCGTGTGCTCCTGGACGACAATTCTGAATTGGGCTTTATTTCTTTTTCCTGTTCGATTAAATCTGATTGTTAACATAAAAAAAGTCCTAACTGGCTACATTGTTATATTTTACAGATAGTCCGGAAATTGTCAACTCCGTTAGAAAATCGTGCGGGGCATATTTCTAATGGGGTTAAATGAATGAATTCAGCAATTTGATTAATTCTTTTCAACTATTCTCCCGCCCTGTTCCACTTGGTCCAGTCGCACAGATAATAATTTTGAAATTCCGTCTTCGCCCATCGTGACGCCGTAGAGAAGCGACGCCTGCCTCATCGTTTCACGGTTGTGAGTGATAATCACGAATTGCGTGTTTCCGGAAAGCTCATGCAAAATTCTTCCGAACCGGCGGGAATTAGCTTCGTCCAGCGCCGCTTCAACCTCGTCAAGAACGGCAAATGGAGGTGGATTGTGGGAAATAATCGCGAAAAGGAGGGCAATGGAAGTAAGAGACCTTTCGCCGCCCGAAAGCATCGAAAGATTTGTTATTTTCTTCCCCGGAGGACAGGCAGATATGTCAATTCCGACTTCCTCTTTTTCTTCCTCTTCTTCCTCATTCTCATATTCTTCTATCCCTTCTCCGTTTTCTTTACTATCTTCCACCTCATCCGGATTTTTTGTTCTAATGTTTTTTTGTTTTAATGTTTTAACGAGTTTCGCGTTTCCCCCTCCAAAAATTATGCGGAAATATTTGGTGAATTCCTTGTTGATTTGTTCAAAGGCCTGATTAAATGTCTCGCTTATTCTTTGATCCATCTCTTTAATCACCTCTTTTAGCGACTTTATGGCTTTTTCAAGATCCTGCGACTCTTTATTTAAAAAATCAAATCTATTCTTGGTTTCTTCGTATTCATCCACAACCAGCGGATCAATTCCCCCAATTTGTTCCAATTGAACTTTCAGCTTGGAAATTTCTTTTTTCAGATCATCTTCGTCAATTTTGCTTCCGTCATATTTTAATTCGCCCGGATTTATTTTTAATTCGCTCTCAATTTCTCTGCTTAAGTCCTCTTCCCTGACCTCAACTTTGGCCAGTTTAACTTTTGCTTCATTGAATCGGTCTTTTAACTTACCCAATTCATCCTGCTTTCGGCGCAATTCCCTTTCCAGTTCAAAAAATCTTTGGCGCGTTTCCCTGCTTTTTTCCGCTTCTTTCTCAATTTCTTTTTCAACGCTTTCAATTCGCGCTTTAATATTTTTTATTTCCTCTCTGACTTCTTCCGACTTTCTCGTTAAATTGTCCAGTTTCTCTTTTTCTTTTTTATCGCTTTCAGTTAAGTCCCTGCTTATTTCCACCTTCCCCTCTCCCACATTTTTTTGCAAGTCAAAAAGTTCCTGCTGGATAGTTTTCGCGAAGCCCTTTATGTCCTGCAAATCCCGCGGACTCTCGGCTTTATCAAGGAGAAAAATAAGCTTTTCCTGATTCTGCCGGATGCGCTCTAATTTGGCTTTCACGAATCCCAAATCAACCGGAATGCTTTCGATGGTTTTCTGCTGGGATTGCCTTTCTTTTTCTATTTCAATCCGGCCTTCGGTAATAACCAGCTCCTTTTCTTTCTCATTCAAATTTTGATGCAAGTCCTTCTTCTTTTTTTCAAGCTCGTCCTGCGCTTTTGAATCCTGGAATTTTTTCGACTCTTTTTCCAGCTCGTCGCTGAATTTATCAGCTTCGCGCTGAGCGTTCATCATTTTCGCGCCCAATTCGTTTTTTTCCGAAGACGCGCTTTCTTTTTCTGTTTGAAAGGAATTCCAGAGATAGGAAAATAGGTTTCTTTGCTTATCTTGGAGATTTTGGGAAATTTCTTTTCCTTTTCGCGCTTTTTCCGACTGCCTCTTGAGCATCCGAAGATGCGGTTCAATTTCTTTCACCAGATCCGCCACTCTTAACAGATTATTTTTTGTTGATTCCATTTTCCGGATCGCCCGCTCCTTTTTTATCTGGTATTGCTTCACTCCCGCCGCGTCCTCAAGAATCATCCTTCTTTCCGCCGCGGAAGCGGAAAGAACCGCGTCCGACATTCCCTGGTTGATGACGCAATAGCTTTCCCTCCCAATTCCCGCTTTCGCCAGAAGATCTATTACGTCAATGAGCCGCACCCGGCTTTCATTGATTAAATATTCCGAATCGCCGCTGCGAAAAAGCTTTCTGGTAATTGTAACCTCTCTGAATTCCAGAGGAATTCTTTTATCGGAATTGTCAAAATGAAGCGTCGCCCAGGCGCTGCCCAGCCGCGCCTTTTTTCCGGATCCGGCGAATATCACGTCTTCCGACTTTTTCCCGCGGAGATTTTTCATTGACTGCTCTCCCATCGCCCAGCGGATGGCGTCAGCCACATTGGATTTTCCCGCGCCATTGGGGCCGACAATCGCCGTGATGCCGCAGGACTTTTTATCTCCATTATTAAAACTGCACGCGGGCAAGAATTCCAGCCTGGTTTTGTTGGCAAACGATTTGAATCCCGAAATTTCTACTTTTTTCAGATACATAATAAATACCGATACGAAACCACGAATTCAATACGAATCTGCGAACTCTTTATTTTTTCGTAGATTCGGATTTTATTCGTAGGTTTGAATCGGATATTATTATTTTACTACACTTTCCTGATTTATCAAAATAAAAAAACCGCAGATAGGCAAGTAATCGGTTACTTGCTTATTTTCCATAATTATTAAAGCTGTGGATAAGTTACTATTTTACTTTCTTGATAAATATGTTATAGTGATAATGTATCATCATGATAATATCACTATTAATCTCGCCTTTCGGATATGCCATATCTTAATAGATGTGCTATAATGATACTAATTGATACTTTTAATAAAACAACAAAAAATTATGCGAATAAAAGAAAAAGAATTATACACAACTGACGAGGTGGCAAAAATATTAAAGGTTTCCGCGATAACGGTAAAGCGCTACATAGCGGACAGTAAAATCCCGTCTATCAAATTTAACGGCCTCCGCCGGATTAAAAGCGAAGATATTTTAAATATTCTCTGCGCCAATGAAAATGAAAAAGAATTGCGAGATAATAAAAAACAAAAAGAAATAACTCTTAATAATTTTCCGCTTAATAAAATTATCTGCGGAAACGCGATTGAAGAATTGCGCAAATTGCCAAGCAATAGTTGCGATATTATCATTATCGATCCGCCTTATAATATTGGAAAAGATTTTGGAAATAACATTGATAAAAGAGAATTGAGCGAATATGTCGCGTGGAGTAAAAAATGGATTAATGAGTCCATTAGAGTAATGAAACCAAACGGCACAATGTTTATTTACGGATTTAGCGAAATTCTAGCGTACCTGTCAGTTGAAATCCCTATAAGCAAGAGATGGCTCATTTGGCACTATACCAACAAGAATGTAGCATCTTTGAATTTTTGGCAAAGAAGCCATGAAGCGATTATTTGCGCTTGGAAAGAAAAGCCGATTTTTAACAGAGATGACGTGCGGGAACCTTATACTGATGGATTTCTAAACGGCGCCGCCGGAAAAGTGCGCAAAGGAACTGTTGGAAGATTCAGCCGCGGCGGACAAGAAACAATTTATAACGCACACGAAGGCGGTGCGTTGCCAAGAGATGTTATAAAAATACCCGCTTTAGTAGGAGGGGCGGGAATGATTGAAAGATGGTTTTTATGCAAAACATGTAAGGATGTTTTCGCGCCGCGAGAATTAAAAAAACATCAAAATCACGAAATTATAAAACATCCGACTCAAAAACCATTAGAACTTACGAAGAAACTTATAAAATCATCTATAGCAAGTAATAAGGGAGTAATTTTAATACCCTTTGTTGGCAGCGGATCAGAATGTGTCGCCGCCAAAGAATTAGGACAAGATTACTTGGGATTTGAATTAAATCCTGATTATGTTAAGTTGGCAGAAAAGTGGATAAAATCCACCAGGATTGCTTCTAAATTATTCTGAACTAGAATCAATTTCTTTTTTCTTTTGCTCAAAAATTAAGGGCGTAAAAACAATAAAACCATTGTCAAATCTTTTTAAATTTTTATTGGCTATAAATTCTCTATACGGCTTTCTTAACTCCCCTTTTAAGGTTTTTGGATTATCAAATACATCCCTGCCGGGAACATTATAAAGGATGTCCACAAATTCGCCGTCTATTTTATTCTTTATTTCCTTGCCCAGAAGTTTTTTATTGTCCCAATAAATTTTATAAAGCATTCCAATTGCCTGTATGTCTTTTGGCAAATCCATCTCGACAATTTTGATCGGCCTGTATTTTTCTCGGTACCCGGCAAGATCAACTCCTTGTAAAAATTCATCGAATTGTTGTAATTTCATAATATTTTAAAATTATTTACAAATTTTACCTTTTCCAATCGCTGATTATTATCCGCCTGCGGGAGACCTTGATTTTTACTTTCTGTCTTTCGCGCAGCCCCAGTTCCGCCACTATTTCCACCCTTTCGCTTCCAGCCCGTTCTTGGCCGCTTCCCTCTGGGCTTCCTGTTTGGATTTTCCCTCGCCTTCCGCCACTAATTCTTCCCCGAGATAAACTCCCACCACAAAATGCCTGTCATGATCCGGTCCCCATTCTTTCATGACTCTATAAGTAGGAGTAGTTTTTTCATCTTCCTGGGCGATTTCCTGAAAGCGGCTTTTGGAATCCATATATGTTTTCTCTTCCAATATTTTCTTGAGATTCACAATCACGCTGTCCGCGATAAATTTTTTAGCTCCTTCATATCCCTGGTCAAGATAAACAGCCCCGATAATGGACTCCAGGGCGTTGGCCAGCAGATAAATTCTGGCCCGGCCAGTATCCTTCGCTTCTCCCCGGCTCATCAGAAGATACTCTTCCACTCCCATTTTTTTGGCGATGGTGGAAAGCATATCTCCGTTCACTAAAGCGGCCCGCCAACTTGTAAGGTCTCCCTCGGGATTGGGAAAATTATTGTATAAGTGTTCCGTCACGACCAATTCTAAAACAGCGTCTCCTAAAAACTCCAGCCGCTCATTGTGATTAATCTTATACGACCGGTTTTCATTGAGATACGACCGGTGAGTCAGCGCTTCCTGCAATAAATCAAGATTTTTGAATTTTAATTTTATTTTTTTTGAAAGATTCTTTAGTTTTTCCTGGATGCTAATGGACATTTTTGTCGATAAATCCAAAACTCAAAGCATTAAACTCCAAATAAACTACAATGTTCAAAATTCAAAATGTTTAGATATTTGAAAGTTTGAATTTTGGATTTATTTAGGATTTGGGATTTTGAAATTTAGAATTTAAAATTTAAAAAATTACTTATTTTCACTTTCTTTTTTAACCCCTTCATCTTTTTCTCTGCGCTTTTTGCTATCGTCATCTTTTAATGGTTCTCCCATCTCGCGGTAAATCGTTCCGAGAACGCCGTTGACGAACCGCGCCGAGCTTTCCCCTCCGAACGTTTTGGCGATTTCTATGGCTTCATTGATCGCCACTTTCGGCGGAACTTCGTCGTAATTTCCGTGCATTAGTTCATAAATTCCGAGACGCAAAATATTCCGGTCAACTATTGAGACCTGTTCCAGCGGCCACTCCGGCGCGCATTTTCCGATCAATTCATCAATGTCTTTTCTATTTTTCAGCGTCCCTCCCACCAGGGATCTGGTAAAATCGGACTCGGAGATTCCAGGCGCGAATTCCTTGATATTGCGTTCTACGATTTTTTCCATATCTTTATTATGGCCGCCCTGAAAATCCCACTCAAAGAGCGACTGCATCGCGATTGAACGTTGGAGGTGACGGTTTGCCATTTTTGTCTGCGAGCGGTGCGAGTAGCTACAAAAATGAGCATCCCGCATCAATTCTCTGAAAAATTTTTATATTTATTTCTGGCTAAGCCGCAGGCGATTCCGCGAATAAGACCATAAATTTATTCATAATTCTATTCGGAATTTGGTGCGGGGAGCCATTCCTATTTTCTAGTTTTTTTAACTTTCTTCATCGTATTAACTATCTCTCTTCCTTTATAATAACCGCAACTGGAACAAGCCCGATGCGGCATCATCGGACGGTCGCATTTCGGGCAGGTCTGCGTTTTTTTCGCTTTGATCGCGAATCTTTTTCTCTTTCTGTCCCTTCTAAATTTAGTATGCCTTTGTTTTGGTACGGACATGACATCGTAGATGTCATCCCGAGCTTGTCGAGGGATCCCGCGGACTACAGCAGTAATAAATGAGATTCTTCGCCTTGCTCAGAATGATTATAATTATTTGTTAAAATATTTGTATAATTTGGATGGGATTCGGATTATTAGTATCGCTCATATAATAAATTTATCATCAAATTCCCTTTTTGGCAAGTTTTTTGACCGGCGCGAAGCTCCGGCGGTGGATTTCGCAGGGACCGTGTTTTCGGAGCATTGCGAAATGCTGTCTTGTTCCGTAGCCCTTATGCCTGTCAAAACAGTAATTGGGATATTTTTTATGCATTTCTCGCATAAGCCGGTCTCGCGTCACTTTGGCGATTATGGACGCGGCGGAAATTGATTTCACGATTTTGTCCCCGTTCACGATTGCCCTTTGTTCTATGGACAGATTTGGAATAACTTTATTTCCGTCAACAAGTATTATGTATCTGGTATCCGGTATTTGGTATTTAGTATTTGATAAATCATTTTGATTTTTGAATTGTAATTTTGCATTTTGATTTTTGATTTTTGATTTTAGGCTCGTCAGAGCCGCTTTCATCGCCAAAAAACTGGCTTCCAAAATGTTTATCCGGTCAATAGTTTTATGGTCGCAGATTCCTACTCCCACATAAAAATTTTCCAAAATGAAATCAAAAATCTTTTCCCTCTGTTTTTCGCTTAACATTTTAGAATCACGGATTAAATTAAACTCTTTTGCCAACACCTCCCCCATCCCCTCCTTAATTAAGGAGGGGTGGCCGCAGGCCGGGGCGGTATTAAAAAATTTGTAAGCTACGGCGCTCGCCACAACGGGCCCCGCCAGCGGTCCTCTCCCCGCTTCGTCAATGCCAATGACAAAATCATACCCGCTGCTTAACAACTTTTTTTCCAGATTAAAATTTGAAGGGTTTGACTTCCGCATAAGTTTATTATACCATTTTTTTATCCGCTTCGCGGAAAACAACAAAATAAGGAGGGAAAATGAGTTATTTAAAAATTAAAGAAAATATTAAAAAGCTTTGCGCTGTTATGATTGTTATAGCAATCATATTGTTATTATCCGCTCCGGCTGTTTTCCTTTTTATTTACATCGTGCAACATGAGGAATTCAGTATCCTATTGGTAATCGCGGGAATCATTATTATATCCATAGAACCTATTATAAAAACAGCTAAAATTTTCAGTTTTAATAATTTAGTTAAACTAAACAGCGGAAAATATCCCGCGCCAGTTGAAAAACCGAGTTGCCGGTTCACAAAAATAAAAAAATAGACAAGGAGGTTTTAGTGAAGGAAGAAAAAAGCAAATGGTCTTATGTCACAGATGCAATAATTATCGCATTGCCAATCGTTGGCGGAATATACGCGGTATGGAAAATATTTAAAAATCGTGATGAATTAAAAAAATGGTGAAACCGCGTATTGATATATTAAAGGAAAATTTAAAGAAAAAATTCAAAAGAGGAGGAAAAATGAAAGCTGAGGAAATTATAGAAAAATTCAAAAGAGAAAAAGACAAAAGTCCTTCTGCGGATCTTTCTGATCCCAAAGTATGCATGACTCTTGCGGAGAAAATACATCAAGTGCTAACTCCAAAAATGGAGGCCCGAGACGCCAGCAGAAATCGTAAAATTAGCCCATAAGGGACGGGAAAAATTCTGTCCCTTTTTATTTTTCCCAAAACCTGCTATACTAATTCACAAGAACAAGAGAGCACAAGAACATAAAAACATTTGGCAAAAAGGATACGAAACAGACGGGAGAAAATGGAAAATGTTTTAATGCTTTAATGTTTTAATGTTTTAAATGAATTATCTTTCTCGCAGAACCCTTAGGGGAACCGGGGCTATGGAGAAAGCAACAAATATATGACAAGGTTTTTATCGATTTTTAAGAACTGGATTATCAACTGGATTGAGCCAGTTTTTTATTTCGCTCAAATTTTTAATTTCCAATTTTTAATTTTTAAATAATTTTTGATGCTTAAATGTTTAAAAATTAGAAAATTTAGATTTATTTATAAAATTACAAAATTAAAAATTATAAAATTCCAATGAAGTTCACTCATCTCCATGTTCATAGCCACTATTCTCTTTTGGACGGTCTGGCCAAAATTGACGATCTTCTTGACCGCGCCAAGGAACTGGGAATGGACTCACTGGCGCTCACCGACCACGGCGTGCTTTACGGCGCGGTGGAATTTTTCATCAAAGCCAAGGAGAAAGGAATCAAGCCGATAATCGGCTGTGAGATGTATCTGACTCCGGGAAGCCGCCACAGCAAAAACCCGACTGCCGAAGACAAAAAGCGCTATCATCTTATCCTGCTGGCCAAAAACGAACTTGGATACAAAAATCTGATGAAACTGATTTCCATCGCCCACCTGGAAGGATTTTATTATAAGCCGCGCATCGACAAAGAAGTCCTGGAAAAACACAGTGAAGGACTGATTGGAATGAGCGCCTGTATTGAAGGTGAAATTCCAGCGGCTATTGTTTCCGGAAATTACGAAAAAGCGAAGAAACTGGCTTTGGAATACCAGGAAATTTTCGGTCCGGGAAACTTTTATTTGGAAATTCAGGATCATCCACATTACGCAAACCAAAAAACCGCCAACGGAGGAATAATGAAAATATCGCAAGAAACTGGAATTCCCATAGTGGCTACCGGAGATATCCATTACATAAATAAAGATGATTCGTCCATCCAGGATATTTTAATTTGCATTCAGACCAATAAAAAAATTCAGGAAAAAGACCGGATGAATATGACCGCCTTTGATCTTTCTATGCGGACGCCGCAAGAAATGGAAGAAAGTTTCAAAAATAATCCGGAATTTTTGGAAAATACGCAAAAAGTAGTCAGGCAGTGCGATTTTCAATTGCGGTTAGGAGAAACACTGCTTCCCCAATTTGAAGTTCCGGACGGATTTACTTCTGAAAGCTATTTGCGCTATCTGGCGGAAGAGGGATTGATGAATAGATTTAAAGATAAAGTGAACCAGGAGCACAAGGAGCGCCTTAAATATGAACTTTCCATAATTGAAAAAACCGGATTTGCTTCTTACTTTTTAATCGTGCAGGATTTCGTCAATTGGGCGAAGGATAACAAAATCGTTGTTGGTCCCGGACGCGGCAGCGCCGCCGGAAGTTTAATTTCCTACTTAATTGGCATCACCAATATTGATCCGATTAAATATAACTTGCTTTTTGAAAGATTTTTAAATCCGGAAAGAATTTCCATGCCGGATATTGATATGGATTTCGCCGACGACCGCAGAGACGAGGTTCTTGATTACGTCCGCAAAAAATACGGCAACGACCATGTGGCGCAAATTATCACTTTCGGAACGATGGCTGCCCGCGCTGCCATAAGAGACGCCGGAAGAGCGCTGGGATACCCTTACGATTTCTGCGACAAGACTGCCAAGATGATTCCAATGTTTTCTTCCATAAAAGAAGCGCTGGAAAATGTGAGCGAATTCAAGCAATTGCATCAGAGCGATCCCGCCGGCAAAAAACTTATTGACAGCGCCCGGCGTCTGGAAGGAGTGGCCCGCCACGCTTCAATGCACGCCTGCGGAGTGGTTATAACCAAGAATCCAGTCACCGAATATACTCCGCTTCAAAAAATTACCGGCGCTAAAGAAGGCACGGTAACCCAATATTCATCCTCCACGAAATCCAGCTATGTTGAAAAAATAGGACTTTTAAAAATTGATTTCTTGGGATTAAAAAATCTTACAATCATTCAAAATACCCTGCGCATCGCCAGAAAAACCAAGGGAGTGGAAATAAATATTGACGAAATTCCGCTGGACGACAAAAAAACCTATGAGCTTCTGAAAAAATCCGAAACCACCGGAGTATTTCAATTGGAAAGCGCAGGAATGAAAAGATATCTTAAACAGCTCCGTCCCAGTGTTTTTGAGGACATTATCGCCATGGTGGCTCTTTACCGGCCGGGGCCCATGGACTGGATTCCCGATTTTATCGCCCGCAAACACGGATTAAAAACAGTAAATTATCTTCATCTTAAACTGGAACCGATTTTGAAAAATACCTACGGAGTCGCCGTTTATCAGGAGCAAGTCATGCAGATTGCGAGAGACCTTGCCGGATTTACTCTGGGAGAAGCGGATGTTCTGCGGAAAGCCATGGGGAAAAAAATCCCGGAACTCATCCGCGAACAAAGAATAAAATTTGTCGAAGGCGCGGTAAAAAATGGGGTTAATAAAAACATCGCGGATAAAATATTTTCATTTATTGAGCCGTTTGCCGGATATGGATTCAATCGGTCTCATGCCGCTTGCTACGCGCTCATTGGATACCAAACGGCATATCTAAAAGCGCATTTCCCTTCCGAGTTTATGGCGGCGCTGCTCACTTCCGACCAGGACAACATTGACCGCATTGCCATTGAGGTCTCCGAATGCAAGGGAATGGGAATAGAGGTCTTGCCTCCGAATGTCAATGAAAGTTTCGAGGAATTCGCGGTGATAGGAGGAAACGACCCCGTAAATCCAGCCAAAGCGAGGCATGGGGCAAGCGGCATAGACCGCATAAGATTTGGGCTTAACGCCATTAAAAATGTCGGGCATACAGTCGCCCGCGAGATAGTGGAAGAAAGGAAAAGAAGCGGAAAATTCAAAAATCTTACCGATTTCATCCAGAGAGTGGAAACGAAGGATTTAAATAAAAAATCAATTGAAGCGCTGGCAAAAGTCGGGGCATTGGATGAATTAGAAGAAAGGAATAAAATTTTATCGAGTATAGAAAAAATTCTCAATTATTCAAAGAATATCCAGAAAATAAAAAATTCCAGCCAGACAAGTTTGTTCGGAGGAATGAAAATGGAAACGTCGCAGATCGCGCTTAATGACGCTCAAATTGTTTCCAAAAAACAAAAACTCCAATGGGAGAAAGAACTCCTTGGGCTTTATGTGAGCGGCCATCCCGTCTCCGATTGTAAGGATTACCTGGAAAAAATGGCATCGCCTATTAAGTCCCTCAACCAAGGCATGATCGGAGGTAAATATAAAATTGGAGGGATAATAAGCAAGGCGAAGAAGATTTTTCTGAAAAACCAGAAAATAATGCTTTTCTGCGAGGTTGAGGATCTGACCGGACGGATGGAATTTCTGGTCTTTCCCAAAATTCTGGAAGACACGGAAGCCGTCTGGCAGGAAGATAAAATTATCATCGGCGAAGGAAAAATTTCCTATAAAGACACGGGTTACAAACTGATTGTGGACAACGCGAAAGAAATAAGCCCGGCGGAACTGGAAAATTTCAGGAGAATTTCAACCACTCAAAAGAAAAATTCCAATCCCCTTCGCCCTAATCAGGGAGAAGGTGGCCGAAGGCCGGATGAGGGTAAAAAACTTCTCATCATTCTGCCACTAAATTCCGATCAGGAAATCCTGAAAAAATTGTCGCAATTTTTCGACCAGTGCGAGCCAGGAATGATGAAAATTTTTGTTTCCGTCAACGGTTCGCGGCTGGAAACTCCGTATTGCATTAAATCACCGGATAATTTTGAAAGTGTGTTAAAATCAATAGTGGCGAAAGGAGAAATCAGAATTTTTTGAAAAGTATATTATATATATTATACTCATTCGCACATTCGTACGAATGAGACATAGTGATTTGTGTTATTAATTTTACAATCTGATTTCTTTTTCCAGCCATTTAATCTTTTCATTCTTTTTCTTCCAAAAAATATCTTCCCAAATATAGTGAACTGCAAGCATAGAATAATCGCCGTATTGCTTTTTGATGTCATTCCTGATTTTATTCGCTGAAACCAACGGTTTATTATAGAACAGTTGGGAATATATTTTTTGTTGCCAAGGCGCGATATGGTCAAAAGTATTGTATTGATGACAAACCTCAAAAAGAAGTATGCGAGCGGTTTCATGCCCTACACCATATAATTTCAACAATTCTTTTTTTGCGCTTTCCTGATCGAGTGAGCGAAGTTTCTGTTCTTCAATTTTTCCTTCGGCAAAATCTTGCGATAAACGTTTTATGAATTTTGCCCTATATCCTATTTTTAAATCTCTCAAATCCTGCTCGGAAACACTTTTTAATTTTTCAGGAATCCAAATCGCAGAAATCTCTTTATCGTCAAAATTCAATTTTGAACCATATTTATCAAGTAATGCGTTCATCATTTGCACCGTTCGTCTAACTGTTGCATTTTGTAAAACCACCGCAACGATAAGAAGTTCATACAAATTATGTGCGCTTGAGTTTCGCATTCCAAGCCATTTTTTGAAAATTGGATAAAAGCGCTTGTCGCTTTTTGCCAATCTATTAAATTCTTTCAAATCGGCGTTCAAATCAAAACGCCAGATAATTTCTTGTTTGATACTTCCAATTTCGTTATCAGTAATGCCCTTGTCATAAAAAACTGAAACTTTTATTTTTGGCTTTTGCGCTTCGCCTTTATTCTCAATTTTGAGACCAAATAATTTTTTACCAATTCTAATGACTTGCCAATATTTACCATTTTCCCAATCATCCAGCTTATCAGGAAAATGAGAGGGCTTATGAAAAGTTCCGTCAAAATGAAACGGTGAACTTGGAAAAATAAAAAAAGTTTTTCTATGAGCTAGTTTCATAATTTTTAACCAACTTACAAGCAAAATTTTTAGCTTTTTTATATTGCGCCCGAATTAATCTTTTTACTGTGGGAGTATTTAATTGGTTATAAAAACAATTAATCAAGTTCAGATATTCAAAACAAGCTTTTTTTAAGGATAGCCCGTCCACTGCATACATCATAAATGATCTTGCTGTTGCCAACTCATTAAAAGCATCCATTTTGTCAGCGTCGTAGAATATTTTTTCATTTCTAGTTTTTGGTTTTTTATCATGAGCATTGATGATTTGTGACACTGAATTTATTAAATCTTTCGGAAACCCAGGAGTTGAAATAAGAATTTCCTTTACACACTCCGCGCCTTCAGCGCCGTGGTCTTTAATATCCCGACTTATATCGTGAAATAAAGCAGCCGTTAATAACACAATTCTGTCGCCTTTTTCGTATTTTAGTAATTTTTCGACATTTTTATAAACTCCCATTATATGAGCAAAATCATGAAAGTGTTTTCCGTCTTTCATAATGTTTTTTGACTTTCTTTTTAAATTATCTAACAAAATTTTCTGATTCATAATGCGTACGCATTTCTTAATTTTTAACATTCGCTCATTCGTACGAATGAGACATAGTGTCTAAAACCGTAATTTCAATATTACTATAATAATGAAATAATATGTTTGGCGGCTGGCACTTGATTTTTGAAAAGTTTATAAAACACATGCGACCCTTGCTGGTTTTTTTCAATAATGTCAAATGCCGACAAAATTACCAGATGTTTTGAAGTTGACCGGAAAGATAATTTAATTCCCCGCGCGATATTCGTCACTGTTGCCGTGCCCCTTCTTTTTAAATATTTAAGAATGGCCAGCCGCCGCCTATTGGCTAATGCCTTCAAAATTTTCTCCAAATCTTTCATTTTTTAATTTAATTAAAATTTTATTAATTTATGTAAACTAATAGTTTTACTTCAACCTATTATACCATATCCGCTCATTCGTACGAATGAGACATAGATACGGAAAGAGTAGGTGTCAGAAACATAGAAATTGACTTACGCCTATTTTAAGGACTATAATGTATGTATGGTAAAATTAGATAAAGAAGAAATATTGCGCCATTCAACCGCCCATGTTCTGGCTGCGGCGGTTTTGGAGATGTTTCCGGAGGCCAAATTCGGAATGGGTCCGGCAATTGAAAACGGATTTTATTACGATTTTGAACTCCCCCGCACTCTTATCCCCGAAGATCTTCCCCTCCTGGAAGAAAGGATGAAAAAAATCATAAAGGATAATCATAAATTCGAGCGGGCGGAAATTGCCAGCAAAAAGGCCTTGGATAATTTTAGCAAATTGAAGCAAAGCTATAAAGCAGAACTGATAAAAGATCTGGAAGAAGAAGGAAATAAGAATGTTTGCCTTTATACCCAGGGAACCTTCGTTGATCTCTGCGCCGGCCCGCATTTAGATTCTACCGGAGAAATAAATCCAGAAGCGTTTAAATTAACCAAAATTTCCGGCGCGTACTGGAAAGGCGAGGAGAAAAACAAGCAACTCCAGAGGATCTACGGCGTGGTTTTTGAAACCAAGAAAGAACTGGAAAATTATTTAAAGCAGCAGGAAGAAGCAGAAAAATATGACCATAAAAAGCTTGGCAAAGAACTGGACTTGTTTTCTTTTCACCCGGAAGCACCCGGCTCCCCTTTCTGGCATCCTAAGGGTATGGTTGTCTGGAACGAACTGGAAAAACTGGGAAAGTCCGTCAGGAAAAAATACGGCTATTTGGAAATCCAAACTCCTATTTTGGCAAAAAGCGCGCTCTGGAAAATTTCAGGACACTGGGAGCATTACAAAGAAGGAATGTATCATTTCAACATCGGCAAAGAAACTTATTGCCTAAAACCGATGGACTGCCCATTTAACATTAAAATTTATCAGGAGAAGCAGAGGTCATACAAGGAACTCCCGATAAGGTACACCGAGATCGGAAGAATAATCCGCAAAGAAAAATCCGGAGAGCTCAATGGTCTTCTGCGCGTAGCCAATATCACCCAGGACGACGCCCATATATTCCTTACTGAAAACCAGGTAGTTGATGAAATAAGAACACTTCTCCGAATGGTAAAAGAGTATTACAAAATATTCGGCATTGAGCCGCAATTTTTCTTCGCGACGCGGCCGGACGGTTTCATGGGAGACATTAAAAATTGGGACAAAGCCGAAAAAGATTTGGAAACGGCTCTTGAGAAGGAAAAAATAAAACACGAAGTTAAGGAGAAAGACGGAGCTTTTTATGGGCCAAAAATAGACATAGACATTAAAGACACTTTGGGAAGAAAATGGCAATTGGCAACGATTCAACTGGACTTTCAGCTTCCTGAACGATTCAAACTTGCGTATATCGACAAAAATGGGAAAAAGAAAACCCCGGTGATGATCCATGCCGCTATTTTCGGCGCTTTTGAAAGGTTCATCGGGATATTATTGGAACACTACGGCGGAAAACTGCCGCTTTGGCTCTCGCCAATCCATGTTGCAGTTATCCCGGTAAGTGAGAAATTTAATAAGTACGCGGAAAAAGTAAATTCGCTTTTATTGAAAAATAATGTCCGCTCGGAAGTAAATAATAAATCAGAAACGCTTGGAAAACGAATCAGCGAAGCGGAAAAGCAAAAAATTCCGTATATGGTCGTGGTGGGAGAAAAAGAAGAAAAATCGGAAACTGTCGCCACGCGCGAAAGGAATAATAAGAAACAGGTGGTTATGAAGTTGGATGAGTTTGTGGAAAAGATAAAAAAAGAAATTAGCGAAAAAAATTAAAGTTCCTTAAGAAATACTGGGCGAAAAAAATTACATATTTAATTACGTAATTAATTACGTAATTTTACAATTAAAAAATCGGAATCTGCCCGATTTTTAAGTTTTGCAAACGAATACCATTTTTATATTACTCAAAAATAAACACCGCTGTGGCGATGACCGTCGTCCAAAGCCCATCCTTGTTTCCTTCCGCCGACTGGCAGATATTGGAAGTCCGGATAATGTGCCCACTGGCTTTGTAAATCTGCTCCCGCTCGTCCCAGCTCTTGTCTGAATCAAATTCAATTCCCAAGGTCGTCGCCAGCATCGTCGCCGCGAGATCTTCAGCGTATTCCCCCGATCGGTGGGCGTTTTCTCCGAACGCGTGGTGCTCGGAAAGATAACCGTAATTATTTTCGTCAGAAGGCTTGGCCATTCCGATAGAAGCGGAAACCAGCCGGCTGGGCTCATTGGTTTCGCTCCGGGAAATAACGCAAAATGTTATTTGACCGGGTTTTATGTGATCCAGTCCTTCGGACCTGGAAATAATCTTACAGTTGGGAGGCAAGATGCTTGAGACCGCCACCAGATTGCATTTCTCTATGCCGGCGTCGCGAAGCGCCAATTCAAAAGACGCCAGCTTGTCCTTATGCATGCCTACACCCTTTGTTAAAAATACTTTCTTTGGTATCATTTTTTTCCATTGCGGGATTATTTACAAAAAATAAATCTGCAACAAGATACGGATTAATTTAAAAAATTATTTTTACCGACTGTAATAAATATTTTACCACAAAAGAAATACTTTACAAGAAAATTTTACTCCTTACGGAAATATTGTCAACCCGGTAGTAAAATCTGGACTTGCTGCGCAAAAAAAGATCTCGTCCAAATTCTACTACCGGGTCAATTCTCTATCCCAATAAAAAAAGGGTTTCGTTATTATTATAACAGCCCTTTCAGATCCATCCGCAAAATTTGTAAAAAAATTTGCTCGCTTCATCTTTCTCTTTTTCCCTCAATAAATTCTTCAACCATATCTTTTGCCTTATCATCGTTAAATTGTTCAAGCGGATGCTTCATGGTATAAGCGGAAATTGAGGTAAGCGCCCCATTCACTCCCCTGTCCAGCGCCAACTTGCAGCAGCGAATGGCGTCAATAACGCATCCGGCAGAATTGGGCGAGTATTCAACTGATAGCCGTAATTCCAGTTCCATTGGCACGTTTCCAAAAAGTTTTCCCTCCATCCGGATAAAGCAAACTTTATTGTCTTTTTGCCAGGGAACGTAATCGCTGGGACTGATGTGTATGTCCCGGCTATCCAGCCGCTCGTTCATTACTGACTGAACTGCTTCGGTTTTTGATTCTTTTTTTGACGAAAGACGCACACGGTTAAGCATATTAAGAAAGTCAGTATTGCCGCCGGTGTTAAGTTGGTATGTCCTTTCCAGCTTTACTCCTCTTTTGCGAAATAAATCAGTAAGTGTCCGGTGGGTGATAGTAGCCCCGAGTTGGGCTTTTACGTCGTCTCCGACAACCGGAATATTTTTTTCCGCAAACCTTTTCACCCAGTTCTTGTCGCTGGCAATAAAAACCGGCATGCAGTTGATGAACGCGGTTTCCGCTTCCAGCGCGCACTCCGCGTAAAATTCAACGGCTTTTTGCGAACCGACCGGAAGATAATTAACCAGAATTCGCGCTCCTGAATTTTTCAACTCGTTTATGATATTCTCTTTTGTCGCCTCTCTTTCAGGGCTTATGACAAATGTGTGTTCTTCTTCATAATCCTTCATGTGCTCGGAAAAGCCGTCCAGTACTTTTCCCATTTTTACTTTTACTCCGGACTCTGGAATATTTTTGCAAAATATCTTGGTGCAGTTCGGGGCGCTGAATATCGCTTGGGAAACATCCTTTCCCACTTTTCTTTTGTCAATGTCAAAAGCGGCGACCACATCAATGCCATATGGCAAGTATCCGCCGATGTCCCAATGCATGAGCCCGATGGCTTTGTCCTTGTTTTTGTCTTTGTAGTAATGAATTCCCTGAACCAGCGAACTGGCGCAATTTCCTACTCCCGCAATCGCGATTTTTATTTTTTCCATGACTTTTTCCTTTGCATGATTATGTTTCCTTGCTGAATTATACCATACGAAAACAAAAATTCCCTGTCAACCCCGTTAAATTTTTGCCCTGCAAGACCCTGTTTTTAATTTTAACGGTGATTTAACGGGGTCAAGGAAATTGAAGTTGCTTTATGTTATTATGGTCAATGTAATGTATTCTTAATATTCTTCACATTTGATTTGATAAAAACTTTTTTCGTGGTCGCAGGAAGGACATTTTTCCGGCGGTTCGGTTCCGAGATGAACATATCCGCATTCGCGACAAACCCACCATATTTCTTTCTCTTTTTTGAAAACCGTGCCGGCTTCTACTTCTTTCAGTAATTTTTTATACCTTTCTTCGTGATGCTCTTCGGCTTTGGAAATTGCTCGCAATCTTTTGGCTATTTCCAACAGATTTTCTTCCTCAGCTGCCTTGGCGAATCCCGGATACATTTCAGTGTTTTCGTAATGCTCGCCGGCAATGGCGGCTTTTAAATTATCAGCCGTATTGCCAAGAATTGTTGGAGCTGCTGCTTCAATCTGAATCTCGTCTAATTTCTCTTCGCTTTTCTTTTTCAGCTCGTTGATTAATCTAAACAACCAGCTGGCATGCTCCTTTTCGTTCTCCGCCGTGATTAGAAAAATTTCTGCAATTTGCTCAAACCCTTCTTTCTTGGCGATTTTGGCGTAAAAAGTATAGCGGTTTCTTGCCTGACTTTCGCCGATAAAGGCCTTTGTTAAGTTTTTGATTGTTTCATTCATAGTTTTTACCTCCTGAAATGAATTATTTATATTATTTAAATTCTATCATCCGAGTGCCTGAAGTCAATGATTTCATAATTTTAGCGCGACGTCGCGAAGGAAAATTTTTGAGGTTGATGGCCAGCCCTAAAATTCTTAATTAATTATTAGCCAATGCCAGAATAAAACTCGTATTCTCATTAGCTTTTAAAGAATGAACCGCGTTTTCTTTCATATAGATAAATACTCCCGCTGACATGGATATGTCTTTCCCCGCAAGATTAAAAATACCGTTTCCCTCAATTACATAAACAAATCCTTGTTTTGTGGAGGTATGTTCAGATATCTCCGTTCCCTTGGCCATGCAGAATAAAGTAATATTTAATTTATCATTTTTGACGATGTCTTTGCTCAAAATTCCTTTTTTAGGATATTCAACGAGTTCATTTATTTTTTCGCTCATATTTTTTATCTTTTTCCTTTTAATCCTTTAAAAATAATAGATGCTTGTCTTTTTCTTTGTTCAGTTCTTGTTCAACTTGTTTAAATTTTTTAAGCATGTTTTTTTTAACGCTCGGGCTTAATGATTCATCCGCCATGGGATACAGAACATTATCTTCTTTGAATATATGATCCCGGAGAAGTTGCGCGTACCCTCTCGCATTTTCAATTATTTTTTCTTTATTGCTTTCTTCAATCCCTTTTTCTAATTCTTTAATAAAATTTCTTCCCAAATTATGCTCATGCAACATTTGTTGCGTTGGATTACAATGCATTTGAACTTCATCTCTGCACATTTCTATAAATAAAATATCTTCTTCTTTGGCGTGATGAAATTTATCCGCATAACCTTTAATAAAGTCAATCGCTTTCTTAAAGAAATTTTTGTTAATTTTGTTCCCAGATTTTAAGGAATCACATTCTTTAAGTAACGCGTCTATCCCTTTTAATATATTTTGATGCTCGTCAGAGAGTATTTTTAACGCTGTTTCCATATGGTTATTGAATTATTAGGAATTATTTCCAACGTATCCGAGTATGCGAAGTTCGCTTTTCGGATTTATTGAATTAATTTTGTTAATTGGCTAATCCTATTTTACTGCACTTTTCCTTAAATTACCACCTAATGGAGAAAAGCGAATTTGGGAAAAAGGCGAGCCGAGAGTTTTTCCGCATACTCGGTGTTAAACGACCCGAGCCCTGCCTACATTATTAAAATATAAAATAGAAAGGGCAGGACGAGAGCGCAGCGCGGTTTGAGTTTTGTTCAAAAATATATTCCTTATTAAAAGAGCCCTTTTGAAATTTTTTTTCGTGGCCTTGACAGGCAACCTATTTTCTGCTACATTAATTTGAACGCTAATTTCAGCGTCAAATTGCACATAAAAAATAAAATAAGGGAGGTGAAAAAAAGATGAACAGAGCAGTTGTCACAACCGAGACTATCGCACCCCATGTATTCTTAACAAATAGTGCGGACAAGGAGCTGCGAATGGTATACGGCTCACCGAGTATCCCATACGAGACATACGCCGTTTTGGCAGCAATGTTTCCAAAACAATCGGCTCAAAATCCCATTAATAATGAAGACATAGGAAAACTGGAAACCGTAATAAAATTCCGCGATTGTACGGGATATTTGATGAAAAATGAAGTTACTCGTACAAATTGGTTACAGGAACACATACGTAGTCGCATAGCTTTTCTCCAAGAACTTGCCGACAAACTAAAATAAAGGCACCAACCACAAGGCATATTAAAGATTAATAATCCGAAATATGCCTTTTTCTTTTCAAAAAATTTCAAAAGGGCTCAATATAAAATGAAAAAATATTTTTGAACAAAATTTCGTTTAACGCGCCGCGGTTATCTGAAGTTTTAAAAATTCAAAAACTTGTTTTTGGATTTTTAAAATTTAGCGAAGCGGCAGATAACCGCTGTTCGGCGAAGTTGCGCCGTGGATTATTGATTAAATTTGTTAATTATCGCTTGCCCTATTATATCACTAAACTTGCCATATCGTCAGCGCAATTTGGGAGAGGAAATTTCTCACACCTTAATTGAAAAGTCTAAATAACTGAGAAATTTCTGAACCGCATGTGCCGTGTTGTGCGATGTTGAAAATTTGTCTTTCCTTAATAAAAAGGGCTTAAGATTCTTACAATATCAGCAAGGCTATAAAAGCAATCCACACTATCGTATACGGCAAAATAAATTTCTTTCTTTTTTCAATCCAATCTTCAAATTTTGGTTTTGTGGCGCAAAATTTACCAGGAATTGATTTCAGAACAAATGTTTTATAAAGTTCAACCGTCATTCTTTCACCGCCGATACTGGCAAACAGCAACAGTGAAAAATTACTGGTAAACGATGAGATTAAAATGCCCCACAACGCACCCACGAGCGGGCTTCTGAAAAATTTTATTGGGTCAAATCCTTCTATTGGAGCGTCTTTCCATGCTCCACCAACTGCCGAACCAATTAAGCCAGCCATTGCGCCCCAAAATAATCCACCCATCCAACCGTGCAACTTAAAATTAACGAATAAAGGCAGATAGAAAAGCATGAACGCTCCTGAAATAAATATTGACCCAATTATCAATCTAAAAAATTTGCTCTCCACGGTTTTCCCGAAAATGTGTAATTTAGAAGGAATTTTATATTTTTCTTGATCCTCATTCCGCACAAAAGCTTTTAGTGATTCAGTAAAAAGACGCTCAAATGACATTACGAATAGAAAGAAAACTCCGAAATTAACATTGGTGATGTTGTTTGCTTTCAGAAAGTAAAACAGTAAAATTCCAAGAATAAAACCAGCGATAATACTTCGAGCAAATTTTTTAGATTGAAATTTTTCAAACAGACAGTCTTTATACGCTCCCCAGCAAGCGGAGTACAAACCGCTCATTGCGCCAACAAAACCAAAAATTAAAATATTCATAAAAAAGAAAGAAATTTATTTACTTTAAAAATCACCAAATCTCAAGCCCTAAAAATAAAAAGACAAATTTTCAATTTCGCACAACGCGCCGCGGTTATCTGAAGTTTTAAAAATTCAAAAACTTGTTTTTGGATTTTTA
>MFRX01000040.1:0-3782 GCA_001784725.1 Candidatus Moranbacteria bacterium RIFCSPHIGHO2_02_FULL_40_12b
AATTGGCACCGGCGACAGGACTTGAACCTGCAACAGGCGGTTTTGGAGACCGCTGCTCTAGCCAATTGAGCTACGCCGGCGAGCCAATTATTCATCGTTGCAAGATATCAGATATTTAAGATTTTGTCAATATTTGGTTGACATTATTGTATCAAAGGTATAGTATGATATATCAAGGTGCAAAATAGCAAGTTCCTTAAAATAAAAGGGAGGTAAAATAAAATGGTAGTAAATATCTTCATAAAACAAAGTGTGAGATATTGGTGCCCCTCCTGTGAGAGAACATTTAATAACACAGAAAAAAATGGGGTAGCAGTATGCGACAAATGCGGGAAAAAAAGAGATGATGGACTAAATCAGCTTTCTGAAGATTATTTTCAGTGTGTTGTATGCAAGTGCGAATTTCTTGGAAATGTTTTTAAAAGCGGTCCAGCATGTCCGAACGGATGTAAAATGAAAAAATAGAAAATAAGCCAAAAAGGAGAGATTAAAATGAAAAAGAAGGAAGTTGTATTGTCAGGAATCAGGGCAACCGGAAAGCTACATCTTGGCAATTATCTCGGCGCGATGAAATTTTTTGCCCAGCTTTCCCAAGATGACTCAAAAGAATGTTTTTTCTTTATTGCGAACCTGCATACTCTGACTACTAAAACGGATCCGGATGATATCAAAAGGGATCTGAAGGAAATCGTGCTGGATTATATTTCTATTGGAATAGATCCGAGTATAGCAACTATTTTCGCTCAGTCAAGCGTTCCGGAGACCTGTGAACTTACGTGGCTGCTTGGTTGTCTTACGCCGGTTGCCGACCTGGAAAGGATGCCCCACTTCAAAGACAAAAAAGACAAGAAAGAAGCGTTAGGAGAAATTGTAAATTCCGGACTACTTACTTATCCGGTGCTTATGGCGGCAGACATTCTTGGTCCAAGAGCCAATCTTGTCCCGGTAGGAGAAGACCAGCATCCCCATGTTGAATTAGCCCGTGAATTGGCAAGAAGATTCAACACAATTTATGGGGAAACTTTTCCGATTCCGGAACTCCTTTCTGGTGAAGCAGTCAGGGTTCCCGGGCTGGATGGATCGGGAAAAATGGGAAAAAGCGATTACAATACGATTGACCTTTCTGATTCTCCGGAAACAGTGATAAAAAAAATATCCAAAGCTGTTACTGATCCGGCGAGACAAAGAAGGAATGATCCTGGCGATCCATCAGTTTGCAATATTTATGCCCTGCACATGCTTATCAGTAGCGGACAGGAACTGGCGCAAGTATTGGAAGGATGTAGAACCGCAGACATTGGCTGTATGAATTGCAAAGAAATATTGTCGAAAAATATCGTCAATATTCTTTCGCCTATCCAGCAAAAAAGGGCTGAACTTGTTGATAAGGGATTGGATTTCCCTCTGGAAATATTAAATGATGGAGGAGAACGGGCGCGGAAAATAATCGCGGAAACAGTTGAAGAGGTTAAAGATAAAATGGGAGTGCCCATGTACTAAACAAAAGAGGCCTCTTTGCAAAATTTTGCAAAGAGGCCTTTAATTTTCCTCAACTAATTTTCCCTCCGGTCGCTATGACGTATGTTCCGCAATTTAGCGGTGATCCGGAGAGTTCGGTGTCGATTTTTTTGATGTATTTCCGTACCTCCTCGTTGGGCTGATGATTTCCTTCACCATCACAGTTTTCTGTCAGAATATTCGGCAGAATGGAAGCTAAAGTAGGATAGGTACAAACATCAACCTCAAATTCGGACAATAGTGTTTTCACTTCTTCAACGGTTCGTGATCTGGCATAAAGAAAATAGACATTATTTTCATAGCTAACTGTCAGGCAACGCCGGTCAGGATCGACATAAGCAGAAAGTGTCATTGGCCAGGGGATAAATCCGACTTTATTTAGGAGACTTTCCGCGTTGTAGAAAGAAATAAGAAATTTACCGCTTGGTCTGAGAACCCTCTTGATTTCTGCTATAACTCCTTTTGTATTTTTCAGGTCACTTCCAGTGCCCATATTCATAATAGCCAGCGAAACCGAATTATCAGGTAGATTTATACCGGACTCTATATCTTTGTTTATAAAATCCAAATTACCCAAACCTCTTTCCAGCTTTTTTCGGTTAGCGACAGCTACCATATCCGGACTGATATCATAACCGATTACTTTTTTAAATCGGGAAGCGATGTCGAATGATATTACGCCTGTGGCGCATCCCAGGTCAATAGCCAGTTCCTTGTCTGGAATGCCTTCTGAAATCATGCCATTTAGTGTTTTTCTTTCGAACTTGAAATAAAGTTCAGATCCAAAATGTTCTTTGCCGTATTTTTCTTCATACGATTCGGCGACTGCCGCGGTGAGTTCCAATAGATTCTGTTGTTGATAAGCATATAATGCTTCAGCGTCGCTTTCATTTATGATGCTTTCGTGATTTTTCACCTTTTTAATCATTAACTCATCCTGAACCATGCAGGATTCTGTGATAACCTGATACATAAGGGATGCGGCGAAATTTGAATTGATTTCATTTTCTTCCGCCCATTTTTTCATTCTGTCGATTCTTTTAATTTCAATATCCAGTCTTCTTTTGCTGTACACTTCCCCTTTTGATTCTTTTCTTTTGTTTTCTGCTACCGCGTCTGATAATCCTCCATTTGCCAAACGAACTTTCAATATTTCCATCAAAAACCGGTCAGTTCTCCTGAATCATTCGTCCAATTTGGTTAAATTTAATTCACCAAGTATCATCGTACACCTCCTGTAATTCTATTAATTTAAACGAACTACCTATCCTTTAATTATTGTACAGAGGTAGTAAAAGTTGTCAATTTTTCTGGCTCTTGACAACTTTTTTGGACTTGCTATAATGTAAGTACCTTGAAAATTATAAAACCTATAACTGGATCCCCGATGTGAATCGGGGGTTGGGTCTAGTTTACTCCGATGTTACATCGGAGAAGGTGATTCTTGCTTTACCCGCGCCGCTGACGGGGCAAGGTGAAAATCCGGCATCCTCCGTAATCATGGGATAATCAATGTCATGTTTCTCGCTTCGCGAATAACATAGAGTTGATGAGTGGAAATTCTGGTCTCGTTCTGCGGGATTTTTTATTTCCAAAAAAAGGTGGTACCACGAAGTTTTTTTAAGACTCTTCGTCCTTTTATGCAATTTTTTATTGCATGCGAGGACGGGGAGTTTTTTGTTTGACTTTCCGGCCAATCTATAATAGATTGGAAAATCAGTTCTTTTAAAAAAGGAGATGGAAATATGAAGAATGAAAGTATGTTTCAGAAAGTAAAAGTTTCTCTAGTATCAGAACTTGGAATTGAACTAGGCGAGATGCTTGTTTTGGGAAATAAATGCAGCCATGTTTTTAAGGCGGTGCAGGGTGGCAACTTTGTTGTGGTCAAACTTGGGATTATTGAATCAGAGAAAATAGAAATAGCCAAAAATAAGGATGGGTATATTGAAATGGAAAGAATTGGAGCGAGTATTCTTATGCCAAATCCATTGCATATATTCGAAATTAATGAAATTCCAATTATTGTTATGCAAGATTGCGGTTTAGATTTCTGGCACGCTGTTAAGATAGATAATGATCCACTTACTCTTTACCAGTCGCTTATTAGCGGACTAGGGCAAGTGTATAGTATTACAAAACGTGATGGGAGAGAAGATTCTATTAATTCTCTAAATAGCGTCAGAGACAGATTAATAAACCAGTATCAGAAGTATTTATTTCCAGTTTTTGGAAATCGTTCAGGAATGATAGATGCATTAAAGAAA
>MFRX01000040.1:3791-14824 GCA_001784725.1 Candidatus Moranbacteria bacterium RIFCSPHIGHO2_02_FULL_40_12b
AGGGTGATAGCTTCTGAATCCGTGTGTTTTGCAAGTTTTGATTTTACACCCGAGGATGTTTTTATTACTTCCTCCGGCATAAAATATGTCGATCCATTGCCAGGGCTAATAGGCGTTCCAATTATTGACATGGCTTGTTTCGCAGGAGTCGCTCGTGACGCATACGAACTTCCAGGATCCGTTAAAGGATATGAAATAATTGAAAACTTTGCAATAGAAAAAATTCCAGAAATAATAAGATTGAATAAAGATGTTGCAAAATCAATTTTCTTTCTTGGGCGTTCATTGCAGTGCGCTCTTTCTTCTCGATTCAGAATTGGGAAGGGAGACGGAAGAGATGTTTATTTTTTTGAAATGAGTTGCTATTATTGTAACTCTTTTCTGAATTATTAAATCAAAGGAGGATAAGGAAGTGAAAAATATAAGAGATAAGCTAACGACTTATAAAAGAGATACCTATCTCACAGAGGAGGAAAAGTCGTATGATGATTCATTGTTACCGGTAATTGATTGTGAAGTTGGCTACAGCCCGTTTGGATGTTCCCAAAAGATGCTTGAATTAATCAAAGGATTTGATTTTTCTCAGGTGGCGCGCTATCCGGAAATGTTCTATGCAAAGTTGCTTAAGCCAATAATCATTGAGCGTTTTTCCAAAGCAAATCTGAATCCAGCGAACATTTTTTTCGGTCATGGTAGTTTCAATCTTGCTGAAAGGGTAATTCACAAGTTTATCATGCCGAGATCAATGCTTGGATATGGTCCTCAGTTTAATGAGGTTCCTACTGAAATGGAAGCGGCTGGCGGAGATTATAGACCCATTCCTTTTACTGCTGATTTTCAGTTTCCTCTTCAGGAAATTTTAAGTCAACTGAATGCTGGAAAAGATTCCATGCTGTATCTGGATAATCCAAACAATCCTACTGGTTATCTCATTCCTCTAGAGGATATTGAGCTCATGGTTCAGGATGCTGAAAAGAATGAAATCATCGTTTTAGTTGACGAGGCTTATGGTGATTTTGTTCCGGATGAATGTTCGGCTATCAATCTCATTCGTAAACATTCGAATCTTATGGTGATTCGTTCCTTTTCTAAAGCTCTCGGACTTGCTGCGCAGCGTGTTGGGTATATGGCAATATCTGATGCACTGGCGCCTTATTATGGCAAGGTGGATGTGCCCTTCGAGCCAACATTGATAAGTGCTGTAATGGCCAGCGCGATTTTGGGCGATCATGATTTTATAAATCAGGTCAGAAGATCTAGTCGCACAGCCAAAGAGAAAATTTCTTCAGCTTTCACTTATAAGGGGTTGGATATTTTGCCGACTCATCCTGATGTTTCTATTTTCGTGGTTCACCAGTCTGGAGTAAACCTATTTGCTCAATTTCAAAAAATGGGAATTAAGGTTGAAAATGGCGCAGTCTACAGAAAAACAAACAAAGAAATAAATCACTCATTCATCAGATTACGCGTTCCAAATGAAAAAGATATTGAAGAGGTTGTGAAAAGAATCATAGAAAATAACTTTGATTAGCGGTAAAGGAGCAGAGAGTGATATATCACTCTCTGCTAAACTTACTAGTGAAGGAGGGTGTATGAAATTGGTTGTAAGAAGAATAACAGGCGATGATGATTTTTCTGCTATAGAAAAATTACAAAAGGACATTTGGGGTATTGATGATATAACGACAGTGCCAGCACATATTTTACAGGCTGTCTGTAAATACGATGCTGGTTTTCTGGCGGGAGCTTTTTATGAGAATTCCATTATTGGATTTCTCTTTGCTCTAAATACAAGGGACAGGCAAGTGCAGTACACACATATGATTGGTGTTAATCCCGAATGGCAGAGTGGCAGAAAGGGGATTAATGTTGGGACCACTCTCAATGAATTTCATAAGAGTGAGGCACTTAAACAGGGCATTATGTTTATTGAGTGGACATTCGATCCACTTCATTCCAATAATGCCAACCTTAACTTTCATAAGTTGGGAGTAAAGGTCGTACGCTACGAACCTGACGCATATGGCAAGTCCAGTGAGGTTGGGATATACAGAGGAATGCCGACTGACAGAGTTCTAGTTCGGTGGCCCCTAAAATCTTATCTTCCGACAAATGTCGATATTTGTGACATTGAAAAAATTTCACTAGTTTCCACCCCTGATGAAATTAACGGTTATTCCTTCAGAATGGAAGTTCCCTTTGATATTCAGGTACTTAAAAAGGAAAGCATTGAATCTGCTTGTGCTTTTAGATTGCAAAGCAGAGAAGTGTTTATTGAGGCGTTGAAAATGGGCTACAATGTGAAAGATTTCATCTGTCTCAAAAATGAGAGTAGAAACTGCTACATTTTTTCAAGAGAGTAGATAGGAATACATGTCTTATCCAGCGGCGAACAGGGATAGTAGTAAATCCTATTCTTTAATTATATCCTGCATGTCTAAAGACATGCAGGATATTCAATTGTAATTTATAAATTTATAAGAAACTATTCCAAGCGAATTTAGTAAAAATTTTGGTTCAAATCTATCGCTCATGTGCTATGATATATCATATGAGTCATATCTTGAGTCAAAATGAAAAATTAACTTAAAGTAACGAGCATGATTATTAAAGAAATCGAAATAATATATGTTAAGCTGCCAATGTCAATTGTTTTTGAAACAAGCTTTGGTAAAATAACATATCGTCCGGCACTTATCATAAAAATGGTAGATGAATTGGGTAATGTCGGCCATGGAGAGTCATCACTTTTAGATGTGCCTATTTCTGAAAATGAAACAAGTAAGATTGGCTTGCATGTGTTAAAAGGCAAAATTATTCCAAAAATAATTGGTAAAAATATTAAATCTATTAATCATCTGCATTCTGTATTGGGAGAATATTTCAAAAAATATCCCATTACATCGACGGGGATAGAAAATGCATATTTTAACATTATCTCAATCCGAAAAAAGAAGACGATTAAAAAGTTATTTTGTGGAACAAGACAGAATATTCATATTGGACATAGCATCGGTATACAAAAAAATAAGAAAGATTTATTTTGTGCTATTCAACAGGCGCTAGATGACGGATTTAAAAAAATAAAAATAAAAATAAAGCCCGGATATGATTTAGATATTGTGCAAAGTGTGCGGAAAAATTTCCCCAAGTTAAGTTTTGCTGTTGATGCCAATGAAGCTTATTCTAGAAAAGATATTCCATTATTTAGGGAGATGGATAAGATTGGGTTATTTATGATTGAACAGCCGTTTAAAGAAGAAGATCTTAAGGTTCATGCCAAATTGCAAAGCTTAATCAAAACCCCGATATGTCTTGATGAGAGCATAATAAACATCAAGACAGCGCAAAATGCTATCAAATTAAAAAGCTGTAAAATTGTTAATATAAAACCAGCCCGTGTGGGAGGATACCTAAACGCAATTAAAATACACAATCTTTGCCAGAAACATAATATACCCTGTTGGGTTGGCGGGAGATTAGAAACTGGAGTTGGACAGATATTTAATTTATCACTAGCTTCTATGCATAATTTTTCTTTGCCATCAGAGATAATTCCATCTAATGAATTTCTAAAAGAGGATATTGTTGTAACAAAAATAAATTTCAAAAATGGAGTGGCGAAGATTCCAAAATTGAAGGATGGCAAGATTATTTTGAATGAAAAAGTTATAAATAAATATCTTGTAAGTCGTATAACCTTTATAGCTTGATTTTATATATTAAGAGTTGACATTTTTAATCAAAGAGATATGCTTAAATACAGACTAATGAATAATAGTTTAAATAATAATCAAAAAGGAGAAAGCATCATGGAGCACATTAACAAAAAAAGATTAATTGAAACATTTAAAGAGCTGGCAAGTATTCCTAGTCCTTCAGGGCAGGAAGAAAAAATCGCACAGGTACTGACGGAAAAACTCGAAAAACTTGACTTAGTAGTGCAGAAAGATGCCTATGGTAATCTTGTTGCCAAGTTAGACGGAGAAGGCGAATCAATTATGCTTTGCGCCCACATGGATACTGTGGCCGTAGGTGGGGATGTGATTAATGTCGTGGATGAAGATAAAGGTGAAATAAAAAGCGATGGCACGACCATCTTGGGCGCTGACAATAAGGATTCCATTGCGGCAATTATTGAGATGTTGGCGGTGATTAAGGGCAATAATCTTACTCATCGGCCTGTAGAAATAGTCCTTACTCGTGAAGAAGAGATTATCTCGAAGGGAGCGAAGAATTTGGATTTTTCTCTTGTTTCCGGGAAAGAATGCATTATTTCTGATCAGGCTGAGTCCTACGGTACAATAACATTGAGCGCGCCATATAACTACAAATTCAATATTATAATTTCCGGTAAGCGATGTCATTCAAAAGAACCTGAAAAAGGAGTTGATGTTATTAAGATTTTAGCGCGGGCGATAGAGGTGGAAAATATGCCTCTTGGCAGAATTGATGATAATACGACATCAAACATCGCTTATCAGTACTCTGGTCTCTCGGGAGAAGTAAATGGCGAGGGAGTGACTGTTGCGGATATTATTAGCAAGGGACGCAATAGTATACCTGACCTGGGCGTGGTACATGGAGAAGTGAGGAGTTTAGAGAAATCATCCTTGGAAAGTATATTGAAAGCAATTGAAAATGCTTTTGCGAATGCCGCCGATTATTTTGGTGGCAAGATCAATTTTACCGTTGAGAAACTGGCGGATGGATATGTTTATAACAAAAGCGATCCTTTTGTTCTAATGATTGTTTCGATATTTAAGGAGCAAGGGATAGAGGTAAAATTTTTCCACTCCATTGGCGGATCTGATGCAAACCTTCTTATGGAATATGGGATAAGAGCTATTGTCATAAGTTCGGCACACAGGAATAATCATCAAAAGAGTGAATATCTCATTGTTGATGATCTCGTGAAACTTGCAGACTTCTATATTAAATTGGTTCAATTTTCACCGTAATTGCGATAAAAAACCTAAAACGGATGCCTAATTTTAAGCATCCGTTTTTATTATCTGCCAATAAAAAAATAAAAAATTTTAAACTTATAAAAAAAGAGACATAATTGCTAAAAGTGGAACAAAAATAATAAGGGCAAAAAGTGATTTCTACCCCATTCTATTCGGGGAAAAAGCGTATGATGACATATTTGGATTCAGCGCGGTTAGGGTTGATAAGCTTTAATTGATAAAATTTAATTAAAGTGCTATTTTATTAAATGTAGTCACGCGCCAGTTCTGAATATTATTTTTACAAGAGTGAACGGAACACGCGGAAACGCCTAACGGCTTTGACTACCTAAATTAAACATTCTAACCAATAACTGATGCGGGATGCTCATGTTTGTAGCTTCTCGCTTCACTCAAGACAAACATGGCAAAAAAACGGATTTTTTCAGGAATTCAGCCGAGTGGCAACCTTCATATCGGAAATTATCTCGGTGCCATCAAAAACTGGGTAACCCTTCAGGACGAATATGAGTCCATTTTTTGCGTGGTGGATTTGCACGCCATCACCGTTCCACAGAATCCCGAAGAACTTTCCCGAAAAACGATTGAAATCGCGAAAATTTGCCTCGCGGCCGGAATAGACCCGGAAAAATCAGCGATTTTCATCCAGTCGCATGTTCCCGAACACGCGGAGCTGACCTGGATACTGAACACGATCGCCAAAATTTCCGAACTGGAACGGATGACGCAGTTCAAAGACAAAGCCGGAAAAAACTGGGAAGGCGTGGGAGTCGGACTTTTTGATTATCCGGCTTTGATGGCGGCGGACATATTATTATATGACACGCAAGTCGTTCCGGTGGGCGAAGACCAGGTCCAACATATTGAACTCACGCGGACTTTAGCTAAGAGATTTAATTCTAAATTCGGCGAGACATTTGTTATTCCCGAGCCGTATGTCCGGAAAGAAGGGATGAGAATAATGGGCCTGGACGATCCGGGCAAGAAAATGTCAAAATCCGCTTCCTCGGAATACAATTATATTTCCCTGACCGACGATGAAAACGCGGTGAACAGAAAGATTAAAAAGGCGGTAACCGACTCGGGAAGCGAAATAATTTACAGCGACAGCAAGCCGGCGCTCAAAAATTTAATAAACATCTATTCTTTGTTCGCAAATAAGTCAGTGAAAGAAATCGAGAAAATATATGTAAATAAGGGGTATGCGAAGTTCAAGAATGACTTAGCCAAAGTTATTACTGGATTTCTTGTTCCATTTCAGCGAAAAATGGCTGATTTAAGCGATAAAGTCGTGCTGGGCATACTGAAAAAAGGCGCGGAAAAAGTGAGACCGCTGGCGCAAAAAAAACTGCAGGAAGTGAAGAAAAAAATGGGCTTTGTTTTGTAGATACTGGCGTAAAATTGGATATTTGCTATAATAACTGGGTCTAATTAATTAATAAGTAACCTTAAAAAAGCTATGGCGAAAATGACAAAGTCGCAGACGCTGGCCGCGCTTGCAGAAAAGACCGGCTTGGCGAAAAAGGACGTAGTCGGCCTGATGGACGAGCTGGTCAATCTGGCTTATTCCGAGGTGAAGAAGGTCGGAGAATTCGTTCTTCCCGGATTCGGAAAGCTGGTGAAAGTCAACAGGAAAGCCAGACAAGGCCGCAACCCGGCCACTGGCGAAACCATCCAGATTCCGGCTAAGACCGTGGTGAAGTTCCGCTTGGCTAAAGCGGCCAAAGAAGCGGTTTTGAAATAATATTTCAGAAGGTCTCCAAAAAATCCCCCCATAGCGGCGGGATTTTTTGTTTGGCAATGACTGAACGAAGGGATTTGGCAATTCATTTTTTTTGTTATAAACTGGATTTGCGTTATCTTTGATTAATTTTGCGTATGGAAGTGAAATTCATTTGGTTTGACGGAGCGTTCATTCCCTTTAAAAAAGCGAAAATACATCTGCTTAATCACAGCTTGCATTACGGTTCGGCGGTTTTCGAGGGAATTCGGTGCTATGAGACAGAAAAGGGTCCTGCCGTTTTCCGACTTAAGGATCATGTTAGCCGCTTTTTCCATTCGGCGGAGGTTATGGGAATGAAAATACCGTATAGCAGAAAAAAATTAACCGGAGCGGTAAAAAACCTTATTAATAAAAATAAACTTAAAGAATGTTACATTCGGCCAATTGCTTTTTATGGGGAAAAGATGGGACTCCTTCCGATTGGCGCGCCATTGAGTGTTGCAATCGCGGTCTGGCCATGGGGGAAATATCTGGAGAAGGAAAGCGTGGCGGTGAAAATCTCCCCTTTCCAGCGTATTCATCCAAAATCAAGCGAGATGACAACGAAAATATCAGGGCATTACTATAATTCAATTATAGCGGCACTGGACGCAAAAAAATCGGGTTTTGACGAAGCGCTACTCCTTGACTGGAAAGGAAATATCGCCGAAGGGCCGGGAGAGAACATTTTTTTCATAAAAGAGAAAAAAATTTTTACTCCGCGCGCCGGTTCGATCCTTCCGGGAATTACGCGCGACAGCGTCATTAAAATCGCAAAAAACCTAGGTTTTCAAGTAATTGAAAAAAACATCTGTCCCGGGGAAATCAGGCGTTTTGACGAAGCATTTTTTACCGGAACAGCGGTGGAAGTAAACGCAATCGGAAGGATAAATAAGGTTATTATCAGAAACGGAAAGCCGGGACAAATCACAAATAAAATAAAAGAAAAGTATAATGATGCGATAAGAGGCAAAATCGCAAAGTATAAAAAGTGGCTGGATTATGTGAAAATAAACTGACCCTCAATGGCAATGCCATGAGGGTCTCTAAATTGGGAGATAGCTTATATAACCGGCAATATGTTGGTGACAAAAATATTACTATCAAGCAGATTATTTATAATAATCTGGTCATGAAGGTTAATTTGCCATCTTTCAAAAAACTGTTTTCGTAGAAGTGAATTTTTTTTCTTGAGATTGTTCTTCCACAAATCTAACGAGTAAAGAATATCCCCCGCTCTATGTCTGTTAATTTTGAGGTTGAGTGTTTTCGCTGTTTCAGAAATAAGCTGCAATATTCTGTTGCGGATTATTATTATGGATAGAGTTTCCGCTTTTTTCAGATGCGCATCTTTTTTTTCTGACAGATCTCCGCAAAAATTAACATATTTATTCATATAAATCACCTCCCTTTTATTTGATTGTAAATATTCTAATATGGATTATAATACCTATCATAAATGTATGTCAAATAAGCTCGCAGAATTAAGAAAAAACATAGATATGACTGATAAGAAGATTGTGAGATTAATGTCTCAAAGATTTAAACTGACTAAAAAGGTCGGGATTTACAAGCGGATAAACAGAATTAAACCGTATGATAGAAAAAGAGAGCTTGAAATGATGAAAAAAAGGACGGATTGGGGGAATAGAATGGGATTGGATGAAAATTTTATAAAAAAATTATTCCGGATGATAACCAAAGAGGTGAGGAAAAACCACAAAGAACTAGCGGGAAAAAAATATGGCAAAAAATAAACCAATTATCGGAATCATCGGCGGGACCAGCCAGTTTGGGCAGTGGTTCCGGTTTTTCTTTGAAAAAAACGATTGCCAATGCCTCATTGCCGGCCGGAAAACAGAACTTACCCCCAAAGAACTGGCTAAACGAGCGGATATTGTAATAGTTTCCGTTCCGGTCAGAGAAACATCCAGTGTTATCATGAATATCCGGAATTTATTGAAACCGTCAGCGCTTCTTTGCGATTTTACGTCGGTGAAAGAAGAGCCGATGGAAGAAATGATGAAAAGAAAAAAAGGGGGAGTGCTGGGAATACACCCGCTTTTCGGACCGCTGGTCCCATCAATAGAAGGCCAGGTCATTGTTTTCTGCAAGGGAAAGAATAATAAATGGGTTAGTTATCTGGAAAGATTGTTTAAATCCAATAAGGCAAAAATAAAATACATGAAACCAAAAGAACATGACCGGCAAATGGCAATGATTCAGGCAATGACCCATTTTGTCAACATTACATTTGCCAAAGTGCTTCAAAAGCAGAAGATGGAAACGAAAAATATATTTACCACTCCCGTTTTCCGGCTTCAGGCAATGATTATGGGAAGGATTTTAGGAGCTAATCTTCCGCTCTATGTTGATTTGGAAATTAAAAATAAGTCATTTCCAAAAGTATTAAATGATTTTATGCAGGAAGCGGAACGACTGGCGGGGGAAGTGCTTCGCGGTGAGTCGGAAAAACTGGAAAAAGAATTTATCGACGCGGCTGTGGCGATGAAAAACTTTATTCCCATCGCGCAGAAAAAAACCACCGAAATAATCCATCTGCTGTTTAATCAGCCGATTGAAATAAGAAAGCAGAAAAAAATCACCGCTGTTTCCGGAAAAAATAAAGTAAATGTCGCCTGTCTGGGTCCCGAGGGGACGCATTCGCATCTGGCTTCGCAGGAAATTTTTTCCAAAAAAGCCAATTTTATAATGACACCGACGATCAGAAAAGCGTTTGACAAAGTGAAAAATGGGAAAGCCATCTTTGCGGTAGTTCCGGCGGAAAATTCAATCGCGGGTATCATTCAGGACACAATCGACTGCCTTTTGGATTATCCTCTGAGCGTTGTCGGCTCATACACCAAAAAAATTCACCATTGTCTTTTGGGAAGAACTACCAATACGAGCGCGATTAAAACAATTAAATCGCACGTGCAGCCGCTTAACCAATGCAAGGACTGGATAAGCAAAAATTATCCAGGAGCGGTTCTTTCAACTGAATCCAGTTCTACTGATGCTATTTTTTCATCGACTGATCCCTCCATTGCTTTTATTGCCAATGAGGCGGCGGCAAAAAAATACGGACTGAAAATTCTGGCGAAAAATATCGAGGATTACAAAGAAAATTACACCGAGTTTTATGTTTTAGCCAGAAGCGCGGATCAGGGCATTAGAAAAAAACTGAAGCCGAAACATACCCTGATAATTATAGCGGCCTATGACCGTCCCGGCCTGCTCAGGGACGTGCTTGCTATTTTTGCGGACAAGAAGTTTAATCTAACGAAACTTCATTCGAGAAAAAGCATCGTTAGGGGATGGGATTATTATTTTTTTCTGGAGGTTGAGTGCCTTCCGGATAATTTATTGTTCAAAGCGGCCATCAAAAAAATAAAAAAATATTGTTCAATTGTAAGAGTAGTCGGAGTGACTTAATTTTTGTTTGGCATAGATGACGTTTTATATTAAACTGCGTATATGACAATAATTAAGAAAGGTGAAAAAATATCCGTGAGGGATTTGGAAGAAATGGCGCAAAAAATATTCGGTAATTTGGTAAAAGCGGTAGTTGACATAGAAAGGGAAATAATGGCAGTAGATGCCGACCTGCACGCTGACGAAGAGGCCGTTCTCTTGGAACAAGGTTCAAAACAGCAGGATTTGTGGGGAATTAATCTTTATCCGGAAATTTCAGGCAGTGGCTTTGTCGAGTTTGATTCAATGATAAATCTCCGGCCGTCGCAAAATAATAAAAGCCGTGAAGTGGAAGATCCGGAAATAAAAAAGAAGATATTAAATTTAGTCGATAAATTTGTCATCAGATGAATTATCAGCATAAAAATTTAGCCGGCGGGCGCTGGAATGAGCTTCCTTTTTTCGAACAAATGGCTAATGTGGGAAGCGAAGTGGAAAGAACCATAAAATGGAAAGACAAGAACGCCGAATTTAGCCGGATGGCGTTTGAGAGGGCGCTGGAGCTTTTGGATTTGTCGCTTTCCGACAAAAAAAATATAAAGCGTTTGCGGGAAATTGCCCGAGTCAGAGAGGCGATAGTTGACTATTTTGCCGGCGCCAATGAATACGCGTCCAGCGATGAGTCCTGGCGTAAATATTTTTATGCTTTCAATTACGCCGCCAGATTAGGGCGTTAAAATTAAGATATTTTTATGAAACAATCCCAATTATTCACCAAGACCAAAAAAGAAGCGCCGAAGGACGAAGTGAGCGCCAATGCCCAATTACTTATTCGTGCCGGGTTTATCTTCAAAGAAATGGCGGGCGTATATACAATGTTACCTTTA
>MFRX01000041.1:0-2857 GCA_001784725.1 Candidatus Moranbacteria bacterium RIFCSPHIGHO2_02_FULL_40_12b
TTTTCAAAAATTCTTTTGAATTGTCGCCGCCGGTTTTTATTTCATTGATAATCATTGGAGAATATAGAAACGCAATTATTCCCAAACAGGCCAGCCAGTATTTAATTTTTATTCTTGGCCTTTTTATAATTAAAAAGATGGCGGAAATCGCCGGCAGAGCCAAAAAGGCTACGAAATGCAGCTGGGTGGCGAAAGACAAAGCGGCGGAAAAAACAATTAGCCACAATCCCCTTCTTTTCTCCTCATAGTCGCAAGCGCGAAGAAGTGAATAAAAGGCAAGGATGGCGAAAAACGGAATGTTATTCGGATTCCAGGCGAAACGGGAATACATTATCATAAAAAGAGAAACGGAAAAGATCCCCGAAATAAGCAAAGAAATTTTAGCGCTGAAGTATCTTTTTACAAATAAATAGAAAAGTGGGATGGTAAGGCAGGATAGAATGAGAGAGAAAGTCGCGATTCCTGACGGGGTGTTTCCGAAAACAAGAGCGCTTAGATATTCCTGATAATAAAACAATGGTCCTAACCGCAAAAAACTCCCGGCGGCTTTCGGCCCCAAAAGAGGTAAGTTGCCTATCCCCTCGTCAACCGCCAAGTCAATTATTTTCGCGTCTCTTGACTGGTCAAGCTCAAAATGCAACCATTTGGAATAATTATAAAAACGTAAAAAAAAGCCAGCCAAGACAATGAATGATAATGCCAAAATGTATATCCATTTTTTATTGTAATTATTCATTCAAATTTTACTTATAGTATGATATTATAATTATAACACCACTAAATAATAATTTCCATGACTATTAGTGAAATTATAAACTGGATAAGAAGGAAGGATAACAGTAGCATTATTATCTTTGCATTTCTTCTGTCATTAACGTCTGTTTTTTTTCTAGCTAATAAAGGGAATATTTTTACCCGCTTCGTTAATGATTTTAGCGCTGATTATTACTATATGCTTTTTTTTATATTTTCTGTTTTAGGTATTGGATCGGCATTATTTTTCAGTATCGAGCATCGTTTTAGATATCGTTATATTGTTGAAAAAGTTATTTTTCTTTTTTTACCTGTCGAAATAATTTTCTTTTACGGACTTCAGAAATTAAATAATCTCAGCCCCTTTTTCGGCGCAGCCAGCGCCGCTTATATACTTATATTATCTATTTTATTATCATATAAATATATTTCTAAAAATAAAGGGGTGAAAAAATATGAAAATCCGGACGACAATCAACTAAAAAATGTGATGGTAAAACGACACTGGATAATTATTATTATTTCCTTGGTTATGTTAATTAATTTCTTCTTCGGTTTTTATCATTTAGGAAAAATGGCAATAGTTGATGAACCGCTTTGGACATTTGATAGAATCCCTAACTTCTGGAAAGATGTCGGTGAGGGAGATTGGTATGGATCCCGAGTAAGCGACAAACCAGGATTAACTACTGCATTAATTTCAGGAACAGGACTTTTATTTGAAAAATATCCTAATCAATTTAAAAATATTGTGTGGATAGAAAATAGTTATAATATTAATGCCCCTAAGATGGAAAAATTTAATATTATTTTCCGCTTGCCGATTCTCGCCTTTGAGGTTATTATGCTGCCTTTTTTTTATTTTTTAATAAATAGATTGGCTGGAAAAATATCCGCTCTTTTTTCCACTATTTTCATCGGCCTTTCACCCATTATTATCGGAAATTCACGCATAATTAATCCGGATGGATTGCTCTGGATTTTCACCACCATTTCTATCATAAGTTATTTCATATATTATAAAAAATTTGATAGGAAGTATATTTTTTTAAGCGCTTTTTTTCTGGGGATGGGATTATTGACAAAATATGTGGCAAATATTTTATATTTATTCTTTTTTTGTCTCATTTTTATAGAGTATATTTTTAACTATCATAGAAAGTATTATAATACCGCTTTCCATGACTATCTGAAAAAAACGGTATTGGATTACGTTCTTTTGATAGCTGTTTCGCTGGCTGTAATCTATGTTTTTTATCCGGCTGTTTGGGGAAAACCGAGTCGGGTTTTGATAGCTACCATATATAGTCAGGCATTTGAGCCCATTTGGCCTCTCTTTGCAACCTTTTTCAGCTTAATAGCTGCCGAAATAATTCTTCTTAAAAGCAGGATTACTGACTTTTTTGTAAGAAATATTCTCATAAAGGCGCGTAAAGTTATATGCTTGTTAATTTCTGGAATTTTTCTTTTTTCTATTTTCGTAGTGCTTTACAATGTTTATAGTAATATGAAAATTTTTAAATTTGAAGATATCCTTGCTTCCCCAAAATCGGCTTATTCTCTTACGGGTGCGACGGGAATATTTTTTGCTAATTTTTATCCGCTTCTTTTTGGAATTTCCGCTATTGCTTTATTTTCAATTATCTTTTTTTTAATTAAAGAGATGCTTTCCCGTAATTTCGATGAAGAAAATTATATATATGTTTGTTATTTTATTATTTTTATATTGATTTACTATGCCGGATCCGTTTTTTCGCATGTAGCGTCTATAATCCGCTATCAGATTATTCTTTATCCAATAACTTTTATAATTGCTGGGGTTTCTCTGTCACATTTTATGGAATGGGGAATATCAAAGATCAAGAAATATAAAAATCTTACGATAAATTTCAGCTTTTTATTGCTCATTGCGTTTCTTAGCACATCGCTTTATCGGATCAAACCATTTTATATGGGCTACGCTTCGACTCTTCTCCCTCGGGCGCATTTTTTGGATATTAAAGATATGGGCGAGGGTAGTTATGAGGCTGCCAATTACCTAAATTCCCTGCCACATGCGGGAAATCTCAATATTTGGACCGACAAACAGGGGGTTTGCGTATTT
>MFRX01000041.1:2869-28014 GCA_001784725.1 Candidatus Moranbacteria bacterium RIFCSPHIGHO2_02_FULL_40_12b
AAAAATCCTATTTTTCTGATAACGCGATTTATAAATTGGAAATTGGTGGTCGGCCGAACAATTACGTGAAAGTGATCAGTGCGAAAATCCTTGATGTGGCAGAATAAATTTTGAATAAAAAAATCATATTGGAAAAACAGAAAACAGAAATTTTTGGAAAAATAAAAGAAAATAAGCTTGAAATAGTAATTTTCTTGATGATATTGGCGACAGGATTTTTTTTTCGAACGTATCATTTTTCAGACTGGCTTCATTTTGAAATTGATCAAACATTTGATATAACTGCTGTTGCTCCAGCCGTAGAAAATAGCATTGGCAATTTACCTCTTCTCGGACCAGTTGCCGCGGGCGGTCCACTTCGTCTTGGACCAGCTTTTTATTATCTTGAATACATAAGCGCTAAAATTTTTGGCAACACTCCTTCTGGCCACGCCGTGAGTGTTTTGTTTTTTTCCATAGCCTCGCTGGTTATTTTTTATTTCTTTTGTAAAATTTATTTTAATAGGACCACCTCGCTTGGGCTGCTAGCTCTTTTTGTTTCTTCATTATATCTGGTATTATATTCTCGTTTTTCCTGGAATCCGAATATACTTCCGTTCTTTGTTTTATTTTCATTTTACGCGCTTCTAAAAAGTTTTTCAGCTAAAGAAAGTAAAAAGGAGGTTTGGTTTTTTATTATGTCTGGATTTGTCGCGATAGCAACTCAATTGCACTTCAATGCATTATTAATAGTCCCGCCTATTATAATATTTTTTTTAATTATAAATAAACCTCAACTTAAATTGAAGACATGGCTACATTCCTTTTTAATATTTTTGGTCATTTATTCTCCCTTTATAATCAATGATATAAAAACAGGCGGGGAAAATTTTGGCTACCTGACGAAAAAATTTTTAGATAATTCAAAAAACTCTGATAAATCAGATGTAGATAGTTCTAATAAAAAAATAATTGAAAAATCATTTCAAATTGTCAGATATGATATTTATGAATATTTTTTAATATTAACCGGCAGCGACCAGATTAACAGTAGCAGACCTAAAGGTTATTCCCTTGGATTGTCATGTGATTCTTGTAAGGAAAATATTCCTTGGAGATTGGGGGCAATTTTATTTTTTGTTTCAGGGATTATTTTGTTTGTAAAGAATATCTTAACTGAAAAGGAAGTTCAGAAAAAATACTTTCTTCAAATAATTTTATTATGGTTTGTTTTTTCTTCGCTTTATTTTATTGTCATAACCTATAAAGGTCTGTATATCTATCCGCGTTTTTTCCTTATAGTTTCTCCATTACCTTTTATCTTTCTGGGATTTTTAATTAAAAAAATTAGTGATTACCGCCATAAATTTAGTTTTTTTCTCTTTGTAGCGATTATTTCAGTTATTTCTGCTTTTAATATCGCTAAAATTTTTAATTATTTTAATCAACTTAAAAATACATCCATAAAATCAAATGAAGTTGAAACTGAGGATGTTTTTCCGAATAATTATCGAATAACATTAGAGCAACAAAATAAAATAATGAATTATATTAAATCTAAATATGATAATAATGGCTATCCTATTTATATAAAAAGTGAATCAGAATATGAACCGGCCTTTTGGTATCATTTGGAAAAAAGCGGTATTAAATTATATGACAATCTAAATGAGAGCGCGATATATAAAGAAGGTAATTATTTTCTGATACTAAGAACTGCTCAAAAAAATCAGCAAATCTTACTTAACTATGAGAAGAACTTTATACTGCTTGATCAAATAAATTTTGGAACTTTATTTGTTCAAAATATCATCCCAGGAGAAGATAAAATAACTGCAATAAGGCAAGATTTTTCTAATATAAGAAGAAGTTTTCAGCCGATAAAGTCCCCGTATATTCTCACATGGGGCGATGTCTTTTAAAAGAAAAATAACTATTTTTTCGATTTTAAATAGGTGGGTAAAGCAAAGAAGCTGATAATCATCTGCAAAAATCGGCTTAGTATCGCGACAGTAACAACCGCTGAAGAAGAAACTCCTAAAGCGCCGAAAAAGGTAATGTATGCCCATTCCTTGATTCCGATATTGTTAATGCTTATGGGAAGAGCGGAAATGATGCTGATTAAAAATACGGCGGAAAGATAATTAAGAAGACCAACCTTTATTCCCAATGAGAGGAATAAAACATAATTTGCCGCTGCCACTCCGACAAAATTGAAGATTACTGACCAAAAAACCGCTTTATATAAAATTTTTGAATCGCTGTTGTAATTTCTCACTTCCCTCGCCAGTTCCAGAATTTTTTCCGGAACGTATTTTTTTATTCTCTGGAAATATGAAGACCTTGTGAACCTGATTATCAGTAAGTCCGAAAAAAGGGAAAGAATCACCAGTATATTAATAACGATCAGTATTTTGCTGTGAATTATATTCCTAAAATTAATGACTCCAAATATAATTGAGAGGGCTGCGGCGCCGACGAAGCCCGTAATACGATCCATCAAAACCGTTGAGCCGGCTTCAATGTATTTTTCATTTTGCCTCCCTATCTGATAAGCGCGGAAAGTGTCGCCGCCGATAAATGACGGCATAAAATTGTTTATAAACGCTCCTGCCAGATAAAATCGGCAATAATCAAAGAGCTTGTGCTTTATTTTTTTATAATCGCAAAGTATTTTCCATTTGTAAGATGAGATTAAAATTCCTAACAAATATACTGCCGCGTACAATATTATCTGCCATAACTTGATTTCGGATACATAAATCAAAACTTCACCCCATTTGACTTTGAATATTATATAAAATAAAAAAACCGCGCTAACTGCCAATTTTAACAAAAATTTAATCGTCTTTTTTTTCATAGAACATCAAAACTATTTTTTATTGCTATAGCAATAAAAAATAGTTTATTCATTTATCTGGAAATACTTTTATAAAAATCGAAATATTGCTTGGCTGATTTTTTCCAACTCATTTGTTCCGCAATTTCCCGGCTTTTTTGAGACATATTTTCTCGCAAATTCTTGCCATTAATCAATAGTTTTATTTTTTCGGCTATATCATCGCTATTTTTCATTTGAACAATATATCCGTTTTCTCCCTCCCTTACTAATTCCTTTGTTCCACCGGTATCCGTCGCGATTATAGGCAAACCGCTGGCAATCGCCTCAAGGATTGTGTTGCTCATTCCCTCATTAAGCGAGGGCAGAACAAAAATATCCGCCTGACGATATAATTCCGGCAATTTCTTGTGATCAACTAAACCTAAAAAAGTAACAAATTTTTCCAGTTGTAATTCTTTTACTAAATTTTCCAGATTAACTTTTTCATCACCTTCCCCTATTATTTCTAGTTTCACATCAGAACTATTCGCAACTAATTTACTAACTGCTTCTATTAAATATTTAATTCCTTTCCTCGCCGTGATTCTGGATACGCAAATTATCTTAAAATCATTCCGTAGCGGTCGAACCGCTACGGGACTGAATTCTTCAGTGTCTATGCCATTGTAAACAATGTCTATATTTTGTTTTGAATCGGTTTTAAGCGCCAACTCTTTCAATCCCTGGCTGTTGGAAACAACGGCGGACGCGTTTTTCCAAATTATTTTTATCAGCGGTTTTAAAACTGAATACGCAAAGGTAAAGCGCTCGCTGTATCCCGGGACATCCGCTCCGCGAAGAGAGACAATGTATGGTATTTTATATTGTTTTTTTAATAACAAAGAAATAAAACCGCACGGAACGGTAAAAAAAGAATGCGATAAGTCGTATTTATTATTTTTCAAAATCTTTCTGGCAAACCAATACGCTTTCCAGGCGTAAATTAAAAGGTCTTTTTGCGACTGAAAGTGCAGATTTCTCTTATTTTTCCCGATTGGCAGGCGATGAATGGAAATATTTTTCCCGATTTTTTCCAGATGACATTGATTATCAACCGACGAAGTGACTAGATCCAATTTTAAATCGGGAATTTTGGAAAATTCCCGCAGAATGTAGTAAGTCGCGTTCCCCGCCCCGCCTCCCAAAGGCGGATATTCGTAATTGAAGAATAATACGCGCATAGATTGATTATAAAAGAAAAAAGACAAAAAATAAAGGGAAACAGATGTTCCCCTTTTAATTTTAACTTTTTATTGCTTCCCAATACCCTTTTTCAAAACTGATGTCATTATTCAATTCCAGCATTTTGTCGTGAACTAGCATCTCTTGATTATATAACGCATTTTGTAAGTTCTTAAATTCTAAAAGGCGATCCTTCAAAAGCTTGATGTGCTCCTCATGTTCTTGGCCGGCGTTTTTAATTTTCTCCAATTCAACAATACTTTTTTCCATTTCTGTTATTATTTTCTCTCGGTTATCGTATATTTCAATTATATGTTTGCCCGTGGAAATCAATATTTCGTAAACTTTTTTTTCCATCATTCCTCCTTGTTTTTAACCTTTTAAACAAATTTTATTTTAGCAAAACCGAATTTGCCTATTTTTAATGTGCTGCTGTTGTATTTTTTATCCAATATAAATTTCCAATCACCAACTTTTTTTCCGTCAATTTCCACTCCTCCTTGTTCTATTTTTCTTCGCGCTTCGCTTTTACTCTTGGCGTTTCCGGAGAGGACTATAAAATCTACCAAATTTATGCTATCCTTGTCAATTTTTATCTCTTTAATTTCTGCCGGCGTTTCTCTTTTGGAAAATGTATTCACGAAATATTCTTTCGCTTTTTCCGCTTCATTTTCACCATGGTAAATTTTCACGATTTTCTCCGCCAAGCGTAATTTTAAATCTCTGGGATTAACTTTTTCTGCTTTCATATCCGCTTCCATTGTTTTAATGACTTCCATTGGCACATAAGTGCAATCAATAAAAACATGGATTATCGTCTCGTCAGGAAGAGCCATAATTTTGCCGAACATATCATTCGGTGTGTCATTAAGAGCTACAAATCTACCCAAGCTTTTACTCATTAATTTTTCTCCTGTAATAGGATTTTCCAGAAGCGTTGTTGTTAAAACAAACTTTTCTTTGTTATTACATCGCTTCTGCAAGGTACGCCCTGCTAGCATATTAAAAGTCTGATCTGTGCCGCCTACCTCCATATCCACATTTAACACCACGCTATCATAGCCTTGCATTAAAGGATACAGTAATTCATGAAACCCTATTGGTGTTTCTCTTAGTTGATCAACCTTTTTCATTACTATATTCTTTTTGTTAAGTCCAGTGATTTTTCCACATTTTGGACAATTGGTTTTATTTTCAACTAGTTTACTTGATTTAAAGCTTTCTATTGTTCCAAACTGAATTGGAGACATCCATTCAAAGCTACAGTGCTCACATTTAACAACTGCAAGATTTCTCTTAAACATATCTCTGTTTATCATTTGTTGGACAGTAAAATTTGAAGCAATATCAACTATATCAGAAAAGGTAAGCTTGGACAGCCATTCACTGTTTTTTACTATTTTTGCAGGATTTTCACTGTCAAATTTAATAATTTTTGAAACTTGCTCTTCCCAACTTCTTATGTTTTCATTAACCTGTTCTTTTGTTAATCTAATCCTGGCAGATGTTTTGTCAGTCGGATCTCCAATCATAGCCGTAAAATCTCCAAACAGAATAATAATTTCATGTCCTAACTGCCTAAGTTTCTCAAGTAGCATAAAATTAGTCGCATGACCTATGTGCAACTGGGGTCCGGTCACATCCGCTCCTGTATAAATTCGCAACTTTTTATCGCTAAGCAGCACTTTCTTTAGTTCTTCTTTAGACGGAAAAACTTCCGCAACGCTCCGCGTCAGAATTTCTTCAATTTTGGCTTTATCATCTTCGTTCATTCAGATTGTATAAATTATATGTGTGAATTTTAGCATTATGAAGGCGTTTTTGCAATGGGGGTTGACAAATATTCTTTTTGGGTGTATAATGAACAATCGTAGCTTAAAAAATTAAAAATTAACAAAAACCTTTAAAAAAACCCGCCTGAAATAGGCGAAAGGAGGAGAAAATGAAAAAGTTATTTGTAATTTTAATTGCAATGTTAATGATGCAGGCAGTAAGCATTGCAGTGGCAGAAGAAGATATACTCGCTAAGGATGTAATGGTTATGATAACTATCAGAAACTCGGATAGTATTACCTTTCTTATTGATTACAATTCTGAAACTAAAAAATCTCTAACGCTTAAACAAGATGATGGAACTGTTGTTATTTACAAATCATACTGCCAGGTAGCTAACGCGAGCAACAAAACAATCGTGCTGATGCCATTGTCTTGTAATGAAAACAAGGACAAAATACGCATGTAAGCAATTCAAGCCCGTCTGAAATTATGAATTTAACAATTCATAAAAGTAAGGCGGGATTTTTATTTTTCTTATTATCCCCCTCTCCTTGTGTAAGGAGAGGGACGGGGAGAGGTTATTAATTCAAATATTCCTCAATCTTCAACATCACTCCATCTAAATTTTTATTTACCTCATTATTCCAAAATCTTAATACTTCAATTCCCAGACCGTTAAGATATTTCGTCCTAATTTTATCATAATCTTTTTGTTCTTTGTTTTTATGTTGGTATCCATCTAATTCAACAACTAATTTCTTTTCCGGACAGTAAAAATCAATAATATAATCGCCGATTGAATATTGCCTCCTGAATTTTAACCCACAAAATCTTTTCGCTCTTAATTTTGACCATAAAATGATTTCTTGCGGCGTGGATAATTTTCTTAGTATTTTTCTCGTTTCAACTTTACTTTTTTTATTGTAAATGATTCCCATGTTTTTAACCTCTCCTCTAACTCCTCTCCTTAAATAAGGAGAGGAGGAAAGTATGAATTATTCCTTTCGTAAAGCTTCCATCGGCGTCAACCGCGAAGCCCTGCGCGCCGGCCAGTAGCCGAAAAGAACTCCCACTCCCGCCGAAAATCCGGCGCTTAAAAGGACTGAAAATAAAGTAATTTGGAATTGAATAAAAAATCCGGCGCGTCCAGCGAAATAGCCGGCCACTTGGGAAAGAATAAATCCAATGACGACTCCCAAAAACCCTCCCATAACCGTAAGAAAAATCGCTTCAAATAAAAATTGTTTCAGGATATCCCCTTTTTCCGCGCCGACTGATTTTCGCAGCCCGATTTCATAAGTCCGTTCTGTCACCGCCACATACATTACATTCATTATTCCCACTCCCCCAACCAGAAGCGAGATAGAGGTAAGAGACAATAATAAAATATTAATTACCGAAAGAACTTTGCCGACTATTTCTTTGGCCTGCACGATGGAAGTAATGGCAAAATCGTCGTCATCAGAATTTTTGATATCATGCTCCTTTCTCACGATATCCGTCGCCTCCAAAATCGTGAGTTCCGTTTTCGCCGTGTCTTTCAGGCGGAAAATGGCAAACTGGATATGGTCGATTCCCATGATTTTTTTCTGGAGCGTCCGCATGGGGATATAAATCGTATTGTCAAAATTGAAAAATCCGGTCATTCCCCTTTTTTTCAGGACGCCGACAACTTTGTATGTCTGCCCTTTGATTTTTATCGTCTTTCCCACCGCGTTTTCCAGCCCGAAAAATGACTCCTTGACATCGCTTCCCAGAACCGCCAGCTGTTCCAGTCCCCGGTCTTCTTCTTCCGTATACATCCTTCCCGCTTCCACTTGGGTTTTTTCGTCCGCTTCCACCACGCCGGCTGTAAGCCCCATAAGGATTGTCTGCTTGTTTTTGTCGCGGTAATTCACCAGTTGCTGGCTCATTATTCCGCCATACCAGGCGCGGATATTGGGATGTCTCGCTATTTCTTCGGCGTCTTTTATTTTCAGAGTGGTAATCTGCGTACCGCCGACCATACCTCCCACATTTTGCGAAGAAGTATGCTTGGTTTTGGGAACTTTCACTTCCACGTTAAAAATATCCGTGCCGAACGACTCAACCTGGCCGATAACGAAGCTTTTGAGCCCCGCCCCAAGCGACAAAACTATTATCACCGCCGCCACGCCGATGACGATGCCAAGCAGCGATAAAATCGACCGTCCGATATTTGAACGGAGATTTTTGAGGGCGAGTTTGATGGATAATAATATTTCTTGCATACTGGACATTCGGCCCGTGGCTGCCTTGCAACTTTATGGGCTTGACTTTATTTTTTAACTGTGCTATACTATTATGTTGAATAATTCAACAAAAGTTCTTTAAAAAAAGGAGGAAAAATGGATAAAAATCTTAATAATGGACTAACTAAAATATCCCTTGGGATATGGCTTTCTATTGTGATGATGATTTCGGCGATGGTCGCGGTTGCGGGGAGACCGACTGCACTTATAACTAACGCACCGGATTTTTTCTTGGTCACATGTCTCGCGGTTGCTTCTGCGGGTGTTTGTTCAATATTTATTACTTCCGGAATCAATTCGGTGGTAAAATACCTGAAAGGATAATAATCCACTAGCGCGTTTCGGGAAAATTCCAAACTTGGAAATTCCGGGACGCGCGTTTTATTTTTGTAAATTACATAAATATATTTTCCATGTTATTCCTGTCCCGCTCCCATGTCTGCGGATTTGTTTGGATATATTCGCGGATTTTATTCAATGATATTTCATTGCGGATGATGTGGTCATAATATCGCGGTTGCCATGTGAATGTAATATATTTCGATTTCCAAATTTTTTTGGTGCAAATGGATTTAAATTGATTAATAATCGAACCCAACGAATTTGATTTCCAATTGAAATTATATCCGCCACATTTGTTTTTGGTTTGTGTTCGCGTGGCAATTGCAATCGTAGAGACGCCCCGACGGGGCGTCTCTACGGATACCATCGAATTAACAATTTCAATAATCGCGTGTATATGATTCGGCATAATTATCCACTCATCTAAAATTACATTGGAACGAATAATCGGCGTTTTTAACAATTCCTCACGGATTATTTTTCCGATATCCGACAAAATCATTTTTCCATTTTCTATTTTACCAAAATGTTCTTCGCGGCCTTTCGTACAAATTGTCACAAAATACATTCCGTTTTGTGAATAATCGTATCCTGCCAATCTTGATGATTTAATTTTGTATTTGTTTTTGTATTTTTCCAACATTTTTATATTTCGTCTGTCTGTAAAGACGCCCCACCGGGGCGTCTCTACAAAATCATTCATACCTCAACGCCTCCATCGGGCTGATTTTAGACGCTTTGCGGGCCGGGTACATTCCAAAAACAATTCCAATGAAAATAGAGATTCCGGCGGCGGCAACGATCGACATCGGCGAAATGAGCAGCGGCCAGTTGTAGCCCATTTTTTGGACGATTATTGAGGACAGATAAGCTATTAATAATCCCAAAATAATTCCGATTAATCCCCCCATAAAAGATATGGCCGCCGACTCGGCGAGGAACTGGGAGAGGACATCCGAGTTTCTGGCTCCAATGGCTTTGCGGAGCCCTACTTCGCGGATCCGCTGGTTCACCGCGATGAGCATTATATTCATAATACCCACTCCGCCGACCAAAAGCGAAACGGTTCCGATAGCGAGCAAAAAATAGCGAAGGGCGTTGGTGACAGCGCTGATGGTCTCAATGGCTGATGCCTGATCGCGCACCGAGAAATCATCATTGGCGGGATCATTGATATTGTGGCGTTCACGCAGGGTAATTTTTATATTGGCTTTGGCCGACTCAATAAGATCGGCGCTTTTGACCTTAAGGCGGATAAATCCCAGATGGTCAATGCCCATAATTAATTTTTGCGCTGTTTCGAGCGGAATAAACACGCTTTCATCGAGTCCGGCAAGCCCGAAGCCAGCCGTTCCCCTTTGCTTAAAAATTCCGATTACTATAAAGTTATGGCCTTTGATTTTTATTTTTTTGTTTATTGGGTCTTCCGTTCCAAAAAGGTCATTGGCCACGGTTATTCCCAACGCCGCGACCCGGGAGAGATTGGATTCTTCTTCTTCGGTAAAAAACCTTCCGCGTGATATTTCCGCGTCTTCAACATTGATATAGCTGGCTGTCGTTCCGGTAAAAGATGCGTTTAAGCTATTCACTCCATATTCTACCGCTGCCGTTCCCATAACGTAGCCGGCCGCGTCTTCCACTTCGGGAACATTTTTTTCTTTGCGGAGCGCCAGGAGATCGTCATATTTCAAAGTAGTAATGGAAATTCCCATTACCGCTGCCGGCGGCCCCTCCTCATCAGACGCGCCGGGAAGAATTCCAATTAAATTAGATCCAATTCCCTTTATTTGGTCCAAAATGAGCGCTTGCGCCGAAAGCCCGACGGAAAAGATGATAATCACCGCCGCTACCCCGATGATAATTCCCAAAATCGTCAAAAACGACCGCCCCTTGGCGGACAGAAGGTTTTTGTATGAAATTTTTATCGGGTTAAGAAGATTCATCTAATTTTATTTCAGCAAGTCACCATCTCCAAGTTTAACTCTTTCCACAACTTTTTCATCCGAAATAATTCCGCCATCTTTCATAGAAATAATTCTTTTAGCGTATTGCGCCGTTTGCGTTTCATGCGTGACTAAAATTATCGTATGGCCGGCGTCATTAAGTTCATCCAAAATTTCCATCACTTGGATGCCGGATTTAGAATCCAGATTTCCCGTCGGTTCGTCGGCGAAAATAATTTCCGGATTATTGACCAGCGCCCGCGCGATCGCCACTCTCTGCTTTTCCCCGCCGGACAGTTGATTAGACATATAATTAGTCCGATGGTCCATCATCACCGCTTTGAGTGCCCTTATAATGATTTCGTTCTTACTCCCCCTCTCCTTTCGGGAGAGGGATGGGGAGAGGGTGCGCTCATACAACAACGGCAATTCCACGTTTTCATAAACAGTCGTTCGCGGCAAAAGATTAAACGTCTGGAAAACAAATCCGACTTTTTTGTTGCGAATGCTTGCCAGTTCGTCCTCTGAAAAATTCTTGGTGTCTCTCCCTTCAAACAGATACTCCCCTTCCGTCGGGCGGTCCAAAAATCCCAGAACCTGCATCAGCGTTGATTTTCCCGATCCCGACGGACCCATAATCGCCACGAACTCCCCTTTTTCCACGGAAAAAGAAACGCCGCGGACGGCTTTCGTCAAAACGCCTTCATTGTCGTAGGTTTTGCAAAGATTTTTGGTTTTTATAATTTCACTTGACATATTAAGGATTTATGTATAGGATTATAAAAATCTATCGCCAAGGAGGAATTAAATGAAAAAAATTATTGTTACTTTTCCGAAAAATTGGAAATTCTCATTTTCATTATTCGGAAAAATAATACTTATCGTGGAGAAAGACGCGGTAAAAACAATGCACAATTTAAAGATAAAAACTGAAAAAATATCAAATAATACCTATTCTTTAAAAATACCAATAAGCAAAAAGAATGAAATCTTAGAAAAAGAGTTCATTAATAATCTAAGAAAAACGGGATTGAATATAATAATCAAATAACGAGCGATAGATATTTTAGGCAGAACAATATGTTCTGCCTATTTTTTTATGAACTTTTAATTAATGTAATAACTTTTTCCCCTTCATTCAATCCCGAAACAATTTCCACCAATCCTTCATCGCCTTCCAATCCGGTTTCGATGAATTTTTTTTCAATTTCGCCTTTTTCGGCATTTTTTAAGACCTCCGCGTATTTCCGGCTTCCTTCCATTTTAATCGCCCGCGCCGGAACTGCCAGCACATTGGATTTTTCCGCGGTTTTAACATCAATATCGGCGCTCATCCCGTTTTTGAAACGCGGATCAGTTTTTGTAAATCGTAATTTGGTTTTGTAATAAACTACATCTTGGATAACCGTGGAAGCCGGCTCAATTTCAAAAATTTCCGCCTCAAAAATTTCCGAGGAAGGAAACGCGTCCAATGTCACACTGGCTTTTTGTCCGACAGAAATCTTGATAATGTCCGACTCGGGAATGTTGGATTCCAAAATCGACTTGCCTTCTTCCGCGATTGTGAAAATCGCGGAATTAGCGATTGCCATCTCGCCTGCTTCAATATTTTTCCTGATTATTATTCCTTCCATCGGCGAATAAATTGATTTTTCCCGGATTTGCTTTTCAATATCTTCCGAAGCCAATTTCGCTTTTTCCACCAGCGCCCGTTGCGCGTCTTCCTGCTCTCGGTTATAAGCGGATTTTCTCCTTTTCATATTGGCCAAAGTTTTTTTCTGGTAAGCAATGTCTTTTTCCGCTTCTTTGAAGTCAATCAAAAGTCCGCTGATGTCTTCGCTGGCAATCAATTGGTTTTTCCGCGCTTTATCTCCCACGGCAGCATAAATTTTTTTTACTTCCCCGCTGGTATTGAAAGCCAAATCAACCTGATTTTCGGAAACAATTTCTCCGGTCACCGAAACGGTCTGAATGACGTTCACTTTTCTCGCTTCTTCGGTTGAATATTCCGTTTTGGGTTTGCGGGAGCGAAAATAGAAAACCGCGCCGATTATCACAACGATGATTACTAGCCAAATAATAGATTTTTTCAATTTAGACATTCTTGTAAAGATTTAAGAATTACGATTTACGATTTAAAAATATTCTTAATTCTTAATTTATAAATCATAAATCTAAAGCAGTGTCGTCTGCTTTTCCTTATTATCCAGCGCTTCGTTCACTAATTTATCCGCAGTTATGTTTTTTTCGCGCGGAATGTGATTGAAGGTGACTTTCCCGAAATCCAGCATTAGATTCCACACTCGCAAAAATAATCCCTGCAAGTCCTTTTCTTTAACCTTATATTCATGGTTCATCTGCTTGGTGACAAACTCGCTGTCCAGAAAACATTCCACTTCGGTAGTCCTTGTTTTATCATTGCCGATCAGCTGCTTGATTTTTTTCAGCCCGTAAATTATCGCCTCATATTCGGCTTCATTATTGGTTTTTTCCCCAATATAATGGCCGAATTGCTTTTTGAGCGTTTCTATCCAAACCCCAATCGCCGCCGGTCCGGGATTGTTTCTTGACCCTCCATCAGTATACATTACTATTTTATCCATCCCAGTAGTAGAAATTTGAACGGGCTATGCCCAAAAAATTCCTATATTTATTGAATAATCAGTTATTATTAAGAATATGCCGGTAGTAAAAATATATTTTAGTTATATTTGAATTTTCACTACTGGGCATGCTTTTATCCTATCATATCTTTACATTTTAACAAGGATATGGAAAAATATAATAAGCTATTTAAAACAAGAAGGAGGAAATAAAAATGACAAGCAAAGTACCTTATAAGAAGGAACATGAGGGTACCGCAATTGGTTTAGGCATTTTGATATTAATCATAGCACTGCTAACAATATTAAATCTCACAGGTTTGATACCGGAAGAAATAACATTTAAGCTTTCAAAATTCACCCTCGTTCCTAAATAAAAAACAAAGAAGCTCTGTAAAACAGGGCTTCTAAAATTTATATAAAAGATTTTAATTAATTTTTTTCATATCAATTAACTTCAACTGAATTTTCTTGCTTCCGTTCCACTCGTCCTCTTCAACATTAAAAACCGCATCGATTTTGTCGCCCGGCTTGATATTCCGGAACTGTCCGGCAAAATTAAAACCAATGGCTTCATAAATTTTCGGCGAATTATTTTCGGAGCGCAGGAATAATTTAAGATGCTTTTCGCCGTTGCCGACCAAAGTGGCTTCATTGACAGTTAAATTGCGGGAAAGAAAAACTGGCTGGCGATTTCCCTCACCGAAGGGTTCCATTTTTTGGAGGCCTTCGATAAGCTGAAAATCAATTTTATCCAGATTTATTTCCGCGTCGATTTCAATTTCAGGGGAAATATCTTTCCCCTCCAGCTCTTTTTCAATAATCGAATTCAGTTTTTCATAAAATTTTTCCAGATTTTCATTGGCGATCTTAATTCCCGCCGCTTGAGCATGTCCGCCAAATTTAATTAGGTATTCACTGCATTTTTCAATCGCTTCAATGATGTTAACTTGCGGAATGCTCCGGAAAGATCCCTGGCTCTCTTTTTCTCCTTTTTGCAGGACTGCCGCAGGTTTCATAAATATTTCAGAAACTTTTCCGGCAACAAGCCCTACCACTCCTATCGGAAAATGCTCCCCAACGGCGAAAATCAATTTTTTGTCTTTAAATGAATTTTCCGCCAGAATTTTAACTTCTTCAACGACTTTTTCCGTCACCTTCTGTCTTTGTTGATTGTTGGATTCTAATTCCAGCGCTAGTTCTCTCGCTTTAACCTGGCTTTTTTCTCTAACCAGATTATAGGCAGTATTGGCATGATCCATTCTTCCGGCAGAATTTATCCTTGGGGCTATCTGGAATGAAATGTTATAAGTATTGGGTATATTATTCTCGTCAATCAACAGCCGCGCGACGCTGAAAATTTCCCGCAGCCCGATTCTCCTTGTTTTTGAGAGGACTATCAGGCCATATTTGACCAAAACCCTGTTTTCTCCCAGAAGCGGCACGCAATCCGCCACTGTGCCTATCGCCACAATATCGAGAAGCCATTTTAATTGCTCTTTTTTTTCCGGCAGAAACGTTTCATAAATTGCCTGAACAACCTTAAATGTTACGCCCACTCCGGCCAAAATTTTTGAAGGATATCCGGAATTTTTCATCTGGGGATTGATAATCGCGCAGGCCCTTGGCAATTGCCTGGGAATATGGTGGTGGTCAATTATTATCACATCAATGCCGCAACCATTGGCTTCTTCAATTTCTTTCGCGTTGCTTATCCCGCAATCAACGGTAATTATCAGTTTCACTTCTTTCTGGCGGAAGTCATTGACCGCGCCGGTGTTCATTCCATATCCTTCTATTTTTTTGTCCGGAATGTAAATAAAAGAAGAAATTCCAATTTCATCCAGCGTTTCCTTGATTATCGCGGTCGAAGTGACGCCGTCCGCGTCATAATCCCCGAAAATTGCCACTTTTTCTTTTTTTTCGCGCGCCTGTTTTATCCTTTTCACCGCTTTTTCCATTTCCAAAAACAAAAAAGGGTCGTGAGTGTCCCTTTCATAATCCGGATTGAGGAAATTATTGATACCTTCGTCAGTTCCTATTCCTTTCTGTGAAAGTATTTTCAGTATCAGCGGATGTACCGATAAATTCTCCGGATTTTTATAGTCCGATCCTTCTTTAATCTTCCAGTTCGCCATAAAAAAATAATTGCGCTTAAAGCATTATTTTCAAATCCACTGCCACTGCTTTTCTTCTGTCATTGTAAATCAACAGCGGATTTATATCAAACTCCTTAATCTCATCAATTTCTAACGCTAGCTGAGATATTTTAATTGTAATATCCGCAATCTCATCTAAGTTATAAGGTTTTTGCCCTCTAGTTTCTTTGAATAAAAATCCCAATTTACCCTGGATTAAAGATTTTTTTATTTCTTCAACGCTCAAAGGTGGTACTAAAAATTCCGCTAATTTGAACACTTCCGTGTATATTCCTCCCAAGCCATAAACGATAATCGGACCGAAAATATCATCCTTTTTAATCCCGACTATCAGCTCCATTTGCCTTTCCAGCATCGGCTGGATAATGATATTTTCTCCCGGAAATTTATTTTTCAGTTTTTTAATCGCTTCCTCCAATTCTGCCTGATTATTTATATTTAAAACGACTCCCTGCTTATCCGTTTTGTGCGGGACTTTGTCGCTGTCCACTTTCGCGACCGCCGGAAAATCAATATCCACCCTCGCGTCAGAATTTTGGCTTTCGATGACATTGATTCCATACATTTGCAAAATCTCTTTTGCTTCCGAAAACAGCAACGCGCCGCGATTTTCCGCTTTGGCCTTATTTATAATTTCTAAAACTTTCTGCTGTCGGGAAATATCAATCTTCCCTCTCCCTTCGGCCTGCCTCGCCGAGTCAAGGCGGGGAGAGGAGTTGGAGGTGAGGGATCGCAAGTTCCAGCAAAAGTATTTATCCAGCGCTAAAACTGCCTGTTCCGGAAAGGAAAAATTTGGAATATTATTTTCACTTAATTTTTTAATCGCTTTCGCAATCTTCTCTCCCCCGATAAAAGAAGTGACTACATTTTTTTGATCATCATTTTTAAATTCAATAATTTCCTCCGCGATTTTATCAACCGGCGTCTGATCCTGGGGCGTCAGGACGCAAATTACCGATCCTGCTTTTTCTTTTTTTACCGCCTCCAAAACATTTTTATAGCGATCCTCCCTCGCGTCACCCAGAAGATCAATCGGATTTTCCACCGCTGATTCCTCCGGCAGAAGCACTCTTAATTTATTTTTTACGTCATCGCTTAAATTAGCCGGCTTTATTTTTTTACCCTCAAACGCGTCGGTGGTCAGCACCCCCGGCCCTCCGGCGTTGGTTATTATTATAACTTCTTCATTTTTCGGCGAATCAGCCAAAGACATAATTTTAAGAAGCGAGATAAAGTCCTCAAGATTTCCGGCTTTTGCGACTGCGTATTTTTCCAAAACGGCGCTGAATATCTGCTCGCTTCCCGCCAAAGCCCCGGTATGGGAAGAAATGGCTTTCCGCGCTTTTTCCGTTTTTCCGGCTTTCAAAATTACGATTGGCTTTTTGGAGGAATATTTTTCAACCGCGCTGACAAATTTTTTTCCGTCTTTTATTCCTTCAAGATATATTCCAATAACCTTAGTATCCTTATCATCAGCCAGATATTCAATCAAATCCGCTTCGTCAATTACTGCTTTGTTTCCAATGGAAAAAATTCCGGAATATTTCAAGTTTTCTTTTTCCGCCATATCCATTATCCCCACCGCCAGCGCCCCGGATTGCGATATTAAAGCGATGTTTCCCGGAACTGGCATTTCGCCGGCGAAAGAAGCGTTGAGTTTTATTTTCGGATTGATAAATCCGAGGCAATTGGGACCGAGAATGTTCAGGTTGTTATCCCGCGCTATTTTTGCCAGTTCTTCTTCCCTTTCCTTTCCCTTTTCACCAATTTCGGAAAAGCCGGCGGATATTACGATATAATTTGTTATGCTCTCGGAAGATTTTTTTATTATTTTATTAACCGCTTCCGCTGGAACGATAATAATCGCCAAATCCACCTTTTCTATAATCGCTTCCAGCGACGGGTGGCATTTTCTCCCGAAAAGTTCCTTATGTTTGGGGTTAACGAGAAAAACCTCGCCCTGATAGCCGAGTTCCAAAATATTTCTGGCGACTGTATTTCCGACTTTTCCTTCCTTCTCCGTCGCGCCGACAATGGCGATAGAGGAGGGATTGAATAATAGATTCAGATCCATGATTTAATTATATCCCATTTTTAAAAACAAAAACAGGAAGCTTCTGCTCTCTGAAATATCATAGCTTACCCAATTCTTCAATCAATCTTCTCTGCTCGCGCGATAAGTTTTTCGGTATATTGACTACAATTTTCACCAAATGGTCTCCCCGCCCGCGTTTGCCAAGGTGCGGAACGCCTTTTTCCTTGATGCGGAAAATTTCTCCCGATTGCGTTCCGGCAGGAATTTTCATTTTTACTTCTTCGCCAATAGTTTCCACTTCTATTTTATCGCCCAGCGCCGCCTGGGAAAAAGATATTTTTTCAGAAGATATGATATTGTCATTTTCCCTTTTTAATTTTTGATGGGGCGCGACGCGGACATTGACATACAGGTCCCCATTAGAGGAGCCGAATTCCCCCGCTTCGCCCTGCCCCTGAACCGATATGGTCTGCCCGTTTTGGATCCCGGCTGGAATTTCTATATTTATCGATTGGTAGTCCTTAACTCTGCCACCACCACCGCATTTATGGCATTTTTTAGAAAATATTTTTCCTTTTCCGCGGCAATTATCGCAGATGACTACCTGGGTAAAAGTTCCAAAAAAACTTCGGGATGTTTTTCGGACTTGCCCTGAACCCTTGCAAACGGGACAAGTTTCTTCTTTAGCGCCCGGTTCTCCGCCAGTTCCCTTACAGACATCGCATTTCACTGTTTTATATAAATTTATGCTTCGGGAAGCCCCCTTCACCATTTCCTCAAAACTTATTTCCACATCCACCTGAATATCCTGCCCGGTTCGGGCGCGGGATTTTCTTCTTCCCCCGAACGCCGTTCCGAAAATGTCGGAAAAAATATCGCTAAAGCCCTCTTCTCCAAAGTTAAAATCCCAGCCCCCGGCTGGTCCGCCTTGGGTGGAAAAACCGGAAAAATCCCAGCCCCCGGCTGGTCCGCCTCCGGCGGAGAAACCGCCTTGGTCAAATGTCCTTCCGAATTGGTCATATTGCTGCCGTTTCGCTTTGTCGGATAAGACCTGATACGCTTCGTTTATTTCCTTAAATTTGCTTTCTTCTCCCCCCGCTTTGTCCGGATGATATTTATGAGCAAGCTTGCGATATGCTTTTTTTATCTCATCATCAGAAGCGTTTTTTGAAACGCCCAAAATTTCGTAATAATTCTTTGCCATTTTTTCCTTCGAGCGCGGCGAGAAGCTGAAAAAATGAGCACCCCGCAAAAATTCGCCCGTAAAATAAAATTTTATAAAAAATTCAGCCGAAGGCGTCCACGCACGTAAGGTTAAATATTATTTAGAGTATTATTGGAATTTTGTGCGGGGTCGCCATACCACTGAATCCTACACTAAAATAAAAAAATTAGCAATCTAATCATCCGACTGCTAATTTACCCCGCACCAATTTTTTTATGGAGCTATAAGCATAATATTTACAAAGCCGAAGGCGATTCCGCGATTAATTCTGCAAATTATAATTATCTGAATTTGAAATTTGGTGCGGGGTCAGGTTATTCTATCATTTCAACTTCTTTCGGCACTTTTATTATCCTGATCATATCCGATTTAACTAAAATGTGGAATATCAGCTTCACGAAAAGAATCCATAGCGGGCTCAAAAAAGATCCCAGAGGCATCACCGTGAGAAAAAGGATCAGCGCCAGGAGCGCGGTAATAGCCGACGAATGGTTGTTTTCCGAGAGGCCCGGCTTGAAATAATTATTCACCCTTTCATTAATAATGCGGGATATGGTGTCATAGAACTTTTCATCTCCTTTGACTTCAAATCCGGCGGTATCAGAAAACTGTTTCCTTCCCTGCTCCAGAATTAGATTATTCTGGGTTTCCAGAATGTTGGTTTTTTCTTTTTCAATTTTTTTTAGGATTTCCTGTTTTATCGTTTCTTTTTGTTCTGGAGATAAATTTTTCCCTCCTTGCTCTTCAATTAGCCGGTCGACATTGCCTCTCGCTTCAATGATTGATTTTCCTTCCAGCGACTGGCTTTGGATCTTGAGGATAAATTCATCCACTGTCATATTTTCATCATTTGAATCCTTGAAAGCTTCGTTAGCCATTGAGAGTATTTTCGGGACTAACGCGCGGGATATTTTGCTTACGTCAAAATCCGGAATGGCATGCTCAACTCCCAGTTTTTTTACCTCGAAATAATACTGGCTGGATATGACGATGGCGAAGGAAAAGACAATAAAAGGCCTTCCCAGCCGCAACGCGCGCCATAAGCTTATTTTAATGTTCGATTTCAGGTCATTTTTTATTCTTTCCGACGCGGAAATGGCAAAAAGTACTGCGATTAAAATCGCAAGAATATGCTGCCAGCGAAGAACAAAAATAAAACTGGCAAAAAAAGAAACGGCATAAATGATTTTCAACAGGTTCGTATTTTTAATAAGAATGGAATCCAAGCATAAAAAAACAAACAAAAGAGAAAACCAAAAAATTGGAGCAAGCCACTCGCTGGCCGCGGGGATATTGATTGCCCGGTCTATTGAAAACCATGAAAAAAAAGCAACCGCTAAAGTAAAAATTATTAAAAAGTATTTTAGTATTTGTTTTTTGTCCATTTTTTTCTTTCTCTCATCTTAGCGATGAAAAACCAGGAATATAAAATGAAAAGTAAAATCAGATTGGGGAAAAATATTCTCGGGTCTCCCCAGCCGATAGCGTTAATTTTAAAATCGGATACCGGCCAGAGAAACGGCGTGGGAAAAAAACGGTAGGAATGGGAAAAAACGTCTACCAAAACATGCAAGCCCCAGGCGCCGATTTCCCAAACAGGCCTTTTGAAAATTATCCATAAAATCGTGAAGACAAGCGCGAAAATTATCAAACTATGAGTAATGTTATAAAGATTTCCAACATATCCGGGAATCAGGGAAATATCCGGCGGCCCATGTTTCCAATCAGGCCGCTGGCTAATGCCGAAGAAGGTGGCCAACCAGAATACGCCGAACGAAAAGATATCGGGAGAAATGCCTATCGCAAAAGACAGCCAGAAACTTTTCCGGCTTTTCCGCCCGAAAGCGATGCCGCCCCAAAGGCCATGTGAAATAATGTCCATTTGTTTATTATAGCATTTTTAATAACTCGCTAAAATAAAGCAGGCGGTCATTGACTGCCTGCAATTCATGTTTTTTATTTGGCTCCTTTTTCCCTGGTTTCTCTTTTTCTGATTCTATTTTTTGCTTGAACATCTCCCTCAAAAAGTGATCGTAATTCTTGTTTACCTGGACAGCTAAATTCTCAATATAATCAAGACAATCGTATTTCTTTTCCTGCAGTTTCCGATTACAATCATCCAACATCAGAAAAAGTTGGGTATTCTCAATTTTAATGCCACTAACCTTGTTTTCTAACGCGGTTCCCGATCCTGTTAATTTGCCGTGAATATGATTAAGTAAAAACAATCTGTCCCGAAGATTAGATCGCTTCTCGCCAAGTAATTTTTTGTATCCCTCAATATCCCGAATTTCGATATCCTGAAAGGTAAAATGCAATGAAACTGCTGTTATTAAGAATAAAACGCAACCCGATATTATCAGAAATTTTTTCATTTTTCCCCCTTCTTTTTTGACAATTAATAAATATGTTAAATAACTTTTAACCAAACATATCAGAAAAGAAGCGCTTTGTCAATTGACAGCGCCACATCAATGGATTAAGCTTTAAAAAGTTATTTTACATGAAAATAATAATTCAAAATAAAAAAACAGGAGGAAAAATGGTAAAAGTATTATTAAAAAAGGACGTGCTTCTTATGACGGATGAAGTTTTAACTGAAGAATTTGATAAAATAAGGCGTCTGACAGATTATGCCAAAGAAAATAAGGAGAGCAAGCATTCAAAATTCATCAAGGAAATAACGCTTGCCGCAAGGCCCCATAAGAAAGACGTAATACAGGTTCTTCCTTTCAAATTCATAGTGGAAAGGATACTTTTTCATCCGATAACGGAAGAAAACGAAGGAATAATTGAGGTCTTCTATCTTGCGCAACTTGAGGAATTGCCCAAGGGAAACTTGAAATATTATCTCGAAAGCTACATAGATAAACATGAGAGAGAAGGATGGAAAGTGGAGCTTTCCGAAGAATGGAAAGAAATCCTGGCCGGGAATAATATATGAATTAAAAAAAACAGGTAATCAATTGATTGCCTGTTTTAAAATTTTTTCAGCAGTATATTATTTCATCTTTTTTATCCCGTATGACGAGTGTAATTTATTCCATATGTAAAAGAATGGAAGGGATAAAAATTGTATATAAAAACAAAAGGTATTGTAATCCGGGTAAATCTATCGAGGTTGAACCTCGATAGATTTCAAGACCTACTAATGAAATTCTTTGATAACAAGAGTTTTTCCTTCTTCAACCGCTTCGATATCGCAGCCGATAAGGGAAAATATGTCGATTTCGCCAAAGAAAACTCTCTGGCTAAAGTGGGCGCCGGGCCCGGAAGTCAGTGTTCCGATTTTAATTTTTCTGGTCGGCTCCAGCGATCCGTCGGGATGCTTGGTGAAAACCAGATGAAAAGGAAACATGGCCATTTTATTCGCGTATTAAACCTTATTAACTGGAAGATGCTCTCTTTGGATTAATCTGAAAAATAACCTGAACCTGTGATGTGATGCGATGTGATGATATTTTATCACCATATTTTATTCTTGGCAAGAGGTTGATTATTCAAGCCCAAAACCCTATCGAGGTTGAACCTCGATAGGGATAGCCCCCGAATCCGATTAATTATGATCTTCCGGAAAAAATTGGAATGATTTTCTTATTTGCTCATTCGTACGAATGAAACCATGTGAAATTAAGAGAGATTGAATTTTTTTAATACGTATTATGATGCGCACTTCAATATTATCATTAAAAAAAGAAAAAATAAAGAGGCGGTTACTTGTTAAGCGTCCGCCTCTATGAAGTGTGAAGTTTCTTAATTAATTATCAAGTTCGGCCAGAACCTCGTCGGTGATTTTTTTCAACTCATCTCTGCTATATCCCAAATCCTGGAATGCTCTGAAAAGCACTTCGTTCAGTTCTAAAATCCGTAATCTTCCCTTTCCGAATCCTACTAAAAATGCAATCTCAATTACTTTTTTCTTTCTGCTCCTTCCTGTAAGATGTACTCTGTCCAAAATTTTAATAATTTCTTTTTTATACCTTTCCTTTTTTTTCTTGTCATCTACTCTGGATTTGGACATATTCATTTCCTCCTTTTTTGCCTATGAGGCGTTTAGGTTATATTTTATTGCCATCACCGTCATATTATCCAGCATATACCTCGGCTCTATGCCGATATAGACCGCTTTGATAAGTTCCGCGGCTTCCTTAGCTGTTTTTGTTTCTTTCAGGATTTCCCCGACCGCTTCATTGGTCATCGCTTCCCACAATCCGTCAGTCGCCAGCACGAATCCTATTGTGTCCTTCCTGATCTTCCTGTGAAATACTTCCGGATCAGGAATTATCCCAACCGGCCTGAAATATTCATCGCCTAAGGATCTCGTCGGCATCAGGCCTTCTTTTCCCCGCATTATGTAGCATCCCTTTATTTCGCCCCCTAATTTCAATATCCGCGCTTTCTCGCTTTCATTGTTTGCTTGATGATCGTTTGTAATTTGGCTGATTTCTTTTTTCCGAACATTTATCATCCTTCCATCTCCCGCGTTGGCGATCCAGATATCGTTATCCCTGATAAAAAAAGCTAGCGCAGTGCATCCAGTATATTGCTTATCCGCCATTTTGGAAACATCCAAAAATGATTTCTTGAAAGATTTTTCCGGTTTCAGTTCGGATTTAATTTTTTCAAGAAAAATTTCCGGCATTTTTTCCGCGGCAAGCATTGACACACAAGCGCCGACATGGCCGTCAAAAACTCCGCCGAAATGCCAATTTTTATTTCCGCCGAAGTTTTTTTCCAAACAGGAAGTATCCTCCATATGTGATCGCCCTCCGATATCCGAACAAACATAGATATTCATATAATATTCCTCCTGACTCGTTCTAATTTTTTTCATTATTCACTTTGAAAATAACTCGGGTTATTCTAGCAACAAGTAATAGCATCTGTCAAATTCCAGGTCATATAATTCTCCGAAAAAAATTAGAAGAAATTATTCACTATTTTATATCATCGTAAGGTAGTATGAGTTGTATTTTTATGTTATTCAAAAAAGTGATAATAAACCGGCGGGCGGAAGGCGGGGGAAAAACATTATACACCATTTCTGGCGACCGCTATTTTTGGTATATGTTGGAAAAATAAAAAATACGAAAAAAATATCGAGGTTCAACCTCGATATAAATTCTAAATCATAAATATATTTTAGCATAAAAAATACAGGCGCACGAGAATCCCGCGCACCTGCTTAAAAATAAGTTGCTTCCCTAACCCTCACTCAATGTGTTTGAGTCCACGCTCACGGAGCTCCTGCAAAAGTTCCGGATATTTTTGTAGCTCATTTTTTAGCGCCACGAAGCTCACAGATACCTGGCACATTGAGTTTAAATAATCAATCATATCTGCTCCCGTAATGGCTATCAGTCTATTTTTCTTGATTTCTGAAACAATTGATTTCACCCCCCTTGGGGTTGCTGCGAGTTTTTTAAAATTAACTCTTTCTGCATGAAAAATACGCAATTTCTCTTTCAGATCAAACTCTTTTTCCATGATTCCCTCCTTGGAAATTTATTGCTTTTTTAATAATCCGAATGATATCGAATTTAAATCAGGTTACCGAAAAATGATTGGAAAGTCAAGTTGACGCCCCTGCGCGGAAAAGCAAGTTCTTTGTTTCTTCCGTATAAGGAAGAATGGAAGAAATTATTCACTACCTTATATCATCATAAGGTAGTGAGGATATATTTTGATTTGTATCACTAACTGACGGCCGTCGGGAAATGATACATTTAAGATTATTGAAAATAAGAGGAGATTTGAAATTATCTGGCAGTCTCCAAGCCCATGGCGTTGGATTCTATGAATTTTTTCAACCCCGCTGAAATCATATGTTTATTTTTTCGGAATTCAATATTTCATCTATCACACGAGTTTTCCAAATGATTCCCAATTGTGCTTTTGATTCATCTTTACCTATTCTTCCGGAGTAAATGCCTGCAAATTTTCTTATTCTTCCAAAAATAGCATCGTCAGAAATGATATTAGGATTACTGCCAACGGGCTGATTAAATCCCGTTCTTTGCATTATGGCTGGTGACCCAGATAATCCTTTTCTTGTAGCTGTATCAACAAGAAACTTTGGCAACTGATCACGATTAACATCTGGCTCCGAAGCTATGCTTGCTTTTTTCCAGATAGGAAGTTCTAGATACTCTTGTTCTAAAAAAGGATAGCCTATTATAAAAATATCATCAGCCACTTCACATTTAAATTGATTGTCAAAATCAATTTTATTTATTGGAAATAAATTGTTGCCTTTTATAATTTCTTCAGGAATAGGAATCGCGACGACATCAACTTTAGATCCAAACTGTGGATGTTCTATCCAGACAGGATTATTGTCTTTATTATAAAGATTTATAATTTTTCGCTCGCGATGTCCCGGCTTATCTTTTATCCAGAAAGTTGTAGACAAAATATTAGGAATTGCCAACTCTTCACTTAAGCACTCTTTTGTTTCTGGATTTCTTCCAGAAACAACATGATAGTTTGTAATAATATACCACCTATCTTCTTTTTGATAAATGAATCCTGTACTATTTCCAATAATTTTGTCAGTTTCAGAAAATCCTAAAAATAATTGGTGTGTTGTCAGAGATATACGATCTGGATTTATAATATTCTTTGCCATATATATAATAATTCTTCCGCGCGGAAAAGCAAGTTTTAAAAATTTTTCTCTCTGAAATTTTTTCTTTGATTATACAGCCGCTCCGTGAAGCCGCCTTGCTGTAAAAATTCAGTTTTTTTCAA
>MFRX01000041.1:28099-35050 GCA_001784725.1 Candidatus Moranbacteria bacterium RIFCSPHIGHO2_02_FULL_40_12b
AATTACTTTTTCTCGCCCTCGTCTTTTTTATCATCCTCCACTTCCGCGTCTTTTGGTCCTTCTTCTTTCGGCGGTTCCTTGTCCGCCGATGAGGCGGATTGCGCGGCTTTGTAGAGTTTCTCGCCGATTTTTTGGGCGGATTGGGAAAGGACTTCGGTGGCTTTTTTTATCGCTTCCAAATCATCGCCATTCTTGACTTTATTGAGCTCCGCGACGGCATCTTCCACTGGTTTCTTTTCATCAGCCGTAATTTTATCCCCAGCGTCGCGCAAGGCCTTTTCGGTGGTATAGGACAAAGTGTCCGCCATATTCCTCGCTTCCACCAGTTCTTTTTTCTTTTTGTCTTCTTCCGCGTGCAGATCCGCGTCTTTTTTCATTTTTTCAATTTCGTCTTTGGAAAGTCCGGTGGATGCTTCAATCCGGATGGATTGTTCTTTGTTAGTGGCTTTATCTTTGGCTTTCACCGAAAGTATTCCGTTGGCGTCAATGTCAAAAGTCACTTCCACTTGCGGAATGCCGCGCGGAGACGGAGGAATGCCGTCAAGAATAAATCTCCCTAAAGTTTTATTATCAGCGGCCATTTCCCGCTCCCCTTGCAGAACATGAATCTCCACGCTTGGCTGGTTGTCAGCCGCGGTGGAAAATATCTGCGATTTCATTGTCGGCACGGTGGTGTTTCTGTTAATTAAAGCCGTTCTCACTCCTCCTAAAGTTTCAATTCCCAGCGTCAGCGGCGTCACATCTAAAAGCAAAACATCTTTCACGTCGCCCTGTAAAACTCCTCCTTGGATCGCGGCGCCCAGCGCCACCACTTCGTCGGGATTGACGGTAATATTGGTTTTTTTTCCGAAAAATTTTTCCACGGTTTGCAAAACTAAAGGCATCCTCGTCATTCCACCGACCATTATCACTTCATTGATGTCTTTCGTTTCCATTTTCGCGTCGGTGAGCGCTTTCTTCATCGGCTCCAGTGTCTTCTCCACTAAATCGCCGACCAACTCCTCCAATTTCGCCCGCGTCATTTTCATCACCATATGCTTCGGCCCGCTTGAGTCGCTGGTGATGAACGGCTGATTGATTTCCGTTTCCATCGCGGTGGACAGCTCAATCTTGGCTTTTTCCGCCGCCTCTTTGATTCTCTGGAGCGCCAGCGGATCTTTGGAAAGATCTATCCCCTCCTGCTTTTTAAATTCGCTGATTATCCAATGGATTATTACCTGGTCAAAATCGTCGCCTCCCAAATGGGTGTCTCCGTTAGTGGATTTCACTTCCACCGTATCGTCGCCGATTTCCAAAATGGAAATATCGTAAGTTCCGCCTCCCAGATCGTAGACGGCGATTTTTTCCTCTTTTTTCTTATTGAATCCGTAAGCCAGCGCGGCCGCCGTTGGTTCATTGATGATTCTCTTGACCGAAAATCCCGCGATCTCCCCCGCTTCCTTGGTGGCTTTTCTCTGCGAGTCGTCAAAATACGCCGGAACAGTGATTACCGCTTCGGTTATTTTTTCTCCCAGTTTTTCTTCCGCGTCGGCTTTTAATTTTCCGAGGATCATTGCGGAAATTTCCTGCGGAGTATAATCCCGCCCGCCCATTTCCACCACTACGCCCTCGCCAGCTTGCTTGATTTTGTATGGGAGCGTTTTAACGTCTTTTTGCACTTCGTCGGCGGAAAAATGCCGCCCAATGAGCCGTTTGATGGAAAACAAAGTGTTTCCCGGATTGGTGACGGCTTGGCGCTTGGCTAGAAGCCCCACCAGCCGCTCATTTCCTTTGGAAATGGCGACCATTGAAGGAGTGGTTCTCGCCCCTTCCTTATTTTCGACGATTGTCGGCTTCCCGGCTTCTATCACCGCCATCGCGGAGTTGGTAGTGCCGAGATCGATGCCTAGGATTTTAGACATATTATTTTTGTAGGCAATTATAGCGTTTTGCGCGCTAAAAATACCTTAATTAAAAAAATTTAGCTTATTAATTTCTAATTTCCAATTTCTAATTTCTAATCAAATCCTAATGACTAAATGATTGAATTTCCAAAATTTAGACATTTTTAATTTTATTAGATATTAGGAATTAGTAATTGGTAATTTTGCGCGCAGCGCTTGGCTTGACATTAAGCCCGCATTATGCTAATTTATCGGCATCGTTATCTTAAAAATCTATAATTTAAAGGAGGATTTTTGATGGTGAAAGCATTTCTAGTTGTGAGTTGTTCCGATGTCGTAAAGGCGAGAAATAAATTGTTTTCTCTCGCACTGGATTGCAAAAATGACGATCTTAAGGACTTAGCAGTAAAACTTACCAAACAAATGCGGGAGAATAGGCTAAAAGGAGAACTTATTGTTGACTATAATCTTTGGAATAAATTAACATCTTTACTTCAGAGAATCCCACAGGAGGTAAAATATGCTGGATGAATTTGAAAAAACAATCAGGGAAATACAAGATCTGAATACTACCGGACAACTTAACTCACTTACTACCTCAAAATCCTCTGTAGAAAATCCTATTGGAAAAAAAGAAATTAAACATCTTGAAATAATTGCAAGAAATTTCTTCCAAAGAATTAGGGATTTCCAGAAAATGCATCGCCATCATTACGGGCCCAAAGGGCCTAATGCGGAGAATTACTAACGACTAATTCTCCGACCTCCTTTCTAATCCCCAGAGAGAATTCTCTTTGGGGATTTAATTTTTCAAAAAACTATCTTATTAGCTTTTTAGGAATTAGCTTATTAGCTTCTTAGAAAAAATTTCATAAAAAAACAAAAAGCTACAAGCTAACAAGCTAACGCCTAAGAAGCTAGCTTACTATTACTTTCGCCGGGCGGATCACTTTTTCCCCGCCTCGCGTCGACGTAGCGTCTTCACGAGTCGAGGCAGGTCCAATCTTATATCCCTTGCTTAATACTTTACTAATTTTATTCGTGCCATTCGGATGTTCATTCGTATCATTCGCATCGCTTTTCACAGCTTCGTGAATTTCCGGATCAAATTCATCCCCCTCTTTTACTTCCATTTCTTCCACTCCGTTTTCTTTCAAAACATTTTCCAGTTGTTTCTGGATGTGCATAATGCCCACCACCCATGGATCATTTTTCTGGCCTTCCGGAATATGGCCGGTGGAGGCGTGAAAATTATCCAGCACTGGCAAAATCTGCATTATTAAATCCTGGGAAGCAAACCTTGCAAAGTCCTTTTGCGCTTGCGATTGCTGCTTTTTGTAGTTTTCAAAATCCGCTTGAGCTCGCTTCCAGCCGTTAAGGTATTCTTGCTCCTTTTCTATTTTATTTTTTTCTAAATAATTTTTTATTAAACTGATCTTTTCTTGATCATCTTTGCCTCTTTTTTCTTGCCGATATCCATCCCTTAACATAAACTCATACACGCATAGATATTGCTCCGGAGAAAGTTCTCTGAATTTTACTCCATTTATTTCCGTAACTTTTAGTTCCTCCGGATTTATATTAGACATATCTTTCAAATCTTTTTCATTACCAAAAGCAACAATTTTATTTTCCCTTTCAAATTCATGCTCTTTTTCATCTTTAAGGTTAAACCTAATTTTTTCCATTAAACTAATTGCTTTCCTCCAATCCTTAGTTATTATATTTCCAGGAACTAAAAAATCAATATCGCTCGCTTCTTTGAACTCTCCAATAACCATACATAAACCCAAAGAGCCATAAAGAATGGGAACTATATCCTCCTTATTCAACTCCTTGGCAACTTCCAAAAAAATTTCAAACTTTTTTTTATTAAGATTTAATTTTATGTTTTTCATTTTACTAGTTACAAGTTACTGATTACTAATATTATTACAACCGAACTGCTTAAAATTTTCTTCAAATATTCCAAAAGCGATTTGTTCTTGGCGTATTTCATCCGCTTGGAACCGATAATCGCCAGTACTCCTTTTTCGCCTTTTTTAGTTTTGTAAGGCGAGACAACCATGGAACAATTGGAAATTTCCTTGATCGGGTTTTCTTTTCCGATGAAAATTTTAGTTTCTCCTTCTTTAACCTGCTTCAAAATCGTATCAATATTTTCATCAATGTAATCCAGCGCTTCCGCCACCTTGCAGAATTCATCCACTTCCTTGAATTCCGGATTGTCTAATAATTCGCGAATTCCGAATTCGGAGAAGTCCTTTTCTAGGCGGTTGATGGCAAAACTGCCTGTAAAAGATGAAAGAAGTTTGGCCGTCGTGCGCGACAAGCGATTGTGCTGGGCTTTCAATTTTAAAAGTTCCGCTTGCATTCGTTTTTGCTCCATTAAAGAAAGTTCTTGATCTTTCATTATTTCTTCCACGAAATATTTGTAGCCCTTATCGGTCGGAATGCGCCCGGCGCTGATGTGGGGCTGATGGAGATAGCCGTCTTTTTCCAGTTTGGTCATATCATTCCTGATGGTCGCTGAACTCACGCCTTTCAGATATTTTTCCGCCACGGCTTCGCTTGATACCGCCACGGCGGTATTGGTGTATTTTTCAACGACGGCAGATAGGATTTTTTGCTGTCTGGAGTTCATATGATTTATATCCTGATATCTTAATATCTTAATATCATAATATCATATAATTAGCAGTCGTCAAGTCCGAGTGCTAATCCAATAATAAGGTAGATTAATCTTAATGTCAATAAAAAAAGGGTGCTGGATTTCAGACACCCTTTATTACTTAACCGATAAAACATTGGTGGTAGCATTGCATTGAACAAATCACTTTCTTATCATCAGTAGTAGCCAATCCCCCATGATATACAATATTCCTAACTTCTTCCTGTTTAGCTGTCTGGTCTAATACTTTGCAATAAACATGAAAATTACTGCCATGAATTTTTACCGCTATGGATTCCGGCTCTTGAATTTCTTTTTTGTGGCGTATATATGAGCCCATTTCAGAAAAAGGATACCTGCCGGTCAGCAAAGATTTTGTTTCTTTCCTTTTTGCTTCATCGAGAATTTTTGGGGTCCACGGCGCCCCATAAAGATTGTCTTTGGCCATAAGTTTTTCGATTCCTCCTTTTCTTAAAATTTTTCCGGCTCACATCTTTTGCAATTATCACATATTACACTACCCGCCACATAAAACAATCTGCGGATATTGTTCTCATTGGCGAAATATACTTCCCCGAGATATTCAAAAGTTTTTTCACTTGACCTTAAATTCATTGATTTTATTTTCTCGCATTCCACCACTTGCTGTAAAACACATGTTGCGCAATCAGTCATTTTTCACCTCTCTCCCCTTTTTAAATTTTTAAAAAACAAAATCACAAGAACATCCAATCATTAAAACACTAGAACACGAGAGCAATAAAACAAACTCTTTGCTTTCATGCTTTTATGTTTCTACGCTTTAATGTTTTAATGAATCAGGAATCGGATCATATCCCCCGTCGTTCCACGGATGGCAATGGGCTATCCTTTTAAGTCCCAACCATCCGCCTTTTAATATGCCGAATTTGCCGATTGCTTCATAGGTATATTGCGAGCAAGTCGGGTGGAACCGGCAGAATCTTTCCGAATATATGAATGACAGCCAGCCATGGTCAAAGGATAGCGTCTTTTGGTATATTCTTATCAGGGATAATACTATTTTTTTCATCGCTTACAGCCAATCTAGCGGCTGGACTATTTTTTGTCAAGAAAGAAATTTGATTGTATAATAAAAACACCTACAAATTACAAATCTTTTACAAATTTACAAATTATTTCTCATAAATCATTTATTGGATAAAAAGTACTATTCGTATATTTGTAAGTAATTCGTAATTCGTAGGGATATGAAACAAATAAAATTCGACAAAATTACCTGGGTGGATTTTGGGGACCCTTCGGCCGACGATATTCTTTATCTTAAGAAAAGTTTTAATATCCATCCTCTGGCAATTGAGGAATTCACCACCCCCACCATCCGTCCGAAAGCCACGCAGTATGATTCCTGCCTTTTTTTGACCATCCATATTCCCCTTTTTGACGTAAAAAAACGAACGACTTATCCGGGAGAACTGGACATCATCCTGAATAAAGACCACCTGATTACCGGGCACAAGGAAAAAATTTATCAGCTCACGGAATTTTTCAAAAAATTGGGCGAGAATGATGACCGGAGGCGGCTCTATATGAGCCACACCCCCGCCCATCTTCTCTACCACATTCTGGAAACACTGTTAGAATCGTGCTTTCCGAAACTGGACCATATCGTGGAAAACCTCAATAAAATTGAAGATGAGATATTCAAAGGAAACGAGAAAAATATGGTCTTTGAAATTTCAATCGTCAAAAGGGATATACTTAATTTCCGACGCACCATAAAACCCCAACGTTCTGTTTTGGAATCAATCATTCAAAAGCACGATATGTTTATCCCTATTGATTTGAAACCCTACTATCAGGATCTTGTCGGCACCAATATCCGCCTTTGGAACGCGCTGGAAAACGCCAAGGAAACCATTGAATCGCTGGAGGAAACCAACAACTCGCTGCTTTCCAACAAATTAAACCTGACTATGAAAGTGCTTACCATATTTTCCGCCATTATGCTTCCGATGACTGTTTATTCCAATATCTTGGCGATGAGCGCCGATATTCCCTTCGGGAAAAATCCCCATGGATTCTGGATCCACATAATAATAATGCTTATTCTCTCGCTTTTCACGATCACGATATTTAAAATGAGAAAATGGCTTTGAAAATTTACGAATTACGAATCTAACTAAATTACGAATTTTCCGAAACTATGAAATGTTAAAAAAATATTCGTATTTTCGCTTTATTCGCAGTTCGTAATTGCTAAAAAATGTTAAAGCTTTATAATGCATTAACTAGAAATAAAGAAGGATTCAAACCGATTCATCCCGGCAAAGTCGGGATGTATGTCTGCGGGCCGACGGTTTATGACCATTGCCATCTGGGGCACGCGCGCGGCTATGTCGCCATGGATATTCTCCG
>MFRX01000042.1:0-2418 GCA_001784725.1 Candidatus Moranbacteria bacterium RIFCSPHIGHO2_02_FULL_40_12b
GAAAAGAAAAGTGTAGAGGAAACTATGAAAATAACCAAAAATACGGAAATAGAATGGGGAAACCAGATCCGTTCATACGTATTGCATCCATATAAAATGGTCAAAGACCATAGGACCGGTGTTGAAACAAGCAATACTGATGCTGTACTAAATGGTGATATAAATATTTTTATTGATCCCGTTAGAGATAGAGGCGCTGCGAGCTCTCGTGATCTCTAACGGGATTGAGGCGGAGAAGGATTTATGATAAGATAGAGGAGAAAATGATTTATTTTAATAATGTTTCAAAAATTTATAAAGATACAGTGGCGCTGGAAGATATCACTTTTGCGGTGGAAACGGGAGAATTCGTCTCTATTGTCGGGCATTCTGGCGCTGGGAAAACAACCCTCACAAAGATGATTTTAGCGGAAGAAGATCCTTCTAATGGGACGATTTTTTTTGAGTCAATTAATGTAAATAAAGTAAGAAGCAAGGATTTAACCCAATTGCGTCGTCGTATTGGGGTGGTATTTCAGGATTACAAATTGCTTTCCAATAAAACCGCTTATGAAAATATCGCTTTTGCCATGGAAGCTGTTGGCAAGACCGAGGAAGAGATAGCGAGCGATGTCCCTCACGTTTTGGAGCTTGTTGATTTAGCTCATAGATTTTCCCACTTTCCAAATCAGATGTCTGGCGGCGAACAACAGCGTCTCGCGATTGCCAGAGCGATTATCAACCAACCCGAGCTTATCATCGCCGACGAGCCGACGGGGAATTTGGACCCGGTCAATACGCATGAAATAGTCCAAATTTTAAAAAAAATAAATGATTTGGGCACGACGGTGATTTTGACAACGCATAACCGCGGAGTCATTGAATCCGTCAATAAAAGAGTAATTACGATGGAAAATGGGAAAATTATCAGAGACACCAAGCACAATAAGTAGTGTGCTATAATTGAATAGCTATGGCGATAACGGCGTTAAAAAGAATTATAAAAAATGGATTTTTGAACTTTAAAAGAAGCGGGCTTGTTTCTTGGGCGGCGGTTCTGGTGGTTACGATCACTCTTTCCGTTATCACTCTCATTATTCTCTTGCAGGCAGTTTTGTATTTTTCGCTTAATCAAATCAAAGACAAAGTGGACGTGACCATTTATTTCACTACCAACGCGCCCGAAGACAAGATTATGTCCCTAAAATCTTCTCTGGAAAAATTGCCGGAAATAGCGCAGGTTTCCTATACCAGTAGCGAAGAAGCGTTGAAACTTTTTCGCGAACGCCACAAAAATGATTATCCGACGATTCAAGCCTTAGATGAAATAGGCGAGAATCCGCTCGGCGCCTATCTTAATGTCAAAGCCAAAGAAGTTTCCCAATACGGGAGCATCGCGAATTTTATGAAATCCGACAATGTTCTAGCGCCAAGTTCAGTTTCCATTATAGATAAAGTGAATTACTATCAAAATAAATTAGTCATAAACCGATTAAATACCATAATCTCCGGCGCGCAAAAACTCGGTTTTCTCCTTACCCTGCTTTTGGTGATTATTTCTATCATTATTACTTTCAATACGATTCGCTTAACCATTTTTATATCCAAAGAAGAAATCGGCGTGATGCGTCTTGTCGGCGCTTCCAAGATGCACGTGCAGGGGCCCTTTATGATTGAGGGCGCAATTTATGGCATTATCGCGACAATAATTACCGCGCTTCTCTTTTTGCCGGCGACCGCGTGGCTCGGTCGCGAAATGACCGATTTTTTAGGAATCAATATGTATGATTACTATATTTCAAATTTCCTCCAAATTTTCGTAATCCTTTTGTTATCGGGCATAATTCTTGGCATTATCTCCAGTTTTCTGGCGGTTAGAAAATATTTAAATAAATAAAAATTAAAGAGGAATGTCTAAAAAAGAAACAAAATACATTTTCGTGGTGGGAGGCGTTATTTCCGGAGTGGGGAAAGGTGTTACCGTATCATCACTCGGGCTTATTTTGAAAAATCGCGGACTTAAGGTAACGGCGATAAAAATTGACCCGTATATCAATGTGGATGCCGGCACCATGAATCCCACCGAGCATGGAGAAGTTTTTGTGCTTTCTGACGGGGACGAAACAGATCAGGATATGGGCAATTATGAAAGATTCCTTGATTTGGATTTGACTCGCTTAAATTATATGACTACCGGGCGGGTGTATAAAACCGTTATTGAAAAAGAAAGAAATCTGGAATACGGAGGCAAATGCGTAGAAGTTGTTCCGCATATTCCATTTGAAGTGATTAGGCGCATTAAAAAAGCGGGAGAGGCCGCCAAGGCCAATGTTGTTATTATTGAAATAGGGGGGACGATTGGGGAATATCAAAATATCTTATTTTTAGAAGCGGCTCGAATGATGAAAATTGAAAATCCCGAAAATGTTGTTTTTGCAA
>MFRX01000042.1:2439-4671 GCA_001784725.1 Candidatus Moranbacteria bacterium RIFCSPHIGHO2_02_FULL_40_12b
AGCACGCCGTTCGAACCCTTAATGCTTCAGGCATTCAGCCGGATATGCTGATTGCTAGAGGCGAAGTCAGCCTGGATAAAAAAAGAAAAGAAAAACTTTCACTTTTCTGCAATATGCCGACCGACAGGGTGGTTTCCGCGCCAGATGTGGAGAACATTTACGATATTCCGCTTAATTTTGAAAAAGAAAAGCTGTCTGACAAACTTTGCAAGATTTTAGGTATTGTTTGTAAAAAACCGAATGTCCCATCTTGGAACGCTTGGAAAAAATTTGCGCGCCACGCGCATAACGGCAAAAAGGCGGTCAAAATAGCCATGATCGGAAAATACTTTGAAACAGGGGATTTTATTTTGTCCGATTCTTATTTGTCCGTCATTGAGGCGATAAAATATTCCAGTTATGCGCAAAATAAAAAACCGGTCTTGACCTGGTTAAACTCTGCCGATTTTGAAAAATCCCCAGCTAAGTTAAGGGAACTAAAAAAATATGACGGCATTGTTATCCCGGGGGGTTTTGGTTCACGCGGAGTGGAGGGGAAATTAAATGTTGTTAAATTCGCGCGGGAAAATAAAATTCCTTATTTTGGTCTTTGTTACGGCATGCAAATGATGGTAATAGAATACGCGCGAAATGTTTTAGGGCTGAAAGACGCAAATACTAGGGAGGTTAATCCGAGTTCTAAAAATATCGTGATTGACGTAATGGAATCGCAAAAAGAACATTTGAAAAATAATTTATATGGCGGGTCTATGCGTTTGGGCGCGTATAAAGCGATCTTGCGCGATGGCACGATTGCAAAAAACAGTTATCAAAAAAAGGAGATTACAGAAAGGCATCGCCATCGCTATGAAGTAAATCCGTCGTTTATCGGCGATCTGGAAGCCAAAGGCCTGGTTTTTTCCGGACGTTCGCCGGATGGGCATTTGATGGAAATAGCCGAACTGCCAAAAAGCAAACATCCGTTTTTCTTGGGAACCCAATTTCATCCGGAATTTTTAGCCCATCCGCTCGCCCCGCACCCGCTTTTTACCGCTTTTATTAAAGCTTGCGTTGGAAGAAGGAAATAAAAAATTATTTTTACTATTTTATGCTATTTCGTTTCCAATTCAGTAAATGTGATGTTTGTTGGAACAGCAAATTTTGATAAATCAGGAATCCAGGATTCACAATTATAATCTCCAATTTGCTCAGCGTTGAAACCATAAGAACTTGGGTTGTTTACGCTCGCGCTACCTGTGGCATTGGCATCCATTTTTATTTTAAAACCCGTATTAGGCAAAGCGGAAGTCCAACTATAGGTATAATCGTCGCGGACAATGATAGTTGAAGCTACGTCCATATTTTGTATCTTGGTGCTGTATTCTCCGCGGATCATGCCATCGTTTATATAAGTTATTCCTTTGGTTTCCGTATCGTTAACGTTTTGGCTAATCTCGCATTTATAAGCTCCCCCTTGTCTTAGAAATTCCGAAAAAGCCATTTTTCTGCCGGACGGCATTGCTGTTTGCTCTTGTTCCGTGTCCATTTCATCGTTCACGTCTTGAATATCGTTCGCGCTTTTATTTCCAAAGACAAAGTACCCGCCGACAACCAAAACTCCCACGACAACCAACGAAATTATTGTTGTTTTTGACATAATTTTTTTATGTTATTAATTAATTGCTAATAGAAGTATTATAGCACAATGCTTTTAAACACGGAAATGCTGATTTCTCTATTTGGCTGCGGGGCTTGGGATCGAACCAAGATTCACGCTTTCAGAGAGCGTTTGCCTACCGTTAGCAGACCCCGCAATTCTTTAAACTTAGCACATTTTTTCTGGAATTAGAAGCGCAGATCTGATATAATAAATTCGTAACTATTTTTGCAATTTCCTTATTTAAATCCTGTTTTGCCATAAATATGAAAGATTTTGTATCAGAAAAACAAGATGGAATCACTCCACTGAAAACCGAAGACAAAGCGGCTGAGCTTGATAGATTAAGGGAACAGGAAATCCGAGAACAAATGGTATTGGGCCCTAGTGGACAATTTTTGGCATGGAGACCCAAAATAACGAAAAAATTCAGAGACAGAATTATTGCAGGAACAAGCGCACTTGGCATACAAGGGATTGATACGGATACTTCTTTGAGAATTACCAGCGAAAAAAATAGATTCACCGACGAATATACTGCAGAGGATTTGGAGAAAACAGGAGAACAATTGAACAGATCTAGGCAGAAATTTCGC
>MFRX01000042.1:4705-5840 GCA_001784725.1 Candidatus Moranbacteria bacterium RIFCSPHIGHO2_02_FULL_40_12b
TTAGTTCACGGCGCATTTATACGGGCAATATAATAACAACAGCTTTAGTGCATGGTGGTAAAATCGTAAAGGTTGACAGCGATTATTTAAAAATGGATAAAGATGAATTGGCTCGGCGGGAAGCTGACGGGCTAGTAACCAATTTAACCGTGGATGAAGTTGTGCTAATGACTCCCAGCGCCGATTGTCCATCGGTGACTATGTTTGCTCCCGACGTGAATGCAATCGGATTGGCGCATTGTGGCTGGAAAGGATTAAGGGCGGGAATAGTTTCAAAACTGATAAAAACAATTTGCGACGAATACGGCGCAAACATTTCTGAACTGCAGGTTAGCGTGAGTCCTAGCGCCGGGGAGCTGGAATATGAAGTAAGCGAGGATGTTTATAACGAATTTGTGTCTCAAGATCCAAGTTTTGCGAAGGCTTTTACGGAAACAACTCTACAAGCGGAGGAAGGAAAGAAAAAATTTCTTTTTAACCTAAACAAAATAATTGAATTGGAAGTTTTGAAAGCAGGGATAAAGCCTGAAACCTTTGAATCCTCGCGATTAAGTTCTATCGGTTCAGAGTTTTTTGCTTCGCAACGCAGACAAGGGGATTCTAGAAGCACCAATGTTTCGCTCGCCGGGTTGTTAAAATAAAATCATTCAGCGCTGTTGAATTCGGGACCTAAAAATATTTTATGTGCGGGGTGGCCTTGATAATTTTAAAAGCTTCCTCAGCGGAATCTACAATGGTGAGAATAGAAAGGTCGTCTTTGTGAATTAAATGATGTTTTAGGGTCCAATATTCCTCCATCCACCTTATAAGCGGTGTCCAAAATTCTTTATCGACTAGAATAATGGGAACTTTTCGGGATATTTTTTTTGTTTGAATCAAAGTTGCCAGCTCAAGCGCTTCGTCCAATGTGCCGAATCCTCCGGGGAAATACACATACGCCTGCGCCGCATAAGCGAGCATTACTTTTCTGGAAAAGAAATAATGGAAGCCGATTCCTTTTTTAACCCAAGGGTTGATTCGCTGTTCATAAGGCAATTGGATATTAAGACCGATAGATTCTCCTCCCCCTTCATTCGCGCCACGGTTTGCCGCCTCCATTATCCCCGGACCTCCGCCTGTGATAACTCCATACCCA
>MFRX01000043.1 GCA_001784725.1 Candidatus Moranbacteria bacterium RIFCSPHIGHO2_02_FULL_40_12b
CTTTTTCAATTTCCAAAATCTGCGCCGGGTCGGTGGTGATGATCTGGTCCTCCGAATAGGAAGCAACGACTTTTATCGCCGCGTGCTTTAGGCCGGCGAAAAATATCCCTTCCCCGACATTGCTTTCCAGAAGCAGAAATTTTTCCTGGTCAGTGAGGTAGAAAATTTCTCCGATGGTGTCAATCGCCGCCGGCGATTGGCGGAGCAGGAGTTGCATGGAAGAGTTTGTCACAATCGGCTTCCCGTAGCGCGAAGTCATAAAATCGGCAATGTCCTGCGTTATGGTTGAAAGCCCGGTGTAATACTTGCGGCATCTTTTAGCCACCCCGAAAAGAAAAGACGCCGCGTCGTCATTTTTCATCATCACCCATGCTTCATCCACGATCACGAGCCGTTTTCTGACATCCGAGCGCATTTCGTTCCAGATGAATTGGAGCGCCATATACATCGCGATCGGGCGCAGTTCTTCTTCCAAATCCCTGATATTGAACACTACCAACTGATTGTCAACTTTGACGTCAGTGCGGTGATTGAGAAATCCGGAAAAAATCCCCTCGGTGTATTTTTCCATCCGGATGGCGAGCGATTCCGCCCCTTCCATATTGCGCAGCACTTCATAGAGGTCCGCCATCGTGGGAAAAGAATTGGGAGTGAAAGCGCTGAAATCGCTCTGGGCGGTGATATCGCGGATAGAATACGTCTCCCGAATCGCCCTGTCCAGAAACGAATCCTCTTCTGGAGTAACGGAACCCAGCATAATATGAAGAAGTCCGATAATGCTGGCAATGCTGCTTCGCAAAATATCTTCGGGATCCTCGCCCTCCCTGACTTTCGGAAGGTCAAAAGGATTCAGATGGTGATGGGAAGTAAGGGACAATTTGATGAAAGTTCCGCCCACGGTCTCGCAGAGATATTTATATTCATTTTCCGGATCAAGAATAATGACATTAGTTCCCACCATCAGCGACCGCAGAACTTCAAGTTTAATCGCGTAGCTTTTTCCGGCGCCGGATTTCGCGAAAACAACCATATTGGCGTTTTCCATCTTAAAGCGGTCAAAAAGAATCAAACTGTTGTTATGCCTGTTTATTCCGTAAAGTATCCCTTCATCCGAAGAAAGGTCCGAGGAAACAAAGGGAAAAGTTGTTGACAGGGGAGAAGTATTCAGGTTATTTCCGACATTTAGTTCATCATTAGCCAGCGGAAGAGTGGAAGAAAAGCCCTGCTCCATTTTCACCACTGCCGGCTTGATATAGACCATTTGGGCTTCAAGAATCGCTTCAACGGAACGGTTGATTTTGTTAAGTTCCGCCAAGTCATTAGCGTAGAAAGTGACATAAAGCCCGAAACGGAAAAATTTTTCCGTTCCTGTCATAAGTTTGTCCCGCAAATCTTCAATGTCTTTAATGGCGGTTTCCAGAACAGGGTCGCGAATTTTCCCGCTTTCGGATTCAATATCAATCTGCGACTGCACCTGAGTCGCGCTTTTCCTCAGATTTTTTATGATTTCGGCCGTTTCAATCGGGTGAATAAACATCGCGATATCCAGAGGAAAATCAACGTTAATTATGGAAGAAAACCAATTGGTGTGGAGAAATCTGGGATAGGCCATGACAAAAATCGTCCGGCAGAAAAGTTCACCGATTTGGATATAATTCGGATTTATTTTCATCGCCGAGGGAGCAATCAAATCCTTGAGCGTTGCCAGCCCTTCGTGATAGACATCCTCATTGCTCAACGCCGAGGGATCAAAATTTTTTTCTTTGGTTTTTTGCTTTATGCCTAACATTAATTTATTCTAAGAGTTTTCCTAAGGTTGAACCTTAGGATTTAAAAAGGTTCAACCTTAGGCGATTATTTAAAAATCAATTAAGTTTTTTCCAACTCAAGCTGGTCCACATCTTTGATAACGGCCGCCGTGAAAGTGGAAGGATTATAGGAATTATACAGAAGTTCCAGTATTTCATCTGTTTTGAGCGGCACTATTTTAAGCCCGACTCCCGTAAGAGCCGCGGAAATGTGGTCCAGCCGCTGCCAAAGCTGGTTTTTATATGTCTCCAGCATTTCCTTCTTTTCGCTGACAACCTGCCTCGGATGGAACATCGCGGAAATTCGGCTGAAAAAACCTCCTTCCTTGCTTTCCACGGGATGAAAAGGAACAACTATGTAGAAATATTTGGACATGATATTGGATATGTCAGTAAGATTTTTAATGAAATTTCTGTATTCCGACATTTGAAGCCGGAGAAGTTCATTCTGCTGCATGTGTTCCTTCTTCTTGATATAATCAATATACGGATTAATATTGAGTTTCCGCGAGCTTATCAATATTTCTATGGGAAAATCCAGAGAATTAAGGAAGTTTTGATACTGATTAATTATCGCTTCCTGCTCTTCGGTTGACTTCAGTTCAAAATTAATGGAAGAAATAAGCAAAACGGCCCGGAGCGACCCGTCTTTGAGAACAATGACCCCGTCCTTCACTTCTTCCACGTCCACGTATTTCTGGGTGCTGGCCCCGCTTTCCGCTCCGCTTAGTTTTTTTGAATGCAATAATTCCATATTATAATTTTAAATTCTAAATTTTCAATTTTGAATGAATTATTAATGAATAAATTTTAAATTTTTTAAACATTCGGAAATTTGAAATTACAAAGAAAAAAATCATGATTTTTTCCTTTGTTTTATTATTTCCAAAATCCTTTTGCTTCTGTCCTCGCCTTCAGTATCCATCGTTCTCGCCAAGGCCTCCAAATCGAGCGCGGAAATTTCTTTTTTCCTTTTTGCGCCTAAACCGTTTTCTTTTTTTTCCCCCTTGTTGATTTTCTCCGGATTTTTGAAAATCTCAGCCGTTCTTTTCCAGATATAAATTTTCGGGCTGAATATGAAACCGATGCCGTGTCCAAGAAAAACATAGAGGGGCTGGCCGTAAGGCCGATAGAAGGCCAATGCGATAAATGCCAGCGCCACTAAGATGGCAATAACCCAAAAAAAGGGCCCTGTTATCATCACTTTGCAAAGAAAAATCGCCACACCCATGGCAATCATCCAGCCAAGTTGTCTGGCGGTAAGCGGACCCACCAATTTATCTTCCACGTCAATATATTGAGGAACGCCGTAAAGCATAAATTAAATCCTTTAATTCTTGAGATCAACCGTATTTCCGTTAATCTTCGCTCCTGATCGGCTATTATTTTCAAATTCATCCTCAAAACCGCCGATTGGGTTTATTTCATTAAAACTCGGCCGGCTGAATTTTATGTCCTTGTATATTTTCCGCGGCGCGGGAGTTGGCGGAATGACTTGCTTACTTTTTTCTTCTGTTTTGACGACACCCGCCAAAGGAACTTCCGTCTTTTTTATCTCTTGGGGAGCCGGTTTCGGAATAGGAATTTCATCGGCCTTTTCTTTTTTGGAAAAAACGGACTGGAAAAATGATTTTTTCCGCGAAACGGCGGATTGATTACTTATTGTCGGTTGTAAGTTGTTAGTTGTCTGTTGCTTATTGTCTGTTGTTTGTTGTCGGTTGTAAGTTGTTGGTTGTTGGTTATAAGTTGCGGGTCGCGGACTGCTTGCTGTTTCCTGTCTGGGAAAAATTATTATCTCACTGCTTATGTTTATTTCCAGCGGCGCGTCTTCTTCCAGCGATTTCAGGATCCACGCCAGTTTCTGCCTTTCGTTGGAATTCAATTTTTTCGCATTTTCGCCGTGAAACAGATAATTTCCCCGTTCCACCACCCCGTGATGGCCGGCGCCCAGATTTTCCCGGTAATCGGCAAGCCAGTTTTTAATTGAAGGCCTGGCCGGCGCCGGAAAGCCGCGCAGTTTTATTGGACTGCCCGTCACCGGTTGCTCGCCGATTTTCGGATATTTCTGAATGACTTGGAGAAGGGGAAGTTTAACGATATTCGCTTGCTGTTTTTTCTGTTCCTCTTTTTTTACTTCTTCTGCTTTTCTTTCTTCTTGGATAATTTCCGCTATCCAGGGCTCTTGCTCCAAGACCTTACTCATTGCGGCTTCCTCGTTTAAAACAGGAGCGGACTTCAGTTGCTCCCATTGCTTCAGCAACTCTCCGGAATTTTTGAAAAAATCGGGAAATTTGTTAAAAATACTTTTATTGATTTCGTAAGCAATTCCGTACGCAATATTGTCACCTATATTAATGTTTTTTTTAATCAAGTCCGGCAATTGCTTAATTTCCATGTCGCCCGCATACATCAATCCGATTTCTTTTGCAACTTTCTCGCTCTGAGAAGAATTGATGCCAAAAACAGCAAGAGATTTTTTTATCTTCACCATTGGTTTATCCGATATAAAAAAATCTTTAACATTTTCCGGCAGATTATTTATTTTATCTCTGTAAGTAGACACAATTTAAAATTAAATTAGAAATTTTGTAAATCCCTATGCCCTTGCACATATGTTTGGTGGGGTCCTGCTGTTGTTTTTAAATAGTTAGTAAAATCTTTGGCAGAAGAATCATTTTTGATGCCGTAGGCGATACTTCTGATCTGACTTTTTCTAATATTGTTAGCAATAGCAGATTGTTGAGCAGACGTAAGAGACGACCATTGCATATATTTAGCTGTTTCATCATCAAGATTCTTGGCTATGTGCTCTGAGAAATTATCGTCACGAATTTGACCCGTAAGAGCGAAATGAGCCATATGCATATTTCTATCCGCTTCGCTTGCCGGAGAATTTCTGTGTCCCGCTTTAACAATTGATCCAACAGATTTTTCCATCGCGGCTTTCTTTGAAGCGTTTTTACGCAGTTCATTAATGTCTTTAACAGATAAAGCTCCGCTGCCCATGGCTAATTCCATAAATTCAGCATTTCCAAGCGAATGTGTATTAATCTTTTTGGAATCAAATTGATTGCTGTTCATGTGATCAATCATATTGGCTTGCCTTTGCGGTTCAGCGAGATGAGCAAAAGCCGCGACTGGATCGTATGTTTTAACCTTATTGGCCAGTTGCCTGAAGACCTGGCTGGTTTCGCCAAACGCCTGCCTTACATTATCCAAATCGCCTTGCGTTGCGCTGCCTTTTTCCGCAAGACCCCTTGCGGCCGCCGCCTGTTCATCCGCATTGCCATCAGTTCTAATTCTCCTAAGTTCATTTTCCGCCATATCACCCATATTATGGCTCTTATACGCGTCATCAACTCTCTTCATTCGATCGGCCTCAAAACGATTTCTCGCGTCTCTGCCACCCCTTCCTCCGACAACGGAACGCAACCGATCCTGTTCGCTGGCAAGACGGGATCCCCATCTTGTCGCCAGTCCTGATTTCTGCGCTTCCTGCCTTCTCGCCTGATACGCTTTATATCCTCTCTTCACCGCATTCAAGCCGCTAAACTTGCTCATCGCGCCCGTTCCCAATTTTTTCGCCGTTGCCGCTCCGTATGCTCCCATCTGCTGGGAAACAATAATGCCCATCCAAAGCAATGTTATCGGAATAGCCATTAACAACGCTGTTGTAATAATTTCGCTGTAATTAGCGACGCCTTTCCCTGTAATCTGACCTGCAAAGAGCTTCATCTTCTCAGCAATACCGCCGGTATCTTGCATCTCTTTCATTATCATAATCGAAATATAAAGCATAAAAGACATAATAACACCGAAGAACGCCTGCTTAAAAAGCTGGTCCCACCATTTGTCCGCGTAATTTTTCGTCCCGGGAAAAATTCCCGCCACGAAACCGACCGGTGAAAAAATAACCAAAATCGCCAGCACCACTATTCTGATGAGGAAAAGTATTCCGATTATCAGCAATGTGGATGCTAAAAGGAAAAGAAAAATAATGGAGCAAAGCATTTTGACAGTAGCTGATTTGCCAATTAATCCCGTAAGTCCTGAAGGAGCAAGGTCGTATACTATTCCCGTAAACTGGACAATGCCAGTCACCATCCCTGTTTTATTGCCCAAATCAGGAAATGCTGTACTAAGTATGTAATACATCGTCACATTGGCCACATCAATGATGAATCTCGCGATAGCATAGCTGAAGTTTACCAAAAGCGCCATTATCACGAGAGTAAGCAGGATTTTTTTGAGATGATATTTTTCCACCTGGAATACGGTGCAGAAGGCGGAAAATAAAAGAACCAGAATAAAAGCCAAATTGAAAAAATCCCTGACTATTTGCCAGCCGGTGTAAATCGCTTTCAGATTCATAACCATCATGAAATTATCAGGGTTAATTGCCCAATCAAAAAGTACTCCGGCTATTATTACCAGAATTCCCATAAAGACAAAAACTAAATACAAAAGCTCATTTAAAAGAGTCGCAATCGCGCCTGTAGCTAAATCAGCTGGAAAGCTTGCGACTTTCGTTATTTTATCGCCAATCCATGTGAAGAAACCTGCTTCAGCATTTTTAGGAAAAGAAAAGAAAAGAAAATTGAAAAAAATCAAAAACACCAGCGCCAAACCCAGCCACCTTTTTAGAAAAATACTGCTTCTGGTTTTTGTTTTTTTATTCACCTTAAAATCTTTTAAAAAATTTTAGATATTCTAATTTTCAGCAAAGGATTAACTTCTCCCAAGGCGGGCAAGCGCCTCTGGCGGAAATTCATAAGTAGTTTCGTATCGGTTAAAATAATTATACCACAAAAAAAGAAAACAAAAAAACAGGGCTGTGCACAACCCCGTTTTTTATAAAATCCTAAATCCCGAACTCTAAATCCTAATGTCCCTAAAGGTTCAACCTTTTCCCGTTCCTCCTCAAGGTTGAACCTTGGATTTTTCCTAAATTTTGCGCTTTGAGTTTTTAGTAGATGTATCCCTTAATCACCCGGCTGCCCGCGTCCAATGTTCTCCGGTCAACTTTCCCCCAGCCCTTGTAATTCATCTCGGAAATAGTGACGCTTCCCCCGCCGACTTTTTCCACGATGCCGTTATGCCCCCACCATGATTCGGAGGTCACGATAATCGCACCGACTTGAGGCGTTTTTCCCGTC
>MFRX01000044.1:0-13449 GCA_001784725.1 Candidatus Moranbacteria bacterium RIFCSPHIGHO2_02_FULL_40_12b
TGCAAACTTCATATCAAAAGTAAAAGCGTCATTCGCGCGAGCGTTTGCTCCGTCTTTTGCTTCCGTTTTGGCTTAATTTAAGCCGAAGCCATCGAACTGCCGATTCCTGATAAGCAGATTTCGGTGTCAACTATCAGGATAGCCAATTTTATTTCTTGAGTATTTTTGGCAAAAGCAATTCAAGAAAGGATGCAGGTTTTTTGCTTATTATAAAGCTTGTATTCTGAAAACAAATAAGCTAAGCTTGTAGAAGATTTTTAAATCACAATTTTGGACGCGAGTGCAATTCTCGCCAACTCCACTCGACTCGTCCTTCGATAAATCTCGGGACTCGCTCGTGGCAAGCCACTAATATTTTCATGGATGATTATTGATATGCCAACAGAGTTGAGTGCCCCGAGCGCAAGTCGAGGGGCTAAAGATATGCATTATGTATACATGATCAAAAGCAGAGTTAATGAATTATATACAGGAACAACACAAAATATACATGAGAGGATTTATGCCCACAATAATAATCAGGGAGCTGAATTTACTAGAAATAAGAAGGACTTCACTTTGGTTTTTTTAGAAGAATACAACACCTTAAAGGAAGCAGGAAAAAGAGAGATGCAAATAAAAAAATGGAGAAGAGAAAAAAAAGATTTATTAATTGACAACTATTCACATAAATTACCTACAAAAAAGTAGCTAATAATTAACACCAAAACCATTAGAGGAAGATTCAGGTTCAGAAGACCAATACAACGCGGGCCCCAAACAAGAGCCAATGAATATATCAGGGCTCTTGAAGTTGTGGTAATTGATGAAAACGGAAATAATCTGGGAGTAATGAAAAAATTTGACGCGATTGACTTAGCCAAAAGCCGGGAACTGGATCTGGTTGAGGTATCGCCAAAAGCCAATCCTCCGGTATGCCGGATGATGGACTACGGAAAATTTCAATACAAAAAAGCCAGAGAAGCGAAACAAAGCAAGGCCAGGCAGAAAAAAGTTGAAGTGAAAGAAATCCGCGTAGGAATCCGCACTGACGAACATGATCTCGCGTTCAAAAAAGATCAGGCGGAAAAGTTTCTGAAAAAAGGAAATAAGGTGAAGGTGGACATAATACTCAAAGGGAGGGAAAAAGCCCATCAGGGCCTGGCGCGGGAGACCCTCAAAAATTTCAATGAAAAAATTGAAGTGCCGCACAAAATTGAAGAGGACATCAAGCGGTCGCCTCGCGGTTTCAATATTATCATCGCTCCTTATTCGAATTAATCATCCTAATTATATCCGAATTAAATCCAAATAATACTTTTATGCGCGATTCGCATTAAAATTCGGATGTAATTCGCATTAAAATTCGCATATGCCTAAATTAAAGACCAATAAATCAGTTGCCAAAAAAGTAAAAATAACAGGGAGGAAAAAGCTGCTCCGCCGCTATACGAAGCAGAATCATTACAATTCCAAACAGACCGGAAAATTTAAACGTTTTAAAAGAAAGGACCAGCGGCTTTTCAAAGCGGACGAAGCCAATGTTCTGAAGGCATTGCCTTATACTAATTAAAATCCTAATTATATTCGAATTTAATCCGAATAAGATTCGTTTGTAATTTGGATATAATTCGCATCACCATTCGAATATGACTCGAATAAAACGCGGCGTTGCCGCTTTAAAACGAAGAAAAAAAGTTATCAAGATGGCCAAGGGCTTCCGCTGGCGGAGAAAATCGCATTTTCGCGCCGCCAAAGAAGCTCTGCTTAAGGCCGGAAAATACGCCTACCGCGACCGGCGGGCGAAGAAAAGGGAGTTTAGAAATCTTTTCATCAAACGGCTGAATAATGCCCTCAAGGAACACGGATTGAAATACAGCGTTTTCATTAAAACAATGGCCGATAAAAAAATAATTCTGGACCGCAAGGTCTTATCCCAATTAGCCGTGGAAAATCCGGAGGTCTTCGCCAAATTCCTGAAAAGCGTCAAATAATTTTCTTTTTTACACAGAATACCAAAACCGCTCCGACAAAAAATCGGAGCGGTTTTTATTTCAAGAAATATATATTAAAATATATATTTTATATCGTTTATATCGAGGTTGAACCTCGATAGGGTTACCATCCATCTCTTAAAAAATTACCAATTGAAAAACTTTTTCCTTTTTCTTCAGTATGAAACATAGTATCTTTAAGTAAAAACTTTTCGAAGCTACCAGTACTAAATTTCGGCCGTTGCTCTTCTTTGGAAAATATAAAGAAATTATCTGATACAGGAGTGATATCAATATCGTGCAACCAAAAAGCTCCTGCTATAGAATTACAAATCCAATAAAAATGAGCTTGAGTTAGTTTTGATAAACAATCTTCTGGGTTTTTGTTAAAATTACTACTTTCTTTTTGCATGTTAAAAATTTCACATTAAACTCCACCCTCCCCAATCCGCAAGTTTTTTATATCTGTGGATAACCTTCTGTTTGACCTTCGGGAAATGTTCGGGTATAATATAAGTATAGTAAATTGCTAAATTTTGTCAATAATTATGGCGACATTAACGAAGAAACAAAAACAAATATACGACTATATTAAAAAGTATATCCGTAAAAATGGCCTATCACCAACTTTCGAGGAAATTAAAAAACATTTGCGCTTAAAAGCCCTTTCCACCATTTCCGAACATATTGATGAATTGATTGAAAAAGGATTCGTTTTAAAAAATGGCTACGGAGCCCGAAGCGTTGAGTTAATTGATAATAAAAAGATTGATCTTGTCCAAATTCCCCTGCTGGGAACAATCGCCGCCGGCCAGCCGATTGAGGCAATCAGAGAAAAAGAATCAATCGCCGTGCCGCAAAATAAAATTCCCCGTTCCGGCAAATTCTACGCCTTGCGGGTCTTAGGCAATAGCATGACGGAAGAAAACATAAACGACGGGGATGTTGTTTTGATAAAAGAACAAGCCACGGCTGAAAACGGACAGAAAGTAGTCGCTTTAATAGACAATTATGAAGCAACCTTAAAAAAGTTTTATAAAGAAAGGGGGCATATCCGGCTGCAACCGGCAAATAAAACTCTCAATCCGATTATTATTGAAAACGGCAGGGACTTATCCATTCAAGGCGTTGTGATAAATGTAATAAAAAATGAGGGTGACTTACAGGCAACAAAATTATTACCCCAAAAAGAAATAAAAAAAGTTAATATATTGCCGCTCAACAAAATTATCTGCAGCGACGCGGTGGCAGAACTTAAAAAATTCCCTGACAATTCAATTGATTTAGTGGTTACCTCTCCTCCTTACGATGAAATCAGAAAATATAACGGCTTTAGTTTTAATTTGCACGAGACAGGCAAAGAATTATTCCGCGTCCTGAAAAACGGCGGCATTGCGGCGATGGTTATCCAGGATCAAACGAAAAATTTCGGCAAGTCCCTCACATCTTTCAGGACTATCGCGGATTGGGTTGATAATATCGGCTTTAAATTATTTGAAACGGTTATTTATAGAAAATACGGCGCGGAGGGCGCCTGGTGGAATAAACGCTTTCGCGTTGACCATGAATATATGCCGATTTTTCTGAAAGGAGAACGGCCGCAATATTTTAACAAAGAGCCCCTAAAAATTCCATCAAAGCATGGCGGCAAAACAATGACTGGCGGTGGCACGCGTCTCACTAACGGCATTCGTATTGCCACTCGTTCAATCACCATCAATCCGATGAAATGCCGCGGTACAATTTGGGAATATATGACGGCCGGAGACGGCACGCGCCTTAAACATCAGCATCCGGCGACATTTCCCGATAAACTCCCTTATGATTTTATACAATGTTTTTGTCCCCAAAATGGCATTGTTCTTGATCCTTTTGTCGGAAGCGGAACAACGGTGCTTGCCGCAATTCAATTAGAAAGAAATTACATTGGAATCGATATATCTAAGGACTACTGTGAGTTATCAAACAAAAGAATCAAGGAAGAAGGAAGGAAAAACAAATCCCTATTTTAAGGTAACTTGTCCGGCGTTTCTAGGGTATATTCCATCGTATCAGCGGCAGTTATGGCCAGTGATAGAAAATTTTCTTCAACAGCCCTGTTAAATGTATTAACCCCCGGTCTGACGATCTTTTTAGTAAATTCATAAACGACAAGATCGTCAAATATCCAGTCCTCTTTTTTGTAATTCCACCCTGTATTTTTCATGACTGATATTTGTATTGTTTTGCCTGAAAAGAGAAATGTGATGCCCTATGCTTTTTATATTTGATCGATATATTTCCGAATCCAAAAAAACGCATTCATTAGCCGACATCCCTTTTTTCAATATTAAATTTTTCCCATTATCATAATGCCCGACAATTTTCCATCCTAAAAAGTGAGACATAAACAGACCGCACAACATTCCGTCGGCATCCGGACTGATAATCGCGTTCTGATTTTCTGCAAGCAGCCAGGGATATTTTTCTAAAATTTCGTCGTAATTTATCTTGTCGTCATTCATATTTTTATTAAATCTAAAAATTTTACTTTTTCCAGTCCACGTTAAAATGACTTCGTCATCACGTGGCACGGCCCTAATTATTTACTCCGATAATCCCGGATAATTAATCCTCCTTTAATCCGCTTCACGACTACTTTTTGCTTTTCCCGCCAGCCAAGGGAAACCGCCATTTCAATAGGCAAGGTAACCGCCAAACTGGTCTTTCCCAGCCGGACTAATTTCCTGATATTGCTTTCTTTGGTTTTCCTCCGAGACATAAGTATATATTAAAATATATATTTCCATTTTACACCGAATCTCTCATGGAGCAAATTGTAAAATACAATCGCCAAAATTATCCCGATCATATCCACTCCCACATCGGAAAATTTTCCTTCCCGTCCGGGAACAAAGACCTGATGAATTTCGTCGGAAAAGGCGTAGGCGAGCGAAAACAGAAAAGAGAGAAGGTAAGTTTCTTTCTTTTTCAGCTTATGGAGCCGGAAAATCCGGAAAAATAAAAAAGCTAAAACGAAATATTCAAAAATATGCGCTCCCTTTCTCGCCACATAGAAAAACAAATCCGGATGTTCGCGCTGGCTCAATCCCTGAAGAGAGGAAAAATAAAAAATCAGCCCCATCCAAAAAACAAGAGGGGCGTAACAGAAAATAAAAACTTTTTTTATTTTTTTATTTGCCATTATTGCTCTTGAAAAATATTTCTTTCGTCAGATAATAAAGGCCGTAAAAGGGCAGCCAGAGCCACAACGTTTTTTTCAGCAGTTTTTCGATGAATTGGTTCACTGTTTTATAATTATAAATTTTAAATTTTAAATTTTAAAATAATTTTTAATCCTAAAATTTTTAAATTTTTATTCATTTAATAATTATTTAGAAATTTAAAATTCGTCATTCAAAATTTTCATTCAATTTCATAGATAACGTCTTTCTTTTCCACCACAATTCTCCAGCCCCGCTGCTGAGCTATTTTTTTCAGGTTTTGGTTGGGATTAAAGGCGATGGGATTTTCCACGATTTCCAAAAATCCGGTATCGGATTCGGTATCGCCTACTCCGTAGGAATCCTTCAGTATGAAGCCATTTTCGAAAACATACTGCTTCACGACCTGCCCTTTGTTTTTCGGCGGTTCAAACAGGGCTTTCCCGGTGTATATTCCGTTTTCATCCGTTTCGTACACGCTTCCGAAGACCTTGTCAAATTTCAGATAGTTATTATTATATTCCTCGACGATTTCAACCGGAGATCCGGAAATGGCGATAATATTGTAATTTTCTTTGCGGAATTTTTTGATAAGCCGTTCGGCGAAAATATAGGTTCTCTTCTTGTGAAAGGGAACAACGATTTGACTGGCCCGCTTAACATCTTCCGCCGAGCATCCTACTATATATTCGGCATAGAGGTCTACCAGGGCTTTCCGGTATACTTCATAGGTGCCTTCATGCTCCAGCCAGACGGCATAATACATCCCCAGTTTTTTTCTGGCTTCTTTGGGAAAAACCTTCATCCAGACCAATTCGTCAATCAGTTCAAAAGCCAGGTTTTTCCTGAAAATCGTTCCGTCAATATCAAAAATCGCGATTTTTTGTTTCTTTTTCGCCATTGCTATCTTTTATTTTGGATAATTCCAGATTCAATGTTATAGGCGCCGCGGATATTGCGCAAAATTAAGAAAATTTCCCTATTGCCCATCGTTAGTATCGCGCTTGTCGCAGCAGGTTCCGGCATAAACCGCGTAAATCGCTAAAAGTATGGAAACTTCTATCCATTGGGTTCCAGCAATGCCAAAGACGCCTTTTTCAGCTTTACCCAAGACAATATAGGCCGTAATCGCTAACGGAATAAGGGACAGAATAAAAAGAATTCCCGGAGTTTTATTATTTTTCATCAGACACATATTTCCACCTCCTCCCATTTCGTCATCCCGCGCTATTTATGCTAAGAATGACTTGTTTATTTTTTTACTTTTTATACTATTTTTATTCAGTTTTCAATTTTATTATAGCACACATTTAAGCCATTATTCAATAATTATCATCGCCTTTCTTCCTTTCTCGATCTCGCCTATATTTCCCGGAAAGTCATGGATAGCTTTGTATAATATATCTATATTATATTTGTATCCTTCGCCTTTTCTTGTCCCCGGATCGTTCGTTATTATGGTGTTTCCATCATAGCCAACCAGCGCGAGAGCGTGATATAGCGGACCGGGGTAAGTAAAATTAGGATTTCCCAATTTTCGTCCCGCCGCCGGAACAATAATGGGTTTTCCCTTGGCTAATTGCTTTTTTATTTCCGCTTTTTCAAAATCATAAATCACTTTTAAATTTTTAATATTGTAGTAATCGGCAGCCAGTTTTACCATGCCGGCGGCGTCACTGTCTTTGTAATCGCCGTATTTTTCCAACTGGAAATTTATCAAATCCTGAATTTCTTTCTCCGCTATTTCGCGGTTAAGTTTTTTATTTTGGATATAATAGGCGACCATGATAAGAGAGGCCTCTTCGCAGGCCTCTTCATGCCGCTCGTCCCAATTAGCCTGGGGGGTTTGCGTGGTAAAGGGAACTTTTATGAAAATATTCTCCGGAATTTCTTCTTTTTTATCCCCTGCTTTTTCGCCAGAACGGCCGTCGGTTTCTTCTTTTCCGGAACTGGCGCTTACGCTTTCATTTTTTTCATTTATTGTTTCTTTTTGATTTTTTTGAACGCCGGTTTTTTCCCGGAAAATTAAAAACGCCGCTGTTATCAGCGCCAAAAAAAACAAAATATATCTGAATTTTAAAAATTTTATCATTAAGAAATTATTTCAAAATTAAAAATTGTAAATTATTATTTACTGAATTCATTCAGTAAATAACCACCGGCGTTCCGATCGGCGCCCAGTTATAGACCCTTTCCGCCGATCCCACGCCCAGACGCACGCAGCCGTGAGAAACAGGAATTCCCAAATGTGCCGCTCCCTCCTTGTATCCGCTGGGCCACTCGGGAAGTTCATGGATCCCAAATTTCCCGTCCGGCGCTATGGCATTCCAATACGGCATATAAAGGCCATAAGTTTTCGACCAGGCGCGGCGAGTCTTATTATATATCTTTGTCTGTCCGATCGGCGTTTCCATTCCCCTCTTTCCGGATGAAATGATAAATGAATCCAGGAGTTTTCCGTTCTCAAAAATAGACATTACCTGGCTTCCTAAATTAATATCAATATACTTTCCAGCCGTAATTTTGGCTTCCGTGAATTTTTTCGCCTGTTCCAGCCGGATATTCAGATTTTTTGACCACTCCGCGGGAGGCAGCGGTTTGGTCTCAAAATAGGTCGTATGAACCAGCTCGAAACCGCTATCCGGCTCCTTTTTATACTTTAGGCTTACGGTTATATCATACCTTTGCCCTTTTTTAAGCCCGGACTCCGCCATTAATTCTATTACTGGCTGGTCTTTTTCCAGATTATAAGTTAATTTTTCAAAAGGGGAGATATCGAATCTAACGGAATAATCGTTAAGCGGGCGGTCAAAAGCGAATATCACCGGATCTTCTATATCCAAGACCGCGTCTTTTTCGCCGAAAGCGGGACTGACTTTTATAATTTGCGGCAGCGTCTCGGTTTCAAAAATGAAACTGAAGTCCAACTCAAGAAACATCACGTTTCTCGCTCCCTGGATTTCTAAATTGTATTTTTGCCCCGGTTTCCAATTGTTCGCCGGCGCTATGAGCAATTTTTTATTGGAATTTTCCCAGTAAATTCTGATTGCCGTTTCAGGAGTTATATTAATTCCCTCCCCGACTGATTCGGGAATCATCGGTTCGGAAAAATTTATTATTACGATGCCTTCAGGCCTGACAATTTCCTTGTTTTCCAAAGTAGCGGATGTCCTGAAGACCTCCGGATACGCTCTCACGCTGTAAACAATTCCCAGCATGCCTAAAGTTATTACGACTATCAGGAAAGCCATGTCAAAAGCCATTCCCAGTCGCTGAAACTTTTTCATTTTTTGTTTAATAATGTTTAATAAATTTCTTTGGCTTTATTCCATAAATCCGGATAGCTGTTTTTTTCTTTCAGCCACCACCACCATTCCGCTCCCCATAAATAAATTTCGGAGATGCCGGTTTTTTTCGCGAATGCCAGATTCTTTTCAAGATTTCCGGCATCAAACGCCTCCAGCTGTTTTTCCAAAGAAACATTGGTCGTCCAGTCGTTCAGCCACGGCTCTCCCTGCAATTCCACGATTATGATATTTTCCTGTCCGGCGAATTTTCCTATCAGCCATTTTTTGAACCTGAAAAAATTCGGGCCTATCGGGTATTTGAAATATCCGAACTTCTTGGTATAGACGTTGAAATACATCGTGGTTCCGAAAATATCGGCGCGCCTGGCTGCGGGAATCCACGCGCTTAATTCTCCGCTGTCAGTAACGATTATTTTTCTGCTCGGATCGGTTTTTCTTACTAATTCAATCTCATTATCCAACAGCCCGGAATCAGAAGAGGGGCAGATGCCGAAAGGCAGGAAGGGCTCGTTTTCCACCTGCCAGTACTTTACCGCCGGATTATTTTTATACCGATTAACAATTTTCTCAATATACGCTAATAATTTCTGATTTTTTATATTTAATTTTTGATTTTTAACCCATTCGGGCTCAAAGCATTCCGGCCAGCGGGGGACTTTCCTTCCGATAACCAATATGATTTCCGCGTTTCTCTTGGCGGCTTCCCTGATTTGCCAGTCAATCTCGGAAAAATCATAAGCGCCTTCTTTTTTTTCAATCCTATTCCAGTATACAGGAAGACGGATTTTTTTCACACCCAGATCATCAAGGATAGCCAGGTAATTTTTTTTCCAATCAAGCCCGATCTCTTCGGAATACAGATTGGAAAAAGTCACGCCATATTTAAAGTCCTGATTGAGAGTTTTGACCGGAAGATTAAAGTAAAAAAACAATGCCAGGATAATGAAAATTATCAAACCCGCTATATATGCCAGCGATTTAATTATTTTTTTCAGCATAGATTCAATTTAGCCATAAATTAAGAAAATTCCCAATGCAATAATGAAGATAGCGGCAATTTTCTGGGACCAATCCCAAAAAAACAGTTTTTCACCGAACAATTTCGGGAATTTCAGGGAAGCCAGGCCGGAAAAAATGAGAATAAACACGAATTGAACGCTGGCTATCGCATTGACAACTGAAACATTCCCTAAAAAAATGGCGTAATTCAGAAGAATCGCAAAACCTCCGCCCAAGGCCTTGCTTCCGATAATGATAGACGCTGTCGTTATATTCTTTTTTTTGTCTTTGCTTATGTTTTTGAAGGAAGAAAAAATTTGTTTTTTATATTCAGGAATGAGCAGCAATCCAAGCCCTCCCAAGAAAATTCCGGCCCTGGTCATAATATACCCGTTAATGAAGGCGCTGCCGCCGTAAACATGTTTTGCAATGGCATAGGCGAAGGCGAATAAAATTCCGGCTAGCAGAGAATTATAAAAACCGTTGAATATTTTTTTTGACTTTATCGGCAAGTCGAAAGAGATGAGAAGGCCGCCGGCGATTAAAAATAATATTCCGCTAAAATTCAAAAATGTGAGCTTTTCGCCCAAAAAAACGACTGAAATAAAAACAGTCGCCAGCGCGGTTACCGCGAACACCAGAGGAGAAACGCGGGAAATCTCGTTGACTTTCACGGCTTTATAGAGAAAAAGAACGGCATATATGTAAAACGCTCCGGAGACCGCCGCTTCAAATGTAATGCCGATTCCCTGCCAATAAAATCCGAAAGGGACCAGAAAAATCGTGGCAAAACTCAAGACGGCCACATAAAAAGCGAAGACCGAGGGCTCCGGGACTCTCTCGCTTAGAATAAATTTATCAATGACATAGGAAAGAGCCAGGAGAAAATAAGCGGCTAACGCGATTAATATCCAGTTCATGAATTTATTTAATGATTATTTTGAATCACGAAACTCCATTTATGTCATTCCGACTGGAGCGAAATTGGCGGGCCAATTGAGCGAAATGGAGGAATCTCTGGATTTTTTTGATTAGATCCCTCGACTAACGCTCGGGATGACATATAAAAGTTATCCTTTCGTAATTTAAAAGAATTATGAATATACAAATAATTTACGCTGACTAAATCTCTTTTTTCTCCGTCCCGAGAACCGCGCTGAACTTCGGGTTTTGTTATGAGGAGGGCGCCGCGTGCGGACACCCTGCTGGACTCGATTTTATTTTAGCATTTTTATCGTACTTTTCAAAATTTTCGGAGATAAAAAAGTCCGCAAAGTTTCCTTTGCGGACTCTGATCCAAAATCCAATTTCCTTATTCCGCTTCGCGGAATAAATCCTTTTTGTCCGAGACGGACAAAAAATCTTCATCCGCCTTCGGCGGATGACCCGAAATTCTAAAGGCGGACGCGAAAACGGTGGGGGCCGCGGGAGTCATCGGCGTAGCGGGAATCCAGGATTAACTCGCCGTCGCTGGAGTAGGCGCGCGCGGCAGAAACAGGCGGACTGGTTTTCTGGTCGCGGTGATCCACAATCGCCATCATCCATTCCCAGAATTCTCTGCTAATATAGGTTTTATCCTTGCTATACATCTGCTTGGCAAGGACGATTTCTTCTTCGGGAGTGGTGAAGTTGATTTTATTGGCGATTGCTCCGACAAACGAATGCGGATTTTTGACTACTCCACCCTCCAGATTGACCAGTTTTTGCTCGGCCGGAATGTCCTGGCGGATGTCGGTAAAGAAAAGTTCAACCTTTCCGGGTTTTTGCTTGGGAGCCGGTTTCGTCGCGTCAATGACTCGGGTAATTTCTTTTACCCAGTCCTTTTGGAGATTATCCGCGTTGAAATCCGAGCATTTGACCGGCAGATATCTCTTGAGAAGTTCTTTCAGTTCCAGTTCTGTCCATCTGTTGGTTCCGGTTTTTCCCCAAATGTCCATTCCGCCTGACTCAAGCAGCTTATGAAAAGCGTGTTGGGCTTCGGTCATCTCTGCTTCTTCCTTAGTCAGCGTTCCCGGAGTGATGTTAATCGCAATGCCGTTTATGCAGCCGATTTCCGCTCCTTTTTCAATGGCTTTGAGCAGTTCCGCTTCTTTGGTTATTTTTGAGCGGTCGATCTTAAAATCGGAACCGTAAATTTCCTGCCAGAATTTTTCCTGTTCTCTAACTTGTTTTTCCAAATCAAAATATTTGTCCAGCCCTTTTTCTTTGAACCATGATTTGAGCTGTTCGAAATTGAGGATGTCCGGCTTTTCCTTGTCTCCTTCCGGATTGCCTTCAATTTCGGCCAGGCGCTTCTTTTTTTCTTCAACAGCGGAGATATCCGTTTTTAGGCGATCGCGCTCGGCATCCATCGCTTTTGCTTTGTCTACGTATTCATCTTCAAGTTTTTTTCTCGCTTCCTCTTTGGCCGCCGAAAAATCGGCTTCAAATTTTTCCCTGCTCATATTTTTTACCCCCTTTTATTGGATTGTTTATTTATTTTGCCTTTTTTAAGCCATTAATAATGGCTATTTCTCTTTTATGCTTTAAGTATAGCAGGTTTTTCGGGATTTGTCCATCGAAAATCTGAACTTGCAATAATAATTATCTGTTTGCTCTATTAAGCCATGCGACTACTCCAGATACATTTTTATTTTGTATTTTATATTTACTACATAAGCTGTCGGCCGACGTCTTATGTAGATAAGAGATGAATAATAAAAATAATCTTAATACCAAATTCCTTTAAATTACGAAAGGATAACTTTTATATGTCATCCCGAGTGTTAGCCGAGGGATCTAATCAAGAAAATACGGAGATTCCTCCATTTTTCTCAATTGGCTCGCCAATTTCGCTCCAGTCGGAATGACACAAGGGGAGCTTTGTAATTCAAGGGAACTCGTAAAGATTTAATAATTCAATTTTTGGAAATAATAATCCACGTCGCTTATCCACTTTCTGACTGATTCCTGGCTGTCCCATGAACAATCATACCCGCATTTCCAAATTTTCATTTTTTCCGGCGTGTTGAGTTTTTCGCCGTTGACCAGCCATTCCAGCCGTTTGGCCACCGTGTCCACCGCGTCTTTCCGGCTATTGAAACAGGTGTGGCCGTCCGATCCCATCAGGCGCCTTTTTTGCTTGTAGCCCCAATAATTGAAACAATCCTGCCCGTCGAGAACAGGAACATGATTTCCCCAATCGCTTTCTTTTTTCGCTATGCCGATGAGAAAGGCCGCGATAATTTTGTCCTTTTCCGCGATATTAGGAATCATCTCTTCGATCGGATACCCCTTTACTATTGAAGTTAATTTCTTTTCTAATTGCGCTTTTTCTTCTTTTTCCAAATTGCCAATAAATTCTTCCATATAATGAATATCGGCATCATCAAAATTTTTACGCCTGTCTTCGTCCCTATTGACAATATCTTTTCCTCCGCTGAATTCAGAATTTTCCGCGTAGACCCCTCCTATTTCCTTCAAATTTCCATCTTCCGAAAAATTTGAACTGTCAATGGCTGAAGCACTCGGGCCAAGATACCGGTAAATCAGGGACATGGCGAACATCCCTATGACTACGGCGGTTATTATTGAAAAATTCCAAAGTTTTGCCGTGGAAAATCTTCCGAGACAGTGTCTTGAATTTTCCAATAAGCCCTGCCTGAGATTTTCCATTTTCCGCCTGCTCCGCAAAAGCGCGCCATACAGATAATCGTTTCTTTGCGGGCGGAATTTCCTGTAATTTCTGACGACTCTTGAACTGGCGCTGTCCCATTTTTTTATTTCTCTGTCTAAAATTACGCCTTCTTTTAATAATTCCGATTCTTTGGGAGTGACGTACAATTTCGAGTCCTCGGTAAAGAAATATTCTTTTCTGGTCCCCCGCGAAAATAAGATGAATTTTAGTTTTTCAGCTTTATTTTTTTTGAGAAAACCGCCAGTTGCCAAAGAACCGCAAAGAACACCGCCTTTTTTGGCGCTGGCGGC
>MFRX01000044.1:13460-23967 GCA_001784725.1 Candidatus Moranbacteria bacterium RIFCSPHIGHO2_02_FULL_40_12b
AATAAATTTGCAATCAAGAATAAAACTAAAAAAAGGCCTCTAAAAAGCCATTTTTCAAAAAGTTTCACAATCCGGCCTCGCTCTTGAAGAAATTAACCACCTCCGGAGTTCCCATAAAGCATTTGCCTCCGTTAAATACGAAAGGAACGCCGATTTGGGACTCATCCAGTCCGCAAGTTTTTGCCGCTTCCAGCATTTTTCCGTTATTGCCCGTATCGTGCCAGATCTCTTTTTTTTCAAAGTTAATTTTGTCCGCTATTCCGTTTTTTTCCAGAAATTCCGAGACATCTTGGCAATGAGGGCACTCCTTCCCGTAGTAGTATGTGATATCGCCGCTTTCGGAATTTTTATTGCTTTTTCTGGCCTCCGGGACGGTTGATTTTGTATTGCCGCTTTCCGGAATATTTTTTCTGGAATTTAAGAATAATATCCCCGACACAAGAATTGCCGCGCTTATAATGACTAAGAAAATTTTATTAAATCGCATAAATTTTACGAAATGAAAGACAGGATTATTATAATTCATTTTTATCGAACTTGCAAGAATTTACAATCAAAGCGGCCGCCACAACCAGAATTACTGAAAATATCTGCCCCCGGGTAAGAAAATCAAATATTAGTTTTATTTGAGGGCCGGACTCCCTGAAAAATTCGAGAAAAAATCGGAAGAACCCGTAGCCAAATAAATATATGACTAACAACCTTCCACTAACAACCGACAACTTATTTCTTAATAACCATAAAATTATAAACAATATTATTCCTTCAAAAAAAGCTTCGTAGAGCTGCGAGGGATGGCGTAAAATTCCCAAGGGATCGGATGGAAAATACATTCCCCAAGTCCTTCCCGTCGGCCGGCCATAAAGCTCGCCATTGAGAAAATTTCCGATCCGCCCGAAAAAATACCCGGCCGGAACTGCCGGAATAACAAAATCAGCCAATTGCCAGAAGCTTATCTTTTTTTTCATCGAATACAGCCATCCTGAAAAAACAACTCCTACCAGTCCGCCGAAATAGCTCATTCCGTATATTCCGACAAGATTTCCCGCTTTATCGAAAGGTGAAATAATGGCAATAGGATTATTCAAGAAATATTTAAAATCGTAAAAAACCGCGTATCCTAATCGGGCGCCAAGCAGCAGTCCGATAAAGGAATAAAATAACAAATCTAAGATAATATCCTGCCATTCATAATCTTTTAGTTTTAATTTGCTTATGCCTTCGCCCTTTCTGATCCTCCATTTCAACAGCAAATAAATCGCCAGAAATCCGGCCAAGTAAGAAATAGCATACCACCTCACGGAAAACGAATGAATGGAAAAAGCCGCTGGATTAATATTTTCCGGGATATGCTGATATAGGCCTATAATTTTACCGGTCATTTTTTACGCTTAGCGATTAATTGGAATCTTGGCAAACCAAATCGGAAGATCGGGCAGCGTTTGGCGGAATATTGAATTGACTTTTCCCGGATCGATTTGATTTCCTTGAACCATATTTTTTGAAACAGCCAAAGTAAACCTATCCTCATTAAGGTAATCGTGTTTTACTCCGAAATTATTATAAATTTTGCTTTGAGGCGCAAAATTTTCAGACGCGAATAAATACTGCCTTTTTGCCGAATTTTTATGCTCGCCGGCCAAATTCTCTACTGCTTCAACCTTATTCGATATTTTTCCTGAGTCCTTTCCTTCAACGACAATTTCTTTTTCAATCAGATCTTCCAGCAACTTTATCGCCCGGCCATTGTATGTTTCCATTCCGGTTTCATAGGAATAAACATTCCTAAAACCGGCCGAAGCCAACGTATCCCGATAATAGTCCAGAAATCTTTTCTCATATTCCAAATTATAAGCGGAATATGTTTCAGAAAAATTTTTTCCCGGCGCGTTCATGGCCAAAAATCCGCCGGGACTGATTCTTTTCCTCAAAAAAGAAAAAAATTCACGGCTATAAAGCCGCTCTTCCGAAACGCCGAGCGGAGAAGGCAGGTCCAGAAATACCGCGTCAAATCCCTCCCCTAAATCCTCTAAGGCATTAAATTCTTCGCCGATGATGACTCTGACTTTTGGATTTTCCAGCGCATCTTTATTGAGCGCCCTTAATATTTCATTTTCCCTCGCCGCTTCCAGTATTTCAGCGGAAGAAAATATATGGACGATTTTTTCAACGCCATTATATTTTAAAAGTTCTCTTTCAATAATTCCTTCGCTTCCGCCAATAATCAAAATATGGCGGGGGACTTTGCCGCTGAAAGCAACGGGAAAATTAACCAGAAAGTCATTGAATATTTTTTCATCGGATGACGAGAATCTGAATTCTCCGTTCCTGAAAAAATTATACCCCCCTTTGAAGTCAATCTTATCCGGCGCCCCGTTAAGGTACGTTTGGTCGAGAAGATTTGAAATTCCGGCGTCATTGTATTTCACCATTTCAATGGAATCATTGTGGCTTCCCGCGACTTTTATGTCCGGAAAATTTTTCATCGCGGAAAAAAATGTCTTCAGATCCCGCGAGGACTCGCTGTAGAAATATTCCTTGCGGAGAAAATATTGTTCCAGCCCGCCGCTGTCTTTTAAGGCATAAAAAAATGAAACACCGGCGATTACCGCTAAAGCGAATTTCGCGATGTTTACTTTACTTTTTCGCGCTATAATCAAATCCGCTCCAATTATCGCGATTATATTCGCTATCCCGGCCATCAGTCCGATGGCGATATAACCGAAATTTTTTGACAGCAAAATTGAAAATGCCAAGGTTCCAAGAAGAATGCCAAAGTAGCATGACAGCAAAAAATATTTATCGTTTTTTTCCCCCGCGGATGCCAGCAATCGCGTCTTCTTTAGCCGGGCAATAATCCGCCCATTCAAAAATCCAATTAAAAATAGGAAGAGGAAACTGAACAAGAAAAACAGGACGGTTCCGGCAGCCAGAGAATCATAGGTGAAAAAATTATTCCTTATCATAAAAAACAGTTTCAGGAAAACCGCTGATAATCCCCCGGCGACAGCCATAATTAATCCCGAGGAAAAAGGGAAGCCGGAATATTTTTTTTCACCGTGTTTTCCGGAAAATAACTCCAATGCGATGCCGGTTGATAATATATATATGCTGACTATGATAATATTCCAAAAAAAATCTTTCCCCGTAACGCGCGAAAAGGCGCCGGCGAAAAGAAGCGCGTATATCAAGCCGCCAGCCGCGAGAAGCGCCGCGATTAAATCCAAAAAAATTATATTTTTTCCGTTTTTCATATCCGCGACAAGTAATTGTTGATAAGATAATCGCCTATTGCCTTGTTATTCTGGAGGCAAAAAATAAAAACAATAATCGCGACGGCGAAGAAAAGAAGGGAGGTATTTGATCCTGATTCCCAAAACGATTTTTTTCTGGCGGAAAATATCAGCAGCAATACCGACCCGGCCAGCCCTGAAATATAAGACGAGAAAAGGAAATCAATTTTCAAGGCGGATAAAAACGCGCAGTAAACCAATCCCGAGAATGTCCCGATAGCAACGGCGACTAATGCCTCTCTCGGGGAACCAGCATCATTTTTCGCCGTTTCTGAAATTATGAAACCGGATAAATAGCCGACAGCCAGAGACAAAAAATACGAGAGCGAGGAAAATGCCAAATTTGAGAGATGGATTGATTTTATCCAAAACAAAAAGGACACTGAAAAACCGCCTGAAATCAATAAAAGGAAAAGTAAAATAAAGTTCCTGGATGACCGGTTTTGCCGGAAAAACCCGAATGGAAACAAGGAACCAATTCCTAAAGCGAAAAAATAAAGAGCTAAGGCGAACAAAAAATTAAGCTGAAAGCCGCCCAGATAGGCCAAAGCGGTTTCTCCGGCAAGTACGGCGAAAGTAACGCCCAAGAAAGCGATAAATAAAACAAACATCCTGGAATAAGAAAAATTCATAACTTTTTATGATATTAACAAAATAGAGAATCGGATGTCAATTGTGGGATTTACGCGTTTGCCTTTTTAGACATCCGATGTCTCGCGACCGCAATAGCCGAAAGACATCGGATGTCCGCAAACGCGTAAATCCTATTTTTTATTAAAATCAAGAAAAATGTGTTATTCTTGAATTACGGCATCAAATATATGGGAGATAAAATTAAATTTGACCGGTTTATTTTCATTGGAATTTATCTTCTCTTAAGCGTGGCAGTCAATCAGTGGGTTAATATCGCCAAATACAATAATGAGGTGGGAATCAGGGGAATTATCTGGTTTTGCGATTTGACCGCGATTCTTTTGGGAATCGGAATGATTCTGAAAAATAAATCTTTGGTGACCGTTTCGTTAGTCACCGCCGTTCCGGCGCAACTCCCGTGGATTTTTGATTTTTTTCTGGAAGCGGCCGGTAATGGTATGGGAAGGACTGCCGGCATTTGGGGATGGGGTCCGGAAGTTTTCTGGGCTACGGTAAACTTGCATTCCATGCTAATTCCTCTCTCTCTTTACGGTGTCTATAAATTAGGTTTTGACGCAAAAGGGCTTAAGTACGCGCTATTGTACGGGGCCTTTGTTTTATTTCTCTCCTATTCGATCTCACCGATTAAATCCAACTTCAACTGTGTTTTTTATAGCTGTGACGGAAGGGACCCGGGATCGGGATATTTGAAATACTTCCTGATTAAGTCCCTGCTTTTCTGGGAGATTATTTTTGCGTTCAGTTTTCTAGCTTTCAAATTTTTCTTCAAAGCCATTGGAAGAAGAAGAGTTAATTAAAAGACAACGGCTGTTTTAATTTATCGCTGGAAAAATAAAAGAGGCCTAAATATTATCAGGCCTCTTTACTTTATTATTTTATGTCTGTCACCCAGTCCCGCCAGTCCTCCTTGGTTTTAGGCGGAATGGATCTTTCCCCGGAAATTTCCGGTTTTTTTTCAACTATAACTTTAGGTTCAAACTGATTAGTCACTGCCGCCCAGAATCTTTGCTGGTCCAGAACATGCAGATATACCACTTCCATATGAGGAAGAGCTTCCACTCTATTCTTCCCCTTATAATATGAAATATTGGGAGAAGCGTTATATCCCCATAAGGTAGTAAACACCTGAGCAAAAGCGCTGAACATTCCGAGTGAAGTGGCATTATCCCGGAAAATGAATTCCGCTCCTTCGCCAATCGGAATAATCACATCCGCTCCCAAGTCCATTCCTCTTTTAGAAAGCAGCAGGGCAAAGTCCTGCTTATTGGGAACTTCATTGGTGGCGGAAAATTGCCAAACGGCGACCTTGGCATAATCAACGCCTTCCCTGGCTCCTTTTGGAATGCCGGGAAGGGGAGCAATCTCATAAGAAACATTAAATCTTTGATATACATACGGCCGGCTATCAATGCTTCGCACCATATCGTCGAAAAACCGCGGTCCTCTTTCCTGGTCTATCCCCGCGATGTAATTTTTGATGGTTTCCCTAGTGATCTTTTCGGGAAGATACCCAAAGACCATCTGATTGGGGTTGAGGTTTTTTTTCTGAATATACATCGGGGACTGGAGCGGGATATCCGGTCCTCCCGGCGGAACGTTTCCGGCTGGGATGTTCCCGACCGATCCGACATTGGTATTGCCTTCGTTTTTATAGCTATAACCGTACTGGTTATAACTGTTGACTTCGGTGTCGACATTCACCTCTTCGGCAAAAACCGGCCCGCCCAACATCGCGGCGGAAATAATCAGGAAAAAACATATTAATTTTCTCATGGCTGAATCCTCCTTTATTTGTTGATTTTATTGATTTTTAAAAAACGGGTTAACGACATATATTAAATTAGTTTCCGGAATTTGTCAAGGGGCTACGAATTAAAAATGATAAGAGCCCGGAAACGTTGTTTCCGAGCTCTTGGTTTTAGTTGCCTGTGATTGCGTTCGTAGAAGTGTTGAAATCCGGTGGAGTTCCGACATTTACCCAACTCTGGGTTTGGGATTCCGAAAAAGTATAGGCGGTTCCGCCGGGAACATCGAATGTACTGGAATGTCCCTGCGCCTGAAACACGGAGGCCCGCACTCCTGCCCCAAAAGTTTCCATATTGGGAATGCTGCCGCCTATACTTATACTACTAAACTGGCCGCCTTCCGACCAGGAACTGAAAGTGTTCCCAGTCGTTGAGTACTCCGAGTATATCTGCTGGCTGTAGTTCACGTCAACTTGGTAGTCCTCCCAGTCCAGCGCCGGGGCGCCAAGCGGTGAAAGAATTACAATTGCGGCTATTGCCGTGAAAGCAATAAATGTTTTCATTTTGCTTCCTCCTTTTTTTATATCTCCGCGGAAAATCCGCGGCTTACTGCCAAGCAATATTTTTTCACCTCCTTTCGTGGTGAAAAAACATATTGCTTAAAGATTCTTCCACCACTTGTGTTTTTAAAGGCCTTGCATAGCAGCCGCTATATTAATTTTAGCGGCTAAAATACTTTCTTATCACTGGATATTTAATAGTATTTCAACATCCATAAATTGTCAAGTTGAAATAAAAAAACCGCTGCCAAACTATTTGAAATGCCGTCCGGTTCCGCTTCCACCTTATTCATCCAAAAACGAAAAAACCCCGCTACTGCGGGGTTTTCGTTAAGCACCTAAGATTAAACTCTTGATACTTTGGTGGCGTTCGGCCCTTTGGGGCTTTCACTGACTTCAAATTGGACTTGATCGCCCTCTTTTAGGTCTTTGAATTCCACGCCTTGCAGTTCATTCGAATGAAAAAATAGATCCTTGTCTTGTCCCTCGCGAGAGATAAAACCAAATCCACGATCCATTAAACGAGCAATTTTCCCTTGTTCCATTGTAATGTGATAGATTAATTAGACGCACATATGCCTCATGCAAAAGAAAGCTCGACTACGCTATATTGCATGCCACTGTGGTTTGCCTATCATAACATGACAATATAATTCTTGCAACACCGGAGAAGGCAATTAATTATGCGCCTTTCTTTTATTCCCTTTTTTCCACTCAATCATCTTTCCCGCCTGGATTTCAATCTTATCCGCTTTTCTTAAATTCCCGAGCTGCTTCCGCCCGAGGATCGGAAAGTGTTTTACTTTTTCCAGATATTTTGGGATATAATCAATATCCTCCTTCGTCGTCATCCAGCCGAGTTTGTCAAACCTTTTGAGATTAACAGGACCGGAAAAACTTTGAAGGTTCTTCCTGCCCTTTTCGTCAATATATTCGTGAAAATAGCTCATGGCCAGCTCTCTTATTGAATAATAAACCGGTTCCCGGTACCGGAGCGTCGCATGATTGGTTTTTGAGATCGCTCCCCATTTCCCGTCTAATTTGAAAATAGCGACCACATGGTCATAATCATTATCGTTGGCAGTGAGATCAAGAAGCAGCGGTGGAAACCCATTCACCCTAAGAGCCAGCGCCGCTAAAACCGCTCCTTCCGCGCAGTGGCAGATTTTTTTTTCCAAAACCGCCATCGGAGACAAGTTGGTCTCCCCGTTTTCCTCAAAATTTATCTTTATTTTGTCCAGGAAGTTCTGAATCTTTGCCGGAGTGTTCAGTTTTTTCAAAGTCCGGAACTCTTTTTCCGGGAGTATTTTTTTCATACTAATAATTGATATGCGTTATGCCTTATATAAAATACCCGATACTGTCTTATCCTTACTCTGCGGGTTTTTACAATAATATCTTAACACTTACAACTATAATTTCCAAAATAAATTAACCTTAGCAAATTAAAAGTTTTTTAAAAAAAGAGAGTCCGCAAGCAATGCCTGAGGGCTCGATTTGAATACTATTCTTTTTTTCTGATGAAAATCAACGCAAGCGCTGCTCCAAAATGCAACAGTAGCAAGGGATATTTTACTAAATATACTATTGGAGCCAGAATTACTCTTGTTCCAAAGCGCAATGAATCATATCCGGCGATAAAATTCGCAATTGGAAAGCGGATGGTCGGGATTTTCAAAATTATTCATAATCCTACTTTTTTCCACCTTTCCAATTTCGGAATGCCTCGGGTCAACATCCAGGCGACAAATCCGGGAAATTTCATTCCCTTGAGCTTGCCGATGCAGAATTCCTGCATCTTCTCCGGTGTGTCAATTTCCGGGCTGGTAAATTGTCCGTTTTGGTAGCAATAACCGCAATACATTCCGGACTTTGTTCCGTCGGCGTTCGTTCCTCCGCCCGATGGATCCTTTTTCATCGGCATCCCGCAACTTTGGCAATTTTTGTAGGTTTTTTCCATAGTGTTTTTTTTTAGTTATTTATATTCTCATTCTACCTCATTAAATTGCTTTGGTAAAGATTCAACCACAGAAGTATAATAATTAATTATGTGGCAGACAGGACGGGCACCAAAGCCGGCATTTTGGCAAATTGACAAATACCTAAGATCTGCTAGGATATTGAAAAATTACAAACCATTTAACCAGGGAGGATGGCATGAAATTTTTAGTTCTTTATATTTTGTTTTTTTCCGCTTTCCCGCTCGCCTTTTTCCAGATATCCTCGGCTGAAGAAATTCCTGACGGTTTCGTTTTCCACAAAGTGAAAATTGGCGACACTCTTTCCAGAATTGCCCCGCCGGAATATTTGGAAGAAGCCAAAAAATCAGAAAGGGCGGTTTATGTTTTTCTTGATAAGCAATATTTTGGCGCTTACCAAAACGGCCGGCTCGCTTTTTGGGGACCGATTTCTTCCGGCATAAAAGAAAGAACGACTCCCAAAGGAAATTTCAAGGTTCTTTGGAAATCAAGGTTCTACTATTCAAAGAAATACGACGCGGACATGCCGTTTGCGGTAAATATTTCCAGTAATGGATACTTTCTCCACGCGCAATCGCTTCCCGGCCGTCCGGCGTCCCATGGTTACATAAGATTATTACGGGTTGATGCCAAAAAATATTCAACTGGATCACAAAAAACGATCCGGTAATCCTCGCTAAAACAGTTCCGGAACTCGGAACTGTTTTTTAAAAAGTTTCAAAGTCGCATGACCTGCCAAGAAAAAAATAACCCCGTAAATAAGGGTTATTTTGCTGGCTCCGAACGCTGAATTTCCGCCGCCGCCGAATTTCGTGCCAACGAAGCTGGTACGCCACAGGAATTTTTACAACAAATCTGTGTTATCTTTCAAATTCTGAATAATTAACTCCGTTTGTATTCAAAAATCTCATAATTTCTTCGTCTAATTTATCAGAGTATTTTGCCAATTTAGCGGCATTATCTACCAGCTCGTTTCTCATTTTCTTGGCGCGCTCGATGAGATCGTTTTTTTGGTCGTCTGACAATCTGGGAAGATCATTTTGCAAGTTAATTTGAGCGTTAATTGATTGAGCTGACAGTTGCTTAAGAAATAACAAGACTTCAAAAATGGCGTTCGCAATTTTATTAAAATGTTCATTGTTTTTTATTGAGTCAAGAAAGTCTTGCGAATATATAAGTTGCAACCAGCTTTTATCAAAATTTGTTGCTACCCTATCTAAATGAGCACAATGCACAAATAATGAAACGGCCTGTTCAATAGAACATATATCATTATATTGCTTTGCTGTTTCTTGAAGGTTTTCTGCTTGATTTTTTATATAAGGGACAGCAACTAATTTTAATAAGCCAAAAGTTTTTTTGACACGTTTGTGTTCGGTTAAACTTTTAAAACCTTCGGCTGTAGCGATAGTTAATCCAACACCAAGAAATGTACCGAACAATGTACTTTTGAACGTGCTAAAATTATCTGGCATGTAAAACCATCCAATAATAGAAACCACACCGAGCAATAAAGGAAGCCAAAAAAATCTTAAATAAATCTTAACTTTTCTCATATTATTTTATTTTCCTGATTTTTTTCGATTATCGTCTTTACACAGCATCTGGCAATTTTTTGAAATTGTTTTTCCGCCCTCGTGCCAAGGTGTTATGTGATCGGCTTCCATTTCTTCAAATTCAAAAATTTTTTTACACCAAACGCATTTACCTTTTTGTTTTTCGTAAACTTTTCTTTTTGTTTTGTCGTCAAATTGACGGAGATTTAAATGCTTTTCCTCACCGGTTAAAATATATTCGTAAATGCCTTTTAAACTCTGAACCTCATCGTCATCGATAAGTTTTAGCGTTTTTTCCTCAATCTCTTTGGCATTATAGGCAACATCTTTGTACTTGTTATACAACCTGCCCCATTCAACTCCCTTCATCTCCTTGCGGTATTTGGTAAAAGTTTTGTGTACCCATACAATGACATCTTGAAAATACTGCCATAGCTCATCGGCGTTTTCATCATGCTGATGTTTTGCCATGTAATCTTCAATTTTCCCCTCGCTAATCCACGAAAGTGCGGTTTCCAAATACTCTTGCCGAATTGGCGATCCATTTACTAATGCTCCTCCATCATTTGCCAGCAAATAAGCCGCACAGTTTGATTTGCTGAATTTAAGTTTGGCGTCTGATAGCCATGGTCCAGTATAAACCGCGTTGCGCAATTCTTGATCAGTCAATTTTTCACCAGCGATATTGATAATTCTAAACCAGTCCAACCGCTCTTTATC
>MFRX01000045.1:0-28573 GCA_001784725.1 Candidatus Moranbacteria bacterium RIFCSPHIGHO2_02_FULL_40_12b
CTTCGTTAGGGAGGAGATTTTCCGAACAATGAAAAATAACCGGCACTTTCATTTTTCCGGTTTTAAATTCTTTCTTATTTTTAGATATGCTTGTCAATCCCGTTAACATATGATATAAAAAAAGAAAAACAACATCTAATTTAAAAAGGAGGGGGTTATGAGAATTAATCAGACCGAGTTTGATTATAAAACAGCGACAGAGTTCTTTGTAAATCGCTACGGGACAATACGGAATGAAAATCCACTAGTGGGATTGGTGCGCGGCTATTTGGATGGTATGGGAAAAAACGATGATTCGAGCAGAGCACAGGCGGTAAAATTTTTCAAGGAGTGCATGGAGTTTTACGAGGATTTGGAAGCAAATCTTAAAGACCTGAACCTAAGGATCCGGCTTGACACGGAAGAAGCAAAAAGAGCATTTATCAAAAAATTTTTGCAGGACTTCGGAAAGGCGGAACGGTGTCCAGTGCATCCTGGAAGAAAATGCCACATTATCAATCGGGAGAGGTTTGATATGGCGCATAAAATATTGGAGATGCACTTATCAAACATTGAGTTGAGCACATTGGGCATGGGCAATAATTAGGCGATACGCAGTATCCAAAAGGGTACTGCGTTTTAATTATTAAGATAAATAAATTTCCTTGTATCTTTCCGCGACAATCTTAATGTCAAAATTTGCTTCAATATATTTTCTGCCGTTTTTTCCAACCTCTTCCCGCTTATTTTTATTTTGATAAAGATCTAAAATAGAACTTTTCAATTGTTCAATATCACCATTTTTAATTATAACAGAATTGTTTTCATTTGCGAATTCTTTTAATATGGCCAGGTCTGATAAAATGACCGGCTTTCCGCAGGCCATCGCTTCAGTAACGGCTAGCGGCACATCAAATTTTCCTTTCATATCGCGGACGGGAAAAATAACAACATCGGATATATTATATAATTCCGCCATATCCGAAACGGTGTCGGTAAAAATAACATTATCCAGGCATCCGGCTGCTTCCAATTTTCTTTTGACTTCTTCTTTTTTTCTTGCGTCCATTTCGTTTTTTACCCTGCAAGCAAAAACTAATTTGATATTATTATTCTTCAGTATACTAGAATACCGAAGGATCATATCCATTATGTCGTTAGCGGCTCCAAGTCGGGCGTACTCTCCCGGATAAGTAACTACGAAATCATCAGGTTGTAGGTTATAGGTTGTAGGTTGTAGGTTTGATTTCGGAGTGGGAGAATAATGTTCCAAATCAATTCCAGGATAAACTTGCGTTACATTATTGAATCCAAGCGAGTTCAGTTTATTTTTCGCGTGTTGCGAATAAGTGATAATCCGGTCGCCAAACAGCATCTTTTTTATCTCCGCGTCGCCGTATAAGTCCTCCCGGAGCGTGGCAATTGTCTGAATAATTTTAACCTTAATTCTCCCCCTTTTCCAAAGGGGGATTAAGGGGGATTTTAAAATATATTTTATAATCCAACCGTTTGTTTTTGTCGGAGTAAAGAGTAAATGAATTACATCGTATTTACGCGCGTTAAAAAAAAGAAAAATCACCAATCGTAATTTCTGGAAAAAATTAAATCTAACCGAAGAATAAATTGGCTCCTGTTTGATATTTTCCGACAATCTGGAAATTTTTCCGCAGGTTAAAAGCGTTATCTCGCAATCGCGGATATTTTTGGCGAGATTATACGCGAAATTTTTGGACGCTTCGTCCCACGGCGGGCAAATCGGCCGGGTGACAAGCAATATTTTTTTCTTTTTTACGCCCTCACCCCCGCCCTCTCCCGAGGGGAGAGGTGGATTTGTTGAAAAAAATTCTTTTGGATTTTCTTGTGTCATTTTTGGCTTTAATAAGCCAATAACTAGATTTGACTTTCTAGATATTGACAGAATTTTAATAGTATGCTAAATTTAAACGAATGGTAGGTATTGAAGTTCACATAAGGCAAGCGCTTGCTGGAGTTTCAATACCTGCCCTGCTCTTTAACTGAATAGTTATATTGGTTCAAATCCAAGCAGGGTATATATCGCCGCATTATGAATTAATGTGAGTAGTTAAAATACTATTCAAATTAATAAAAATGCGGCCTTTTTTATTTTTCAAAAATCTTATAAATCTCTTTCTTATTTTCTCCGTCGGAAACGCGGATGGTCAAACTCCGGTCATCTCTAGCGGAGACCACTGGATTAATTTTTTGTATCTCGCCCTTTTTTACTTCAACCGTTCCATCTAAAAACGGCTTGTTTTTCCCGCTGAAAATTTCCCAATGGAAATTTTGGATATTGCCGTGGTTTTCAATCGCGAAAGCCATGCTGCCATCTTTTGAATTTTCAAAATACAATACCCACCAATTTTTATTTAAGTCAGGATTTTGCTGCCTATATTCAATATAACCAAGAAATAATAAGCAGGAAAGCATAAAAATCGCAAGAGTTGCGGCTATCGCAGCATCTTTTTTAAACAATTTATTCAGTAATTTTTTCATTGTTATTTATGGCGGTAGTAAATGCCTATATTATCTCCCGAATAAACATTGGAGAAATCCTTTGATTTATCAAACTGCGCTCCGTCGTATTTCAGATTTACCATGACAAAATTAATATTCAAATCATCAAAGCATTTTTTGCCTTCAGCGGTATTGGGAGTGGAAATCATCCAAAGCGTGCACATCTCGCGGGGATTAAATTCGTCCTCATACCTTTTGAAATAACCGCGGGAAAACGGAAAATTCAGATCGCGCATGAAATAAAGGCGGATCATTGAATCGGCGCTTATGTAGTTATGGTCTTTGAGGATGTTATCCGATTCGTTTGATTGATTTTTGAGATAGCCGGACGCGTGGAAGGTCTGCAGCGCTTTTTCCGCGTCGCCAGCATCTTTAAGAAGAAGAGAATTGTCATAATAGCCGCTGGTGAAAATAAAAAGGAAAATAAGCAGACAAAAAGCGAACAAAAGGTTTTTATTCAAATGTTCTTTTGCGCCATTAACCGGGAAGTAATTTAATAAGGATGCCAAAAAGAATCCTCCCAGTAAAACAATCGGATAAGTTGCGTAATTTGATATCCGGTCAGAGTTTATATTCAAAAACAAAAGATGCGGCTTAAGCGACATTATCAGAAGCGTGAGCGCCCATCCGGAAAGCAAGGCGCCTTCATAAGTTTTTCTCTTTTGCGTGGATAAAACAAGAATCAGTCCGGCGATTCCGAGAATAATCCGGGGTTCGCCGGCGGCGTATTTAAGCTGGAGAAAAGTGAGTCCCGTCCGGGTTGTTTTTTCGGGGCTTCCCAATGCTTCATCCGCGGCTTTTATTCCGATATAATTCGGGGTATACATCAAGAGAAAAAAGGTAATAAATATTAATGAAAAAATAACCGGTAAACGGAAGACGATCTTCAGCCAGTTTTTCAAATGACTCCCAATATGATGGAAATTGAAAAGAAAAAATAAAAGAATTGCAAATAAAGCTGAATACGCGAAAACGAAAGCGCTTAAATGGTGGGTGTATATCAATCCGGCTGTGAAAAAAATGGCAAAAGACATAAAAACAGGATTTTTCTCCCTGAAGGCGCGGTAATAAAAATAAAAAGATATGGGAATAAGCAGATTTCCAAGGAGATTGCCGGACACTCCTCCGCTCACGTATTTTGCCTGGTCCGAGGATATGGCGTATAAAGGGCCCAGAAGAAATAAAATCAGAATAGCGGCATTTTTTCCGATATCAAGATCTCCGAATAGCCGCAAGGCCAGAATAAAAACAGACAGAATAATGAAGATGTTTACTAATAATAAAATGAGGGAAGGAAATGACGAAATAAAATCACTGCCGGAAACCAAATTAATCGCCGAAAAAATCAGATGTTCGCCGATTATAAAGTCGATTATTTTTTCCGGCTGGCTGATCTCATATTTATCACCGGCTTTTATTATATCCCGCTCCTGATAAACGGGAAGTTTTCCGGTTTCTGAAATTGACTTCGACCAATACATATGCCTTCCTAAATCAGTAGATGTCGGGAAAATGGAATTAGTCAGGTAAATCGTTTTGGTGAAAACTGTGAGAAATAAAATTAATATTATCGCAATCCGCTGATTTTTTGAAAATGAAAAAATTATTTCTGGTTCAACTGATGATTTGGTTTTTTTTCGATAGATTAAATAACATGCGGCGGAAAAAATAACAATTGCCAGGACTATTGACAGACGGGTGAATAAAATTCCCATTTTCCCCATAAGGATCATCAGGAAATCGCAGATAACAATGCTCATTCCGAAGGAAATCACGAATTTTTCAATCGGATGAAATATCTTTTTTTGCCCCCAAACCGCCAAAATTAAAAAGTATCCCGGAATAAATAAAACCAGAATTATTGAAGCAAAAAATAATATTTGTTGGAGTATAAATGCCATATTTTACTTTATTTAAGCCATTTTATTGTATCACAGAAAAGGGCTATTGACAAGAAATTAATAGTGTGATAGAATAAACTATTGAAAGTGGGGAAATCGTTCAGGGATGGATAGCATGAACATATCTATGTTTTCCCTTAAAAAAAGCTGTCCAACCCCACTGTGATAAATTAAAAGTGATTGGAGTGAATTTCGGTTCGCCGTCCTTTGCTGAATCCGGTTTAATTGCTGGTATGTGCATAAAAGGCGCACTCAATCACTTTTTTAATAAAATTCAAAAGGTGGTCTGATCGTTCCACTAGGACCACTCGGATGTATAACATCCAGTATATTATAGGGATCCAGCCCCTCTCGCCTACAAGTAGGTAGTCACCTGTTATGTGACATTTAAAGAGAGTTTTTTTTATTTGTTAAAAAATTACTAGTTACTTTTCTAATTTCCTCCGAATACTTTTTCGCGATTTTTTCCCAGCTGTAATTTTCAATCGTGAACTGCCGGGCTTTTTCACCGAAGTCCTTTCTGAAATTATCATCGGACAATAATTCATTTATTTTTTGAATCCAAGCTTCGGCGTTTCCGGATTCAACTAAAAATCCGTTTTGGCCGTCTTTGATTGCATCTTTAAGACCTTCCAAGTTAGAAGCAATAACAGGTAATTTACAGGACGCAGCTTCCAAAACGGAAATTCCAAAACCCTCCACATCTCCTTCAATTTTTACATTCGGCTGAACAAACAAATCGCAAGTATTGAATAAAATATTTCTTATTTCATCCGCCACATATCCTAAAATCTTTACGCGGTCTTTTAAATTATTTTTTTCAGTTGCAATTTTAATATTTTCTCTATCCGACCCGTCGCCGGCAATGACGTACATTATATCCGCCGGAAGTTTGGCCATAACATTTTCAATAAACCAGGCAGCGCCTTTTCGTTTTGCCAGCCGTCCGGAAGTCAAAATCACTTTTTTATTATCAATATTTTCTCCCAGGATATTTTCAAGATCCTTTCCTGAATAATTTCCCAGATTTTTTTCCGTATCCACGCCATTAGGAATAAAAACAAATTTTTCCGCCGGGATTCCTTTTGCGACGCCGATTTTCACGGTTTCATTGCCTACGGCGATTAATTTATCAAGCTTTTTAATAAAAAAATTCACCCACAGTTTCTGATAAAGCGGCATTTTGTAAGTGAGATCTAATCCGTGAATTACGGAGATGACCGGTTTTCGATAAAATAATTTTACAAACCAGCCGACAATTCCCAAAACCCCGTCGCCTAAAAGTAAAGCGTCATATTTCCGGAATAAAACCAACGCCCGGATGAGAGCGTAGGGGAGAAACAACGGGAGAAATATTTTTCCGCGCTTATTGACAATCGTTTTTACCTCCGCGATTTTAGAAAGCCAGACAGATAGTTCGTAATTCTGGTTTTCAATCCCGCCGACGGTCGGGGGATAGGCGCGGGATATGAAAAGTATTCTCATGCGAATTTAAATTCGAATTATATTCAAATTATGCCCGAATTCGTTTTTAATTCAGATATAATTCGTATCTTCATTCGTATCATTTCTTATATTTTTGCTTCCGCAGCAGATACATCTGATCCTCCGTGATTTTACGGGTATTTTTTATCATATCGGCGATAAGCGCGAAAATAATGAGCTGAATTCCGATTAAAAGAAGCGTAACTGCCAGCAATATCAAATTCCTAAAAGGTGAGACCTTGAAATCTTGAAGATAATTCCAAAGAAAATAAATAAAAAGCAAAAAGGAAATTCCGATAAGCGTCAGTCCGGGAGCGCCGAAAAATTTCATCGGCCGTACGTCGCGGATGGCCTTGAGGATAATTTTCGCGGAACTATTAACATAACTAAAAACGCTTTTTACTATTCTTGATTTTCTCTCATTAAAATAAATTACCTCAACCGGTACCCACCTGACTTTCAAATTCTTGCCGATAGCGTCGATAATAACTTCCTGAACATAGGTAAAATTTCCGGGAAGCGTCAGGCGCAGAAGCGTTTCGCGGTTATAAGCGCGGAAGCCGCAAGTGAGATCGTTAATTTTGTGGTTTAAAAATTTTCCGATTATCTGGGCGGCAAAACGATTGAGAAAATCCTTTGCCCAGGGAATATTTTTTGCTTTGTATTTTCCGAATCGGTCGGCGCTTACTAAGTCGGCCTCGTTTCTTAAAATCGGATCAATCAGTTTTTGGATGTCATTAGGATCAAATTGCCCGTCCGCGTCAATATTAACCATAATATCAGCGCCGTTTCCCAGCGCTTTTCCCACGGCAGTGCGGAAAGTGACTCCAATTCCGCGGTTGATATTATGCGAAAGCACGTAATCAGCGCCGGCATTTCTCGCGATTTCCGCGGTTTTGTCTTTTGACCCGTCATCAATGATTTGAATAAAAACTTCATTAATTCCGGGAATTTGTCTCGGGATTTTTTTGATTGTCTCCGATATTTCCTTTTCCTCGTTGTAGGCGGGAATGTTGACGACTAATTTCATGTATTTCTTTACTAATTACTAATCAATTACTAATATACGAATTTTTCAAAAGATTTATTCGTATATTCGTATAAAATTCGTAATTCGTAAAGTTATTTTTTCTTAATAATAAGTTTCGGGTCAACGCAGTTAAAATCACATTTGGCGTTTTTGGTGCCTTGCTCAATGTATTCCGTTTTGCATTTGTCCAGCTTTTCCAGGCACATTTTTTTACTTTCATTGAAATAATTCTTGTTTATTTCATAGCCGAAATAATTTAAAACAAACATAGCGACCACTGCCAAACCGATGATCCAGATGATAAACTTAATTAATTTTAGCATTAAATTTCTAATTATAAATTAAGAATTTCTAATCAAATCCCAATTATTCAATGAACAATTCGTAATTGTAGCATTGTTTAGAAATTAGGAATTAGAAATTAGGAATTTTAACGCCCTATTCCCTTATAAATTATACCACACTTCTTTATTTCTTCCTTATTAAGGCAGTTTTTGCCGTCAATTATGATTTTGATTTTATTCTTTTTGAAGTCCTTCGGATCTATTTTTTTAAATTCATCGTGATCGGTCGCTAAAATTATTACAGTTGATTTTTTCAGAAGTTCTTCCAGATTTTTTACATTCGACATATTTGAGATATAGGGATCGAACATAAAAATATTGGCCCCGTATTTTTCCAAAAATTTCTTTATCTTTATAACGGGGGATTCGCGGAGATCCGCGACATTGGCTTTGTATGATATTCCCAAAATACCCACGGCAGTATCTTTCAATGCCATTTTTTCCCGATTAAGATAACAACGAAGAAGTTCCACGGTATATTCGGGCATAGAGTTATTTATTTTACGGGCGATTTTTAAAAACTCATGGTCAAAGCCATTGGCCTTCGCCCGTTCGATAAGATAATACGGGTCCACCGGGATGCAATGCCCTCCGACTCCGCAGGACGGCCAATGGGGCATAAAAGCGAACGGTTTGGTGGAAGCGCCCTTAATCACATCGACGACATCAATTCCCAATTGATCGAATGATTTTGCCAGTTCATTGACAAAAGCGATATTGATGTCGCGGAAGGAATTCTCCACGATTTTTACCGCTTCGGCTTCGCGGATGGATTTCATCGGATAAATTTCGGCGTCAATTATTTTTTTATAAAATTTAATGGTCATCGCCAGCCCTTTTTTCGTGAATGATCCGGCAACGCGGGGGATATTCGCCACATTCCATTTTTCATCACCCGGATTAATTCTTTCCGGGCAATGAGACAATTGGTAATCCCTTCCGATTTTGTAACCGGCTTTCGCGAAAATCGGTTCAATCACTTCCTCGCAAACGCCGGGATTTATTGTCGATTCCACTATTATTAGTTGCCCCTTTTTTAAATTTTTCGCGATGGAAATCGCGGCCTTTTTTATCGGATTAAGGTCGGGATAGTATGTTTTGTCAACCGGGGTCGGGACGCAAATAATGGCAATCTCCGATTTTTTTATCACTTTGGCGTCGGTGGTAGCTTCGATTTTTGCGCGCGTTAAATTTTCCGCCAAAAATTTATCGCCAATTGGCGCGGCGCCCGCTTTAATTTTATTTATTTTTCCCCGGTCGGTATCCAATCCGAAAACGCGAAAACCGCGCAAGGCGCATTGGACCGCCAAAGGCAGGCCGACATAGCCCAGGCCGATGACACAAACCGTTTGCTTTTTTGCCATTTTTGTCTTAAGCGAAGGCGAAAGCTACAAAAATGAGCATCCCGCACTAATTCGCTATTTAAACTTTATGATTTATTAAAACTTAGCCGCAGGCAAATTCGCAATAAAATCAATAGGTTATATCTAATTTTATTGGAATTAGTTGCGGGACATACGATGCAAAAATTATGTTATTTTATGATAGCAATATTATTTTCATTTGGCAATAATTGACCCCGCCCCAGTTTCAAATCAATAATTATGAATAATCTAGTTTATTTCATGGATACGCCTGCGGCTGAAATAGGATATATTTCTATCTTTACTAAAAACTGAGGTGGGGTTGACAATGCGTTCCTTCGGTGATAAATTGAGAAGAAAATTTTAACAAAGGAGGTAAGAAATGAAAACCAGATTGATCCGGATACAGAATCCGACAAACGGTCAGCTTGTAAAAATTATGCCCTACAGGAAAGCCAGGGGAGATGACGATGATAAAGCCCAGAAGCCGAAAGAATTTAAAGGAAGAATTAGAGGCATGTATGCAATTATAATCGGACACAATGGGCAGAAAGATGAATCCGGATGCAGATTAGTCACTCTGAAGCTGATCGGAGAAAATAACGTGGTTTTCAGCTGGCGCTTGTCCAGCTTGAGAAAAAAACCGCTTAACAAAAAGCGGAAAAGGAAAAAAAGAAAATTAAAATAAAGGTCCCAAAGATAATTTCTTGGGACTTTTTGCTTTTTTAATGAGAACTTGACTTTTCCTTGGTCTTATTTATATAATATAAAACTTAGATTAAAGAAAAAAATGTCATTTAACAACTAAAATCAGATAAATTAAGGAGGTAAGAATGAAAGAAGGAAATAATGAAATCGGAAGCCAATTTATGATTGTAGATTTTACGCATTCAGATTGTCTCCGAGCGTTTATTTTTAATGGAAATCTTGGAGAAAACTGGGGGTTTCATTTTTTTAATGAACCCAATCCTCTTTTGCTAACAGATGCTTATAAGAATCCATTAAAAAGGAGAAATCCAATGGTGAATGAGCGTTTTGCCCGCAAAGTCAAAGCTCTTTTGCCAAATGTAGGGAAAATGGTTAAAGAACTGGTGAAATTAGAGGAAATTACTTCTATTGAATTAAGGAATCATAACCACCTACTCATTACCAGTAAAAACTGGGAAAAAATCGAGGAAAAAGTAATTTCAATTATTTCCATGACTCTAATTGGCCGCAAACACTGGGGCGCATCGGGAGGGAAGGCGCGGATCATAACAACTTGGGTCCCTTCTAAAAAATAAACAAAATCAAAAAAGGTGGAGCACATTAATAAGTTGTGAATCCACCTTTTATTTTTATATAAATAAGATATAATGAAATTATGCAAATCGGAATCAACGCGTCGTTCGCGAGAAAAGAAAATACGGGGATAGGTCAGGTGACAATCAATTTTCTTAGAAAATTGATTGAATTAAAAGCGAAAAGCGAAAAGCGAAAAACTAATGATGAGTTTGTTTTATATTTGGAAGAAGATATTGATTTAAAGTTGCCGGATAATTTTACCAAGCGAATTTTTTTGCCGTTTTGGAAACGGGACGATTTGATCCGGAAAATTTGGTGGGAGAAATTTTTATTGCCAAAAAAAGTGAAAGAAGACGGGTGCGATGTTTTCATTTCTTTGTATCAGTGCCCGACGATTATAACTTCCCCTCCTCAGATGAGGAGGGGATTAAGGGGAGGTGTTGATAAATTTCAATACCTCTCTGTCCCTGCGGGACATCTCCCCTCATTTGAGGGGAGAAGGTTAATTCACATCATGATCGTGCACGACATCATTCCCAAGCTGTTTCCGGAATATCTTAATAATTCAAGAAAGAAATTATATTGGAAACAGACGGAAAAAGCGATTAAAAAAGCGGATAAAATTATTGCTATTTCACACCGGACGGAAAAGGATTTGGTTCAGCATTTGCAAATACCGCCAGAGAAAATTTCCGTTGATTATATTGATGTTGATGAGATTTATAAAAAAGAAATAAACGATACGGCGGGCATGAATGTTTTAAGGAAATATAATCTGCAACCCGGATATATTTACAGCGGGGGAGGATTGGAAATCCGAAAGAATATTGAAGGAGTGATAAGGGCGTATAATATATTATACAAAAAAAACAAACGGGAAAAATTTGTTAGTGAATTTCCGCCACTGGTAATATCGGGAAAATTAATGCCAGAACTCAAGCCATTAGTGACAGACGCGGAAAAATTAGTGAAGGAATTGAATTTAACCCAAAGCGTCAAATTGCTGGATTTTGTGGAGCAGGAAGATCTGCCGGCGATTCATAAAAACGCTTTGATGTTTATCTATCCGTCGAAATACGAGGGCTTCGGCCTGCCGGTATTGGAAGCGATGAATCAGGGAAATCCGGTGATAACTTCCAAAACATCTTCGCTTCCCGAGGTGGGAGGGGATAGCGTCCTTTATTGCGATCCGGAAGATGTCCACGACCTCGCGATGGTAATAAAAAATGTTTTAGTTAACAGGGAATTAAGAGAGACCCTTTCCCGCCGCGCGAAAGAACGGGCGAAAAATTTTTCATGGGAGAAGTTTGTGGGGAAAGTTTTGAATATTATTGAAAACTGGAAATAAAAATAAAAAAAACAGGAATACTATATTTAAATAGAAATTCCTGTCAGCGATACTTGAAATATTGAACAAACATTATTGATGAAATTATTATTCCTGCTACATCGGGAATGAGGATGTAATATGAGCCGATGATAGCAGCATATACCGCTCTCGAAAAATAAACCGAAAAAGCGAGAATCGCGAGCGATAGGGGATTGCCACATCTTTTTTCTTTAAAGTTTTTTCTCACCTGTGCGGTTAATCCCACAGCCACCATCGCAATTCCAAGTATGGTAGTTAAAGAACCGAATAAATTTTGAAAATTCATTAAATCCCTCCTTTGAATATTTTGGTTTTTATGTATATTAACCATGTATGATAGCATACCTTAAACAATTTGTCAATACTTTTTGTAAACCTCTCTTTAGTTCTCTCCTTGGCAAGGAGAGAAGAGTAGGAAAAATACTTATTTTAGCCAATATTTTATTGGTATTTTTCCTGATTCTTCTTTCCAATGTCGGAGTTTTGCCGGTGAAAAATGTCGGCGATTTTACTTTCTTTACTGTTCTGTTTTTGGGACTTGCTCTCTACCGCCCGGGGTGGAGTTTTTTGTTTTTTGTCGGAACAATCGCGCTGGAAAATATAAATTTAGCGCCGGCTGAAATTGGAATTATGGTCAGGCCGTACCAATTTTTCGCGGCGCTTACGATCATTGCGATAATAATCCGCCTTTTAGTGAAAAGATTGAATTTCAAAATACCGAAATTTACCTGGCCTGATTTCATGCTTCTAATTTTTGCTACCGCGGGATTTGTGAGTACGCTGGGAGCAGCGAATAAAGAAGCGGGGTTTAAGCATTCTATTATCGCTGCTTCTTTTGTAGCGATTTATTTTTTGATCCGAATGTTTATTCAGGGTGCCGAAGATCTTAAAAAAATAATTCCTTTTTTTCTAAGTTCCTCGGTGATTGTAGTTTTTTACGGTATCTGGCAGAATATCCGGTTTGCGCAAGGGCTTAGTAACTTTGAATCGATGCCGGGAAGGCCGAATGCGACTTTCACTGAACCGGACTGGCTCGGTGTTTTCCTTGTTTTTTTATTGGGATTAATATATATACTAATTTATCAAATAAAAGAAAGCCGCTTAGTTGATGATCTAAAAGAAATTAGAATATCCCAATTATATAAGAAAATGTTTCTGTACATATATCTTACTTTACTTTTTATTCTTCTAGTGATCACCGTTTCCAGGAGCGCCTGGCTGGGAGCGGCAGCGGTAACATTTATTTTTCTGATCAGCATCTTAATTGACTTTTCTTTTGGAATGGTTAACTGGCAATGGAAAAAATTAATTAATAGTATTATGCTTATTATCGCGACCGCGGTTGTCGCCCTTCTTTATGCATTCACGTTTAAATTGACTAATTTTCAATTATTTAACCGATTCCAAAGCACGGGAACGGGACTGCAGAAAATTACTGTATCGTGCGCAAATGAAGAAAGCGCGTTAAAGTTAAAACAAGTAGAACAATTAGAACAACTTGAACAATTAAAACAATTCAGCTGCCGGCATATTAATTTAGAAGAAATCCAAACTGAAAAATCAGCAGGGAATATCGTTTCTGAAATTTATCGCAAGGATCCCAATGTAAGTATCCGAAAAGAAATTTACCAAAAATCCTGGCAGGAAATCAAAAATCATCCAATTATGGGTATTGGCTGGGGAAGTATCGGAAGTATTTTAGGCAAAGACGAGCGGGGAATGGGATTAAATTCCAGCAATATTTTTCTGGAGGTCTGGCTGGGCAGCGGAGTCCTGGGTTTTGCTTCTTTTGTCCTGGTATGGATTTATATATTTGTCGGTTCCCTGTTTAAAATGACTAAAGCGGTCAATCCCTTGCAAAAATCAACTTTTTTGTTTATTATTTTAAGTTGGATAGGCATAACTGCCGTAAATTTGTTTAACGCCGGAATATTTTTGGGGATATTTTGGTTATTTCTCGCAGTTTCCGTAAGCACAACCGCGAAAAAAATATGAAAACGCAAATATTTATTTTTGGCGCCAGCACCGAGTGGGGAGCATGGGACTTGGAAAAAGGCGGCTGGCCGGAACGCTTAAAATTATTTCTTTTTAAGAAAGAAAATTCAAGCTCCGATTTTGAAGCTGATTTTTACAATTTAAGCATATCCGGAAACACGAGCAGGGATATTTTAGCGAGATTCAAAAATGAACTAAAACACAGGATTGATAAGAATTATAAAAAAGTTTTAATTTTTGCGGTTGGAACAAACGACGCGTCAATATATAAAAAAAGAAGTCGGGTGCCAATCAGTGAATTCAAGAAAAATTTAAACGGTCTTATAAAAGAAGCGAAAAAAATTTCACTAAATATTTATTTCAAAGGATTAATGGGGGCGGATGAAAATAGAACATTGCCGGTCTCATGGAATAAAGACGCATTTTATTATAATAAATCCATAATAAAGTATGACGAAGCATTAAGAGAAATTTGCCAGGAAAATAAAGCGCGGTATATTAATGTCGGCGATGTGATTGGAAAAAACGACTTATACGACGGACTCCATCCTAATTCAAAAGGCCACGAGAAAATTTACAAAACTGTAAAAAATTATTTGCTGAAAAATAAATTAATTTAAAAATGCTGAAATATATTACATTCGGAACATTTAAATGCTCATTCGTAGATTAGGGTCGCTATAGTAAGTCCCTTAAAGCGATACGAATGACCCGAATCCGCACCCGAATGACTTGAATGGTTTAATTGTTTAATGATTTAAATTTAATGATAATAGGGATTGACATTAGAAATATCGGAAAAAAAAGAACCGGCGACGAAGCGGTGTTTTTTAATTTGGTGAAGAATTTGGGGAAAATAGATAACGTAAATAATTATAAGTTATTTACGGATATTCAGGATGCCGGAATATTAATTGATATTACGAATAGATTGGGAATTGGGGATAAGGAAAATTTTGAAATTGTATCCCTCTCCCTTAATCCCTCTCCCAAAGGGCGAGGGAGAAATAGGTTTGTCTGGAATTTTTGGACTTTGCCGAAATATCTCCGTAAAAATCCGGTGGATGTTTATCATACCCAGTATATTACCCCTTTTTTTATGCCCAAAAAAGTAAAGATTATTACGACTATCCATGACATTTCTTTTAATTTTTATCCGCAACTTATAAAATTTGCCGACTTATTTTTTTTAAAATTGCTGATTCCCTTAAGTTTGAAAAGGGCGGATAAAATTATCGCGGTTTCAGAATTTACCCGGAGCGAAATAATAAAGTATTATAAAATTAACGATAAGAAGGTCGTTTGCGCTTACAACGCTATAAGCGAAGATTTCTCAATACCGACAACTGACAACCTACCCGCTTCGCCAAAGTTTCAGCGAGGCGAGCAACTAACAACTATTAGGGAAAAATATAATCTGCCGGAAAATTATATTCTGTATGTCGGGACAATGCAGCCGCGAAAAAATATTCCCTTACTGATTAAAGCATACGCGAAAATCAAAAATAAGCTGCCTGATATAAAACTTGTGTTAGCAGGGGATAAAGAATCCCATAATTTTGACAAAAATATTGAAATTGAAATTTCTAAAAATAATTTGAAAAATGATATTGTATTTCCCGGCTACATAGAACAAAAGGACTTGCCCTATGTCTTCCGGTTGGCTAAATTATTTGCTTTTCCTTCGTTATATGAGGGTTTTGGAATCCCGATTCTAGAAGCGATGAGCCAGAAAGTTCCAGTAATTATTTCAGATATTCCGGTTCATCGGGAAGTGGCAGGCGACACGGCTTTATATTTTGATCCCGCCAACCTTGATGATTTCGCGAATAAGATATATAATATCCTTACAGATGAAAAATTAAGAAATAAGCTGATAAATTCAGGCGCCAGCCGGGTTAATTTTTTTTCTTGGCGAAAATCGGCGGAAAAATTGCTTGCGACATATAACTCGGCAACGCAATATTAGCGCGATAAATTAATTTTTAACCACAAAATAAGTCATGGATATTTCACCAGTCGGGGAAAAAATCAAAACAAAGTTTTTTGCGAAGAAATGGGTAAAATTTCTTCTAATAGTCATTATTATATTTGCCGCCGCGGGAGGCATTTTATTTTGGAAAGCCGGCAATATTATCGATAAAATAACCAGTGGAAGAGGAAATATTTTTGGATCCATTTTGCATTCACTTCCCGGAGTAAAAGATGAATTGAAAGGAGAAAAAGACGGCCGGGTGAATATATTGCTGCTGGGAATGAGGGGAGAAAATGTTCCCGGAGGAGGTCTTCTGGCTGATACTATAATGGTTATGAGCATTAAACCTGGAGAGAACAAAGCAGCGCAGATATCAGTGCCAAGAGATCTATACGTCACCGTTCCCGGAACTTCGGACAAGCAAAAGATTAACGCCGTCTATTTTTATGGCGAACAAAAAGGAAAAGGGAAGGGATTGGAGAATATGGAAAAAATTGTGGGTGAAGTGACGGGGCTGCCGATCCATTACGCCGCAAGCATAAATTTCAGGGGGTTCATTGATTTAGTAAATACTATCAGCGGCGTTCAAATTCATCTTGACCAGCCATTTACCGAAACATTGCAATTCCGCGGACTGGAAAAAAGATGCGATGGAGTAAAGTATACGGTTCCCTCGGGAAATTATGAGGAAAAAAGAATAAAGAGAAAAAATGGTACATATTACGCAAACCCCAAACGCTATCCGCTTTGTTTTGAAAAAGTTGTAACTGAAAACTTAGAATGCGGCGGAAATTTTTCACTGCCGGCAGGCGATGTTAATCTGAACGGCGACCAGGCGCTGTGCTATGTCCGTTCAAGAGTGACTTCCAGCGATTTTGAACGGGCGAAAAGGCAACAAATCGTAATGCAGGCGATAAAAGACAAGCTTTTAAGCGCTGGGACGCTCACCGACTTTGAAAAAATCAACGGGATAATGAATTCGCTGGGCGATAATCTCCGGACCGATATGGAAATTTGGGAAATGAAAAGATTTATTGAACTCTATAAAGAAAAAAATGACAAGAATTACCAAATTTACCAAAGGGTTTTGGAAAATAGCGAAGAGGGCTTGCTTTATAATCCTCCCGAAAACGGAGCCGGATACATTCTTTTGCCCAGAGGCGACAATTACGGCAAGATCCATGAAGTGTGCCAAAATATATTTACTTTGCCTCCCCAGTCGGATATAAAGCCAAAATAATATGGATCTCACAATAGCTATAAACGGCTATCGAAATCCTGAACTCTTAAAGCTTTGCATAAAGTCCATCCGGAGAAATGTAAAAAATGTTAATTATGAACTCATAGTGACTGACAGCGCCACCGAAGAGGAGACAGAATTAATGATGAGGGAAGAGTTTCCCGGCATAAAATTTTTCCCCTCAAGAATAAACATAGGTTTTCAAGGAATGGTAAAAAAATCCATCGAACAAAGCCAGGGCGAGTATCTGCTTCTCCTGAATAATGACATAATAGTAAGGGAAAATTCGGTGGAAGCCATTTTGGAATTTATGAAGAAAAATCCCGATGTAGGAATAGCCGGGCCGCAACTTTTAAATTTTAACGATACGCTTCAATATTCATGCTTCCGTTTTTACAAGCCGATTACGATTTTATACCGGCGCACCTTTTTGGGAAAGTTTTCTTTTGCCAAGAAGCATCTGGATTGGTTTCTGATGAAGGATTATGACCATAAAAAAATCAAGGAAGTTGATTGGCTGATGGGGTCGGCGTTATTGGTATCAAGAAAAGCGGTTAGCAAAGCAGGACTTATGGATCCCCGATTTTTTATGTATATGGAAGATGTTGATTGGTGCCGCCGGTTCTGGGAAAATGGATACAAGGTAATATATTACCCTGAAGCGAAAATGTATCATTATCACGGGAAAGCCAGCGCCAAAGGCGGATTCATCGGATCCCTTCTTTTTAACAAGTTGACCTGGATACACATAAACAGCGCCATAAAATATTTCAAAAAATACAAGGATAAACCAATTCCCCGGCACAATTAATAAAATTATGGATCCAAATTCAGAAAATAATAATATAAAATATAACGTGAAAAGTAAAAAAATCCTTGCCGTTGTTTTGGGTTTGGCGGCCTTAGCTTTTGTTATATTCGCTTCTTTTGGAATCGGGTTCGAATTAGGCAAGAAAAAAGGAAATAATTATGAGAGTGTCCAGATCCCATTAAAAAAAGTTGAAGTTGTAAATGAAATAAGCGATAAAAACACGTTGGATTTTTCTTTGTTTTGGAAGTCATGGGATGAATTGAAAAATAACTATGTCGACGCGGACAAACTGGACGCGACCCAAATGCTTTATGGCTCAATAAAAGGAATGCTTAAGTCAACTGGCGATCCGTATAACGCTTTTTTCAGCCCCGAAGAAAACAAAAAATTCAATGAAGAGATAACCGGAAGTTTTGAAGGCATTGGCGCGGAAATCGGAATGAAAAATAACGTCCTGACAATTATCGCGCCCCTAAAAGAAAGTCCGGCGGAAAAAGCGGGGATTCGCGCGGGTGATAAAATATTAAAAATAAATGATGAAAGTTCTGAAGACATGACGGTTGAGGAAGCAGTCGGAAAAATTCGCGGTCCGAAAAACAGTGAAGTGAAGCTTACGATATTCAGAAACGGAGACCCGGAAACAAAAGAAATAATTGTAAAGAGGGAAATTATTAACGTCAAAAGCGCCATGCTGGAATTTAAGGGAAATGAAGGGGATATCGCCTATGTTGAATTAAGCAGGTTTGGAAATGACACCAACAGGGATTTCGGCGCGATTGCCAGAGAAATTACAAGCAAAAAAATAAAAGGAATAATACTGGACTTGCGGGATAATCCGGGAGGATATCTTGACGCTTCAATTAACGTTGCCAGCCGGATGATTCCCAAAGGCAAAATCGTGGTCATTGAGGAAGACAGTAAAGGAAATAAAACAAATTCTTATGCCGGCGGAGGGGATTTGCTAAGTGAATATTTTACGGTAGTCCTGATAAATGAGGGTAGCGCCAGCGCGTCAGAAATTCTGGCCGGCGCCTTGCGCGAGAATAGAGAAAATGTGACAATTGTCGGAAAAAAGTCGTTTGGAAAAGGGTCCGTTCAGAAATTTATTGATCTTGAAAAAGGCACCGCGATGAAAGTGACGGTGGCGAAATGGCTGACGCCGAAAGGCAATCAAATTAACGATGAGGGTATTCATCCCGACATGGATATTGATTTATCCGAAGATGATTTTAATAACAATCGCGATCCGCAGCTGGACAAAGCGATTGAAATCATAAATAACATCGTGAAATAAAATAAGCCCCGCAAGAATGATACCTTGCGGGACTTTTACTAAATGGCCGGATTTTTCCCGCCAATGCAATAGGTGCATAAGTGATTTATTGGGAGCCCCAGTTTTTCAAATACGCTTAGCATGCCTTCAACTGATATAAAATATGTGGGCATGTTCATTATTTCGCTGATGTCGTCTGATGTTCGGCCCCTGGCTATAAAATCGTCATCAGGCGGCATATCTACCCCAAACATACAACCCCGAGGAATTCCATCTTTTCCGATTATGCCGATCGGGGGAGTATAATTAATGTGATAAACAGTTTCGGTTCCGGCTTCTTCGTAAAGAAGCTCTCTCTCTCGCTTTGAATTATTTCCCCGAATCTGGCTGTCATCGATTGATATCACTTTTTTGCCCGGCAGCTTATTTTTAAAATCCGGAATTAAAAAAAGATTTTGCTCGATGGAGTTTTTCCTTTCATCAGAGGTGGAGCCCTGGAAAGCCCTCTCACCCCTCATCTTGTAAAGTGTCGGGATAAATGGCAATTTTTTTTCAATCGCGTATTTTCTTGCGGCAACCTTCGGGCATCGTGGCAGATATGTGACGAAATCCGCGTCTTCAAAATGAAATTCATTCGCCAATTGTTCGCCCAGCAGTTCTCTTACTCTTCTGACACTTACGCCGTTTATAATTGAATTTACATGGGCAATGTAGTTATATTCGAAAAAACAGTAGGCGAGACGCGGGCTTATTACCATCTCTTTTCGATACCCCCCTTTGGAATCAAGATAATAGATAACACCGGGCTCCAAATCCTTAATAAACTCGCCTCCTTTTTTCAGATAAGCGACATCTTCCGAGGAAACTCCATACTTCCCATCCATTAATCCCAGAACTCCTGGCTTTATTCCTGTTCGGTCTCGCAGAACAATCACATCCCTTATCCTTTTGTCAGCAATCGCCATTGTGTAAGACAGAGGTATCTGCTTTAATATTTCTTTCGCGCCTTTTTCCTGGTAATAATAAAGCAATGCTTCAGTATCACAACCGGTTATTAACAATGATTTGTCAACTCCGCCGAAATACTCACTGCCTACTTGTCCATTATGAACTCCGGCGATATCGCAGTCCTGAATAATAATATGACTGCCGCGTTCTATTTTCTTTCCGCCAATGACATGAGGATGCGCGTCTTCTAGAATTTTATCCTTTCTTCCTCTGGTCGCGTATCGGACATGAGCCATATAGGTATGATAGTTTGTACTCGGAAAAATATTATGCAAATCAACGATGTCGAACCGATTAACCGGCCCCTTCCACTTAATAACGTCTATTCGGCTATCTCCAATCGCGGCAATTCCAGTCGCTTCTCTTCCCCGGTGCTGGAGGGATTCAATCATAGAATAAACATTCTCAAGAGTATGGGCTACGCATAAACCGCAATTATGCCTTAATTCATTTTGCATTTAAACCTCCTATTTTTTTCAGATTTTTATTTTTTAAATAGCTTAACATATCAAATTGTCAGTATTAAACAATACCTTTTTAAAATTAGTTTGTCAAAATTTGTATTTTTTTGAAATTAGATTTAAAATGAATTAAGCCATGGGGTAATTTATATGAAAATAATGCTTTTAAAGAATATAAGCGGATTGGGCAAGGCGGGCGACATAAAGGAAGTAGCGGATGGATATGCGAGAAATTATCTTATTAAAAAAAATCTGGCAAAAAGCGCGACGGAAACGGCGATAAGAGAAGTAGAAATGCTAAAAAATAAAAAAGAAAAACAAGAAACGGACCGTAAAAATAAATTAATTGAATTATCTCAAATTTTGTCCCAAACAACGATTAAAATAAAAGCTAAGCAAAAAGACGGAAAACTTTTCGGTTCCATAAACAAAAAAATGATCGCCGAAGAACTGAAAAAACAGAATTTTCCAATGAATGAAGATTTAATAATATTATCTAAACCCATAAAGGAGGTGGGGGAATATGAAGTAAAAATTGAGCTTGGACATAAAATCAATACTGGTATAAAAGTTATTATCGCAAGCGAAAAATAGGGAAAATTATGCACGATTATTACGCGATTCATATTGTCTGGAAATCAGGATTATTTCATTTTACTTATCAACTGCGGTTATTATACAAGGTCTTTTAATTTTACCCCCCATGCTATTATTAAATGGTAATCAAAGCTTTAATAATAAAAAATAAAAACATGAAAACCAAATTGAAAAAAACTATCCACTGGCTGATGAAAAACATCGTAACAGCTTTATTCTGCCTGACAGCCGTCTCTTTGGGAACCGCCATTGTGGCGCGAGCCACCGGCGGGACGACTACCATCGGTGCGGATGTTTCCACTACTGATCTGACCGCCGACACAGCAACCATCGGAACATTAAATGGAATTTTGAAAGGAACCAACGGAACAGTTAGCGCCATAGCCGCCGGAACATCCGGACAGTATTTGAAAGGCGACGGAACATGGGCGGATCTCAATCAGGCGGCAGATTTATTGGAAATATCCACTACTACAAATCCACCACTTCTGGCGATAAAATAGCGGATTGGTCATTTTATGCTTATGATGTAAGTGGCTGGAGCAGAACTTCTCGTTGGCAAGTTCTTGCAGACCTTGATGGGAGTAATAATGCGTTAGGGTACATGAAGTTTTTTGTTAATACAAATGATTTATTATTAACTCTTACAAAAGACCAAGCTGTGCAAATTACAGGTACAGGAACAGAGCCTGCTTGTGCCACCGCTAATACTGCGGTTTTGGCATATAATACTACCGTAAATTTACTTTGTTATTGTCTTAATGGGAGTGGGACATGGAAAGATATAAAAGATGGAATTTCGGCTTGTGGAACGTGGTAAGGAAAACTATTATTTATACTTTTACTTTTGCTTGTTTTAGTTTTTGAATGATTTATATTTCCCGCTAAATTAATATGTCTAAAAACCGTAAAAACCTATCCCTAATTTTTCTTTGCTTTGTTTTTGTCGCGGCTTTTAGTTTTGTTTATTTTTCTTTTGTTAAAGCCAGTCCAGCTGGCGCGGTTTCTTTTACGGCTGATACGATTGTCAATTTGTCAGGCATCAGCGACGGGGATTTTAAAATTTAGCAAAAGTAACTAAATTGTCTAAAACAAGACCTGATGAATTTCAGGCCTTGTTTTATTTGTATAATAGTATATACTGTTTATATATATAAACTATATATGATTTATAACTATATATGAAAAATACAATATTAAGCGAAAAAGACGCTAAAATTATAGAAAAAGTAATACTGAAGTATGGGCGAATAGTGGCTATAAATGACCTGATGAAAGTATTTACAGGCGACTATAATAAAACATCCGCCCATAACAGAATCCAAACGCTATCCCGCGCCGGATGGTTTTTGCGCGTTAAAAGAGGATATTACTTAATAGTTGAGAGTTTGACTTCAAGGTCTGTAAGCGATATGTCTTTGCTGGTTATTTCTCAAGCGCTAAATAAAAATTCTTATATCTCGCTTGATAGCGCTTTGAATTATTATCAGATGTTTGACCAGTACTCTAAAAATGTGATAGCGATAAATTACAGTTTCAGCAAAAAATATATTTTTCAAGAAAATGTTTTTAAATTTATAAAAGTGGCGAAAAAATATTACTTCGGCTTTGCGCAAGTTCGCCAGGACGGGAAAATAATTAATATGGCGATTAAAGAAAAAGCCCTCATAGATTATTTATATTTAGATAATAGTTTTTATTCCGCCAGCCTGGTATATGAAAAGATAAAAGAACATAAAAAAGAAATTGATTTTTCAAGATTGCGGGAATACGCCTCTAAATATGGCATTTCAATTCAAAGAAAAATAGGATTGTTGTTGGATCAAATAGGTATAAATGCCGACGAACTGCTTCTCAACTCAAAAACGCATAAAGGTTATTCCAGGTTTACCAAGGAATCCAAAATATTTAACGCCAAATGGCGGATTTATTATGATGATAGAATTATTAAATAGGCAAGAATTGATTTTGTTGAATAAAAAACTGAAATATCCTTTGGCTATCGCCGAAAAGGATTATTTTTTAGCCATTGTTTCCAAAATTATTCATGACTCGTCTCTCAAGAATAAATTAGTATTCAAAGGCGGAACCGCGCTGCATCATGTTTATTTGTCCCAATTCAGGTTTTCTGAAGATTTGTATTTTTCAAGCAATGAGGTTAATATTATGTTGGAAGAAGTCAAGAATATTTTTAGCGGTTGCGATTTTTTAGAAATAAAAAAGGATTATGTTTCCGGAGCGACTGTTAAAATCGAGCGTCTGCAATACGCCGGCCCGTTAATCCAAACGAATTCGCTCAAAGTGGAAATAGATTTTTTACAGAAGGTGGTCTTGCCGCCGCTTGAATTAGACTATAAAAATGCTTATGGCGTTAAAACTAAAGTCCGAGTTATGGATATCAGAGAAATTACGGCGGAAAAAATAAGAGCTATGAGCGACCGCGCGAGATACCGGGACTTCTATGATTTTGTTATGATTATGAAAAAGTTGGATGTCGATGCGGATGAAGTTCTAAATTTAGTCCGACAAAAAGAAATCAGGAAAACTATAAGCAAGAAAAATATTTTAAATAACTGGCAACTGGCTAAGCAAGAAAAAAGCGGAGAAGTTCAAAAAATTTACTATTCTGAAGAAGTGACGGATTCAGAAATGGAAAAAATGCTTCAAGGTTTGGAGATTGGGGTTATAGATATTTCATAATGAATTATTAAGTTATCCCCAGCCCTTTTCTAAACTGGGCTTGTAGGGGCATTAGTGGTAAAATAAAATAAATTAAACCGTGGACATCCGATGTCCCAAATATTGGCGTAACGTTCGGGGCATTGGATATCTTGGTATTGTTTAAAGGAAATTTATGAAATTATCGGAAAATCCAACAATTTTATTTTGGTTTTTTGCTTTTGTCTTCGGTTTTTTGGGTTTTAGCGCCTCTGTTTTCGCCGCCGGAACGGTTTCTTTTACTGCGGATACGATTGTCAGTTTGTCCGGCATCAGCGACGGAGATCTTTATGTTGCCAATACTTCGCAAGCCGGATCAATGAGTATTTCCGGAGCGGCTCTGACTGTTTCGGCTATTCCTGACGGCGACAGTTTTATTCTGAAAACCATTAATCACACCAACGCTTTGAAACTGACTCCCTCCGGCGGAGCGGCGGATTTGGAATTTGACAGTTCTCATCTTTCCGCGGGAGAAATCACCGAGTGGACATTGACTGCAACTGGAAGCGTCCAAGCGGCTCATATTGTCGGCGTTCCGTCAGCCAGCACATGGTATGCGATAAATATCGGCGGCAGTTTGTATAATAAATACCAATCAAATTCTTCTTCGGAAGTAAGTTTCACCTACAGCGGCGGGTGGTCGTCCAAGGTTTTTACCATTGAAGAAACCACGGCGCCATTGAGCAATGACAATTCCGTTGAACTGGATGAGGACGAGGACGATAATCCTGACAATCTTGATATTTCCAAGGCCGGCTATACGGCTTATTCCAACAAAATTTTAATTCAGTGGAAAACCAATCGCGATGCCAACTCCCATTTGGAATGGGGGAAAACCGGCGATTTAGGCGATGAGGAATACGACAGCCGAAAAGTGGAAAATCACAGAATTACTTTGGATAACCTTGAATCCGACACCCTCTATTATTTCCGGATGAAATCCACCGACGAATACGGCAATGACGACCGAACGAAAGTATATTCCGCCAAAACTAAGTCCGCGATTAACTGGGGACTTAACGCTTCCGGTTTTTTTCCGATTTAAACAAGGAAAGTGATTCCGGAAAATCCGTTACGGAAAAAATCGGCGGGTTGCCGGGAAAAATAGAAGAAAAATTAGGGAACCTGGGATTTTTCAACGCGGAAATATTCAAAAGGGAAGGCAAGAAATATATTTCAGAAATAAGGTTAAGAATAATAAACAAAGAAAATAATCCCATTGCCAATCTTGAAGTTAAGCTTTTTTCCAGCCCAAAAACATCAATTACCGGCGAAAACGGGATAGCGTCTTTTAAAGAAGTGGGATTAGGAAGACATACCGTGGCTTTTAGTTATCAAGGGCAGAATTTTAGAAAAAAACTGACCCTGGGCGGCAAGGATTCCTATAAGGAAGGATCGGTTCAAGTTCCGGTATTTGAAATAAAAGCGGAGAAAGATGAGAGGCCATGGTGGGAATGGATGATTTTGGCGGTGTTAATTTTGATAGCTATTATAGCTATTGTTAAAAAAAGAAAAAAAGGGATTGTCCCGCGTTAATAATTCAAACTGGCAAGAGCTGCTTGAAAATATTTTAGGTTCTGTTAATATAAATATAGCAAAACAAATAGTAATTTATATATTTTATAAAGTCGCGGGGGAGGCGGCTTTTTGTAAATACTAATACTTGCGAATATTTAAAACAAATTAATTCGAATGTATTTGTTTAATAATTCGCGATAGTTTGCATTCAAATGAAAAATGGAAAGAAATATATCTTTGTCATCGGAGGAGTAATGAGCGGGGTAGGAAAAGGAATCACCACTTCATCAATCGGGACGATTTTAAAAGCCCGCGGATTTTCGGTCACGGCGATTAAAATTGATCCCTACATAAACGTCGACGCCGGAACAATGAATCCGACGGAGCATGGAGAAGTTTTTGTTTTAGACGACGGCGATGAAACCGATCAGGATATGGGAAATTATGAACGGTTTATGGATATTACTCTTAGCCGGACAAATTATATGACTACCGGAAGGGTCTATGAAACAGTGATACATAAGGAGAGAAATTTGGAATACGGGGGAAAATGCGTGGAAGTTGTTCCCCATATTCCGCTTGAAGTAATAAGCCGGATTGAGAAGGTCTCGCAGAAGACCAAATCCGAAATAACAATTATTGAAATAGGAGGCACGGTAGGGGAATATCAAAATATCCTTTTCTTGGAAGCGGCCAGAATGATGAAAATAAAACATCCCGACGATGTTTTATTCGTGATGGTGAGCTACCTTCCCATACCTTCAAAAATAGGGGAGATGAAGACCAAGCCGACGCAATACGCAGTCAGGACTCTCAATAGCGCGGGAATCCAGCCGGACGTGATTGTGGCTCGAAGCGAGACATTTCTTGACCAGAAACGGAAAGAAAAAATCGCGATGTTCTGCAACATTCCGGAACGTTACGTCATTTCAGCCCCGGATATCGAATCGATTTATGAAGTGCCGATTAATTTCGAAAGAGACGACCTAAGCCGGCTTATTTTGAAAAAACTCGGGCTTAAATCAAAAAAGGCGGATTTGAATGACTGGTACAATCTCATTGACCGGATAAAGTCCGCGAAAAAAACGGTAAAAATTGGCGTGGTGGGAAAATATTTCGGCACGGGGGACTTCATCTTAAGCGATTCCTATATCAGCGTTCTTGAAGCCATAAAACATGCGGGCTATAAATTTGAGCTTAAACCGGAAATTGGCTGGATAAACAGCGAGCAATTTGAAAAAGAGCCGGAAAAAATAGAATCATTGAAGGATTTTGACGGCATAATAGTTCCGGGAGGATTCGGCTCAAGGGGAATTGAGGGAAAAATAAAGGCCATACAGTTTTGCCGGGAAAATAAAATTCCGTATTTCGGCCTTTGCTACGGCATGCAATTGATGGTAATTGAATTTGCCAGAAATGTCCTGGGGCTAAAAGACGCCAACACCACCGAAGTGGACCGGGACACGAAAAACCCGATAATTGACATTATGCCGGAGCAGAAAAAGAATTTGGAAGACAAAAACTACGGAGCCACAATGCGGCTCGGGGCTTACCCGGCGACATTAAAAAAGGACTCTATTGCTTATGGCGCTTATGGAGCGAAGAAAATTTACGAGCGGCATCGCCATCGCTGGGAAGTTAGTCCGGAATACATTGGAAAATTGGAAAAAGCGGGATTGGGTTTTTCCGGAAAATCTCCAGACCGGCGTCTGATGGAAATCGCCGAACTACCTAAAGACATCCATCCATTTTTCCTGGGCACCCAATTCCATCCGGAATTCAAATCCCGTCCGCTTTCCGCCCATCCGTTGTTTTTGGAATTTATCAAAGCGGCGGGTAATAAACAGGAAAGGCAGAGTAAATTCTAAAATGAATAAAAATATTTTTATTCCTGGCGTACGGGATAATTAAAGAGCAGGACAAAACCCTGCTTTCTTAAAATTCAAGTTTACTAGTTATTGGTTACGGATTACTAGTTACTCAACGCTTACAAATCTCCTGCCAACCAGTTTTCCGGTGAAGTTCTTTACTTTTTTAAAAGTGAACTTTACAACCCCGTCTTTCAACGCGAAAAGAGTGTCGTCTTCGCCGCGCTTGACGTTTTTTCCCGGATGGAATTTCGTGCCTCTTTGCCGGATGATTATGTTTCCGGTTTTTACTTTTTGATTGCCGAAAATCTTGACTCCTAGTCGCTTGGAAATCGAATCGCGTCCTAGTTGCGTGGAGCCACCGGCCTTACGATGCGCCATAAAATTAAATTGTTACATTGTTAAATTATTACATTGATAAACCAAACCATTTAGCAATTTGACAATTTAGCAATATGCGCTGGGGCGGGACGCCAAGCAGATAATATTAAATACGAAATTTATTGTATCAAACTATGCTATAATAGTCAAGTATCTCCTCCTTTCCACCCCTCCCTGGACAGGGAGGGGAATTAAAGGGGAGGGTTGATAAAAATGAAAAAGATATTACTGAAGATAAAAGAGTTTTGGGAAAAATATGAGGTAAAAATCGTGCTGATTATCGGTTTTTTGCTTGTTTCAGCCATTTCTTTTGAGTTTGGGACGCTTTATGGTCAAAAATGGCAGCAAAAATCGCTTATTATCGAAAAAACAGTCCAAAGTGCTATTCTGCCTGAAACAGCCCAAAAGCCCCTGGAAACGCAAAATTTGGCCTCTGATAATGAATCAACTAGCCCATTGGAGGCAAGTAATACTGAACAATCCAAGCCAATTGATAAAAATTGCGTCTTTGCAGGCAGTAAAAATTCCAACAAATATCACATTCCGACTTGCCGCTGGGCAAAGCAAATCAAACCGCAAAATCTAGTCTGCTTTAAGTCCGCCGAAGACGCCGCGCAAAAGGGCTACCAGCCGGATAAAAATTGTGTAAAATAAATTAAGGACTTACGCGTTTGCAGACATCCGATGTCTTTCGGCTGTTACGGTCGCGAGACATCGGATGTCTAAACAAGCAAACGCGTAAATCCTGAAATTAAAAGAACCCACCGTAATTTTCCGTATGGGTTCTTTTTTTCTGCAATTATTTCGGTATCATGAGAATGAATTTAGAATGGTTTTCCGGTGTTGGTTCATACCAAACATTTCCACCATGTTTTCTCATTGCATCCCGGACAAGATACAGTCCAAGTCCAGTTCCTTTCTCATCTAAATCTCCCTTAATCCTTTTGTACTGATCAAAAATCTCTTCACGATATTCTTCCAATATTGCAGGACCATTATCATAAACAATGATATGGATCCTGTCTGGATAATCTTCGTATCCGAAAGCGATTACTTTTTCTTCTTCTTTGCCGCCGTACTTTATGGCGTTTTTTAACAACTCATACACAGACATTGTAATCCAGCTTTTCACGGCCTCGAATTTTATTTCTCCGGCCGGTATCGAACCCAGGCGATTGTCGATTATAATCTCTTTGTCGGCGATCGCCTCTGAAAAAACGTCCAGAATTGGATCAATAATGTCTACACGGAGATCCAACTCCTGCTTTTCCGGTATTTTTTCTCCGATTATCAGGGCGGACTTAGTCAGGTAATTATTTACAATTCCCTCTAAACCCATAATACGCTTAAACAGATCGGCTAATGTAGCTTTGACGCTCTCGTTTTCGATTTTCCCATACCTCTCTTTTATAACTCGGTTTAAAGTTCCGCCAATAG
>MFRX01000045.1:28604-29919 GCA_001784725.1 Candidatus Moranbacteria bacterium RIFCSPHIGHO2_02_FULL_40_12b
AGGGTAATGTATTTCCTCAATCTGATCTTTTATTGGATTACCGGTTTCAATTATTTTTCGGTTGTCGGATAGAATCTTTTCCGTTTCTTCCGGTGTCATAAAATCACAAACATACTTGCCTGTCATTTGGCTGTAATGAAGCCCTCTTTTGGCCGCCTTAGCTTCATTTACCAATAAATAAACACCATTTGAATCAGTTATATCAATTGAATCAGTGGTGTCATTTAATATAGCTATAAGCATATTCTCCAAGTCCTCTTTCATTCTTTCTCACCTCACTTTTATTAAATTTAAAGAACCAAAGATTATAGTATAATACAATCTTTAAAATTTGGCAAGAGCCAGATGGCTTCTTATTTGATTTCAGGGAGTAGTGTGATTTTTTTCTTTTTTAGAAAAAAATACAAAAGAAAATAAAAAGCGATGGAAATAAAACCCGCAACGAACAAAAATCCGAATAAAAGGGAAAAGGCCATCTTGACGATTATTCCGCTTTCCAGAAAATTTATAAATCCGTTTCGGTAAATTTCTCTGAAATCCAATATGTTTTTTCCTGGGTCTTCATTGAATATAAATCCGCCGAAGATAGCCGCCGGATAAAGGAGAAAAGTAGTAAGCCATACATTTGTAATCAAAAAACCTGTTAATGCTGAAGCGCGGTTCAAACGAAAAAGTGAAGAAAGAATCAGGGTAAAAATAATTCCCAATCCAGGAATTATTCCGCAAAAAATTCCAACAGCCATACCTCCTGCTATTTTGTGGGGAGTGTCATTAATTAAAAAAAATTTTTTGAAAATTTTTTTTATTTTTTCAATGGCAATCTTATGCATTACGCAGTCACTCCTTTTTTAATAGTTAAGCTTTTTGTTTCCTTGTCAATAATTTTTGTTTTTTCAACTTCCTTTCTTGCCGGGTAGGGGAGAGCGCCTAAAATATTGCGAAGGGCGATGCCATCCACTTTTAAGACAGCTTCCCATTTATCCAGCGGTTCCAAAATCTCCCGCAGTTTTTTTGCGTCATATTTATAGGTTTTGCGAAGAGTGCGGGCGATTATTCCTTCCAGGCTAAACACCCGCTCCACGCCTTCCTGGTCCATATAAGCCGAAATTTTTTCCTGAAGTCCCGCCAGCTTCTCATTAGTGATTGATATTGCCGATTTCATTTCAATGTACTCATTTATGGCCTTATTGATTTCATCCGTGTCAATTTTTCTCATTTCCTTGAATTTGTGCTTCCACATCGGGCAGCGGTTTTGGTATCCGCACCAGTCGCAAAGGGGAGAAACGGCCGGTTCGAATTTTCCGGATTCAATTAT
>MFRX01000046.1 GCA_001784725.1 Candidatus Moranbacteria bacterium RIFCSPHIGHO2_02_FULL_40_12b
AAATAGGGCATCGCGGCAAGGAGGACCAACGGACTCAACAACCGTCCATCATAAGGGTACGCCAAGAGAAACACCAGACCAAGATTTGACCAAGCAATAGATGCCATATAATTGATCCTGATCATAAATTCAAGCTTTGATATGGGTCTACCCTTATTTTTTCGTTCGCGAATAAGTGCCCATAGTTTTGGAAGTATCAATAGACCACCATTCGCCCATCGCCGGCGCTGTATAACCAACGAGCCGAAGTCGGGAGGTGTCGCGCTGTAACTAAGACGCTCCGGATAATTTACCAATCTCCAGCCGTGAAGCGCCAAATCAATACTTGATTCGGTATCTTCTATAACCGTGCGGTCTTGCACATATCTCTTGATCTCAAATCCACCCACCCATTCTTTTTCAACTATATCCTCCAGGGCGCGCTTCCGTATCACCGCATTGGCCCCCACCCAAAAAGTCGCATCATAATGACTCATTCCCTGGTGAATGATATGTTGGATGTCGGTCGTGGCCCCGGATAACCGTTCAAGACGCGTAGGAGCGCCACGAAATGAAGAATACGGCGTTTGCGCGACCGCGATATCCGCATTATCTGGCTGTTGTAAAAAATAGACTAAGCGCAAACAGTACTCCCGCAATAAAATAGAGTCAGCATCCAGCGTCAGTGTGAATTCACTGTCATGGATGATCATGTCCGCGCTCTCGCGATCCGTAGTTGGCAACAAAACAATCCCGTCAGGTGTCTGGTCTTGCCGATACATACCCCCCATGAGTCCGATATATGAATTGAGGTTCATCGCCTTATTTAGCTCATGCGACAAAGAAATATATCTCCTTCTCTCAAAAACCTCCAGCTTCGCGCTGAATATCCATATGAGTCTGCAGTAGAGTTGCAATATGCGATCGACCGAAAGTTGTGCACCTTCTTCATGTGAAGCAACCAGTGCTTCCCCGACAAAACTTAAATCCCTGGCAAGTTCACGCAACACTTGATCGGCAAAGAATATATCGACATGATCTTCGATCACCTCTTTTTCTGCTACCCTGTTCAACCACTTTGCCGCCCACATATAGTGTGCGGCTATTTTCAGAATAACCTCCCTGGTCAATGTTTCATTTTTTAGGTTACTGTCTTTAAAGTGTGCCAGCGCTTTACTGAAGCGCTCATGCGGCTTGGACAATAGCGCTTCGATTTCACTGCTTAGCGCGCGCGTCGCTTCAAGCCGAGCCAGATTCTCAGCACGAACCTCGAAGGGATTATCATCCAGCAAAAGAACGACACGAATATCGGGATATTCCTGTAGCGCCGCGGATAACATCGTCTTTCGAATGACTTGGGTTTCCTCGCTGTAGGAAGGGATAAGAACTGTAATCGACGGCTGGTGAACGGAAAAATACTTGTCTAACACAGCGCGGGGAACACGAATATGCTTGCTAAACCGTTGGAATGCACCTTGTCGGGCAATCAAATACACCAATGCCGATAAAGTTAAGAAAGTTACAACAACTAGATAACCAAAAACTTCCACAGTGAATTGATAGCTTTGGGGGCCATCGATAAGCTGACGGATAACAACTGAAGTGACATACATCGCCCAAAATAGTATCGTTAGCACGATTGCAAGCCTGCTAAATACAACGACATGGCCCGGAGGTTGATCGTGAAGATTAGATAGCGGCAATGCTTGACGCTCGGTTCCCAACTGTCTTTTGCGGGAAAGCTGCGGACTAAAGGTTTTTTTGTGTGTAGTTTTATGATTCATAGTATTGCTCTTGGACCGGTTTCTTTAGAAGATTTTATTATAGTAATCAATAGGATTAAACTACTGCAAAAACAATGCCTTGCCCATAAAGCATCAAAATTCAGTTTACAGCATAGTAATGGGATATGTCAATTTGACTACATTACCCTTTTGGCTTGACAAAGGAATAATTTGATGTTATAATTATCCAAATTTACCGGGACTCAAAAAAATAGATCAAACGCGTTTTCACGCGTCTAATCTGCAACAGATTACGATACTTCGAAGTATTGTCATCTGTGTCGTTTTTTTAATCACTAGCCCTTCCTTGAAGAAGCTCCATTAGTTTCAGGTAGAAATAAAGATTGTGGATGCTGGCCAGCCGCATCGCCAGCGGTTCCTTGGCGGAAAATAGGTGGCGAAGGTACGCCCGGGTATAATTCTGGCAAAGTTCACAGCCGCAATTTTTATCCACTGGCTTAAAATCACTTCTATAAATCCCGTTATTTATATTTATTGTTTTATAAAAATCCCCCTCTAATCCCCCTTTTTTAAAGGGGGAAGATTTTTCTCCCTTTTCAAAAGGGAGTACTCCGCCGCAGCGGAGGCCCGCCTGCTTCGGTATGCGAAGCATTTCGGGCAGGGAGGGATTTTTTTTCCAAATAAATAACCGTCCATGCCTCCCTTCCCTCGTCGGTATCACGCAATCAAACATATCCCACCCATAGGAAGCGCATTTCACAATGTCTTCCGGCGTGCCCACTCCGAGCGCGAATCTTAACGCCTCTTCAGGAATAAGATCGGCGGTGTATCTTAAAACTTTTTCCAGAAAATTACCGTCTTTATCCACATGCCGCGCGCCGAATCCATAGCCATTGAATCCTATTTTCACTAAGTCCTCCGCGCAATACTTCCTCAAATCCAGATGTTCTCCCCCCTGTATCACCCCGAAAAGGAGCGGCCGCTCTTTTTCAGAAATTTTTCTTTCTTTTATCTGTTTTTCGTATTCAGTTTTGCACCGCTCCGCCCAGTTTAAAGTCCGTTCAACTGCTTTTTTTATTTTTTCTTTCGGATAATAATTCGGCGGCGGATCGTCCAGACAGACCATCATATCCACTCCCAGATCAAACTGGATCTGGATGGATTTTTCAGGAGTAAGAATATGTTTTTTTCCGTCCAAAGGAGACCGGAAAATAACTTCGTCGTCGGTAATTTTCCCCATCTCCGGATTTTTATGAATCAGCGAGAAAATCTGGTAGCCGCCGGAATCGGAAATGACTGGCCCATCCCAGTTCATAAACTTATGAATCCCGCCGGCTTTTTTGATAATCTCCAGACCGGGCTGAAGATAAAGATGATAAGCATTGACGCATAAAACTTCTACTCCCGATTTTTTCAGGTCGTCATTGCCCAAGGACTTCACGAACGCCCGGGTCGCGTCCGGCATAAAAAAAGGAGTTTTTAACACTCCTTTTCTTGTTTTTATTTCGCCGGTTCTTTTTCCGTCTTTTTTTGAAATTATTCTGAACATTAGCCGTTAAAAGAATAAAAAATGCGGAATTGTCATTCCGCCGCGCCTTTTTATTCAGACGCAAAAATTATTACTTCGCTGCTTTTGGCTTCTATGTCCTGATTTGTGAATTTATCTTTCGCTTTTAGAAAGGCCTTGTTGGATAAAATAATTTTCGCTCCAATTTGATTGATTTGCGGAGTTACGGCTACTTGAAAACTCACTTCCTTTTTCGGCTCAAGAATTCCTACGGCATTTTTCAGGTTTCCCGCGTCCCAGGCCAAGCTATTTGTTCTTTCGTTAAAACTGATATTTTCCGTTTCGGGAAATACTTTCCCTGTCCATCTTATACCGGTCGGAAGCGATGATGTGATCTTTACGCCAGAAATTTCATTATAGGTATTGGTAATCAGATAATGAATAGTATATGTTGTTTCCTGTCCTAATACAGGCGGATTAGAACCTGAATTCGCTATATTAGGATCATCATATAAATATTTGGATTCAAATATCACGGCAGAATTAATTTTTACTTCCGTCCGATTGCTGGAAATAATCTTGTTCGCTCCGAAAGGAGTGGGTATGTCCGGGCTGTCAATTTTTGCCACTGAAATTATGGAAAAATTCTTGTCCTGGTAGCTCCCGATTTTAATATTTCTTTTGACAGAAATGGAAAATTTCACGTTGCCTCCCTGTCCCGGCTGAAGATTGGCTAATTGCGGAACATCCACCGCTTTCCAGGTTATTATTCCCTTGTTGCCGTCGTAATAACCGCCAATTACCTTGATATCCGGAAAATCCAAATAAGGACTGCTGATTTCAACGGTAACTATCGCGTTTCTGATGCCCTGATCGCCGTTATTGCTGAAATTAACCTCGTAATTAAGTCCTTCGCCTTCATTAATATTGGGACTGATCAGGTTATTCACTTTTTGGTATATTGAAAGGGGTGAAGAAACAATTTTGGTGCTCTTTATTCTTTCGCTGTAAACCAAAAATTTTCCGCTGTCATCATCCATCGATCCTACGTAGACCTTCAGTATCTTAGAATAGTCCTTGGGACCCTCGATATTTCCGAATATTTTTATTTTCCCGAACTGATTTTCATTCAGATTTCCGATGTACCAGAAATTATTTCCCTCGGACGGGCTTGGCTCCGCGGACTGGTAAGCGAATCCTTCAGGATATTCCACTTTAAGGCGCAGGTCACTAAAATTCCGCAAACTGGTATTTTTATAGTCAATCAGATACTCAATATAATTTCCGCTTGCCGCCTGGAGCGGAGCCATAACATCAAGAAGTATCGGGGATGATTTAACTATAATGCTCAATTGCTTTTCCTGCTTGAACTGGCTGTTGAAATTCGCGGGAGTATATATCAGCGAGAGTTTCAGGAAAACCTGATAATCCTCCGGCGCGTAAATCCTGGCTTTGAATTCGGCCTCCCCTTCGCTATGAGATTTTATTTTCGCTATGCCGATTTTACTATTGGAGGAATTAAGAATCTGCCAGTTATCATTGCCTTCCGGCTGAAGATTTTCCTGATAATTCAACAAAATTTCCGCATTTTTGAGATCAACGCGGTTATCATTTTTGTATTTTATTTTATAAGTAACCAGCTGGCTGCTGTCCACTTTTTCCGGTCCTATGATCTCCAGCGAAACCTTATCCTCCAAAAAAGCCGTCCTTTTTATCCTGTAGTACGCGACGGAAGCCGAAGCAAGCGCGGCAACTATGGCAATAATCAGAATGCCCAGTCCTATTATTTTTTTTTGTGAAGCACTTAGTCCCTTTTCGGGCTTTTTCCATTCCCGGCCGCTGACAAAAATATCCACGCTTGATTTTCTCGCGGCATTTACGTCAAACTCGCTCTCCTTATGTTTTCTTTTTTCTATTTCCGATTTTGACCGGTATAATTCTTTGTTTAAATCCCGCAGTCCCATATTTTTCTTTTGATTATATTTTAACTATATTCTATCAAAGTTAGGTTTATTAAACAAGAATATATGCCTTTGAATCCTAAGGTTCAACCTTAGGAGCGCCTAAGGTTGAACCTTAGATTCCTTATCCAATGTCTCGCGACCATAACAGCCGAAAGACATCGGATGTCCAAAAAGGCAGACGGGTAAATGCTAAAAGCTTAATTTGACACCCAAACAACAAATTCCTCCGTTATTTTCTTCATGTTTTCCATGTCCTTTTCGCTGACTTTGAGCTTTTCTAATGAAGCGATTTTACTATTTAATGCGATTCTCATTATTTTGATGACATTGGCCGTAACTGACAATTTCCTTTCCTCTTTTCCCGCGCAGGCGCCGCAGATAAATCCTCCTTTTTCCGCGCTGAAAAAGTTTCCCTTTTCCAGAAGTTTTTTGGAGCATGACACGCAAAAATTAGCCTCTATTTTATAACCAAGACAATCCAGTAATTTTAAAATAAAGCCCCGCAACAGTAATTCGCCTGTTCCCGTTTTTTCTCCCGCCAGCTTGTCCACAGCCGACAAAAATTCATGGAACAAGTTGAAAATTTTTTCATCTTTTTCCCCGATTCCCGTCAATTTATCAAGAAGGCGAGCCGCCCGGAAAACGCAATTCAGCGATTCAAAATCATTTCGCATATTTAAAAATACTTTTTCCGCCACTGCTCCGGTAATCCTGCCCCGGCCTTTCGATTTCGCCACAAAAATATCGGCTAAAATGAAGTTTTCCAGATTTCCGGCCAGTTTGGAACGCGCCTTCCGCGCGCCTTGCGCGATGGCCTGAATTTTCCCTTCTTCCAGGGTATAAATAGTGTAAATCCGGCTTGCTTCATTGCTGTCCTTTTTGTTTAAAATAATTCCGGTGTATTTTCGTTCCATAAATAGATTATATGGTTAAATGGCTAAATTGTTAAATGGCTTGAAAAAATAAAAGAGTTCCGTTTTTTTTAAAAAAAACGGAACTCTTGAAAATCTAACATCTTTCGCATAACAATTTTGGCACTTTACCTTCTTCTTCAACCCACCTCATTTTATCGTAAAGATAAAAGTTTCCGCAATTGTCGCATTTTTCCATATGCGGCGCGTTTTTTATTTTTTTAGCAATCCACTTTAAGAAATAAAAAACAATAATAACTGCCAGCGTTAGCAGAACGGCTTCTAGACTAATTTTATCCAAGTAATTTGCTTCTAATTTGTCAAAAAACTCTTTCATTTTTCCTCCTTTCTTGACGCTAGTTTTTGGGCCTTGGTTTTCTCCAGTTCTTCTTTTTCCCGCTTTTCTTTTTTTCTTTCCGCCTTGTCTTCATAATAGGCGCAGATTATGTAAACAATAAACCCTGCCACTGCGCCGCCGGCAATAATATTCAACACGCGCAGGAAATAAGACCCAAAGAAAAACGCGGATAAAACCGTATATAGAATTCCGACCGCAACGGCTATCAAAAGTTTGTATTTCAAGGAACCTCCCTCCTTATCTTTTTATTAAAATTTTAATTTTTTCTCCGTTGATTTTAAATTCTTTTTCCAAATCGGCATCCGCCAGTTTTCCCTTATTTAAGCTATCAGCGAGCGTTTCTTTGGCAATCATTTGACCGAATTTATCAAACACGCCCAATAGTCCAGTGTAGCACACTTTTATGCGGTTGTCAACCTCATATCCGGCCTCTTTCCGCATTTCCTGAATGTGGCGGATAACCTCCCGCGCCTGGCCTTCCAGTTTTAATTCGGGGGTAATTTCAGTATTTATGGCTACCTGTTTCGTAATATCTATAACGGCTGTCATTTTATTTGGTTCTGAATACAAATCTCTAATAACTAGATTCTTATCTTCTCTATTTACACGTTCTACAAAATTAATTTTTTTTACATTTAGTTCTTCTTTAATAATATCCTTAAATAATTCCAGGTCTTTACAATTAGTTTCTAAAAACGCTAAAGGTTGCCGTACTTTAATTTTTTCACTAGCTCTTATTTCCAATCCGGTATTAATTACATCACGGACATTCTGCATTTGCTTATTTAATATTTCATCAATCAATTTTTCATCCGTCACTGGAAATTCCGCCAAGTGTACGGAAACCACCTCATCCCTACCTTCTCCTTGTAAAGGAGAAGGAGTTTTTATTTCCCCCTCTCCTTGATAAGGAGAGGGTTGGGGTGAGGTCAAATTCCGATAAATCTCTTCCGCGATAAACGGCGTGAACGGCGCCATTAATTTGGATAATTCCACTAAAACATAATGCAAAGTTCGGTAGGCCTGATTTTTATCCTCGTCATTCTCGCTCTTCCAGAATCTTTTTCTGGACCGGCGGATATACCAGTTGGAAAGATTATCAATGAATTTTTCAATGAGCCCGGTCGCCGAATAAATGTCGTATGCGCTTAATTTTTCGTCAACATTTTTTATCAATACATTAAGTTCTGAAACAATCCACTTGTCTAATAAATTGGTTGTTGGTTGTTGGTTGTTGGTTGTTGGTTTAAATTTGTCAATATTCGCATACATCACAAAGAAATAATACGAATTCCAAAGCATCCGGAAGACCCGGTTCATTACTTCGCGCATTTTCCTGATGTCAAAGCATTTGGGAAGTCCCGGCTGGTTGATGGTAAAAAGCATCCAGCGCAGCATATCCGCCCCGTACTCGTCCATCACTTCCATCGGATCGATTACATTCCCCTTTGACTTACTCATTTTCTTTCCTTTGACGTCTAAAATATGCCCGAGACAAATGACATTCCTATAAGCATAACCGGTCGGAACTTTTCCTGATTTATTCAAAAGCGTCGCAATCGCATGAAGCGTATAAAACCATCCTCGCGTCTGGTCTATGGCTTCAGAAATATAATCCGCCGGAAAAAACTTTCCGCTTTCAATTTTTTCTTTGTCTTCTTTTGTCGCTTCATTTGGATAATGGAATTGCGCCAACGGCATCGAACCGGAATCAAACCACACATCTAAAACTTCCGGCACCCTTTGCATTTCTCCTCCGCAAGCACATTTTAGCTTTACGTCGTCAATAAACGGTTTGTGTAAATCAAAATACTTGGAATAAATAATTTTTGCAGATCCTTTTGTAGGATACCAATCATTTCTATATGCTTCTACGCGATCTCTTTCTTGAATAATACTATAAAGAAATTGGAGCGGATCACCATGAGAAACGATAATAATATTTTTATTTTTATATTTTTCATTTATTTCTTTCAAAAAATTACTAAACCTTTCCCTAGCTTCATTTTCCGTTTCGACCCCAAATTCTTCCCTTTTGTCCATTATTTCTTCAGGCCATGTTGGGAAAACAGCGTCAAACTCTTCCTGTGTTTTTCCATCAAATTCACCTTGCCCAAATTCGCTTAACCGATCATCCTCAATAATTTGTAGTTTTAAATTATTTGCAATAATCTCAGCAGTTTCCCTGGCTCTCAATAATGGTGAACTAAAAATTAAATCAATTTTTTTATCCTCAAGAATTTTGGTTAAATCTTTTATTTGCTTTTCCCCATTTTCTGTTAAATGATAATGATTTTTACTTAAATCAGAGTTTAAAATATTTTTTACATTATTTTCTGCTTCTCCGTGGCGCACCAAGAACAGCTTATTTGGATTTCCCAATTGTTCCCTGATTTCTTCAATCGACTCAACGGCTTTCGTTTCGCCGCATTTTTCACAAACCCAGATTGGCAGCGGCGTGCCCCAATATCTTTCGCGCGAAATCGCCCAATCCTTGACGTCTTTCAGCCACTCGCCGAATCTGCCTTCTTTGATATGTTCCGGAATCCAGTTTATATTTTCATTGTTTTTTACCAATTCGCCTGATAGTTCGCTCATCCTAATAAACCAGGACAATTTGGCGTAATAAATGAGCGGGGTGTCGCATCGCCAACAAAACGGATAATCGTGTTCGTATTTTTCCAATTTTAAAAGAATGTTTTTTTTCTGCAAATCTTCAATAATCAGATGGTCGACCGCGTATTCGCCTTTATCGTTTTTATTTTTCACTAATATTCCTTTCCCCGGAACATCAGCGCTCATCCGTCCTTTAATGTCAACAGTAACTAGAGTCGGTAAATCATATTTCTTACCGATCTCGCTGTCATCCACTCCGAATGCCGGAGCAATATGCACGATTCCTGTTCCTTCCTGCGTCGTCACAAAATCGCCTTCGACGACATAATAAGATTTTTTATCCGTATTGTTGGTATCGTAAAGCGGTTCATATTCAAGACCTAATAAATCTTTTCCACTAAATTCTTTTAAAATATTGAAGTTTCTGCTTTCTTTTAATTTTTCAGCAAATTTTTTTGAAATTATAATTCTTTCCGGGTGAATTTCAGGCACTTCATATTCTTTAAGCTTGTTAGCATCTATTCCTACCATTCTTCCAGATAAAATTTCAATAATGCAATAATCAATATTGTTTCCAATTGCCAACGCGACATTACCTGGCAAAGTCCACGGTGTAGTTGTCCAGACGAGAAAATATGTATTGTCATCAATTCCTTTTTCCGGATTTGGCTTGGCTTTAAATTTCACGAAAATAGAATTGTCTTTTACTTTTTGATATCCTTGCGCCACTTCATGGGATGATAGAGTTGTTCCGCACCGGTAGCAATATGGCACGACTTTATGTCCTTTATAAATCAAACTTTCGCCTTTTTTATTCTTGGTTTTAAAAATTTGCGCGACCACCCACCATACAGATTCAATATATCTGTTTTCATAAGTAATGTAAGGATTTTTCATATCTACCCAATAGGCCATCCTTTCGGTAAGTTTTTCCCATTCATCTTTATATTTCCAGACCGATTCTTTGCATTTTTTATTGAACTCAATAATGCTTTCGCGCGGATTACCCGGAATAATATTTTCAATTTCTTGTTTATTTTTCAATCCCAGTTCTTTTTCCGCCTGGATTTCCACCGGCAGTCCGTGAGTGTCCCAGCCGGCTTTTCTTTCCACCCGGTAGCCCTTCATTGTTTTATAGCGGGGAATGACATCTTTGAATGCCCTTGCCAAAACATGATGAAGGCCGGGAGTTCCGTTAGCCGAAGGAGGACCTTCGTAAAAAATAAATGACTTGTCGGGAGAATTCTTTTCCACCGACTTTTCAAATATTTTATTCTTCTCCCAAAATTTCAGAATTTCTTCTTCCATTTTTGGAAAGGATTGTTTTGGATCTACTTTTTTAAATGCCATAACCTGCATAATTACAAAACTATTACAAAAATACAAAAATTAAAAAAATCACGCGATATTCAGAATTCGCTTAAATTTAACTCCATTACTCGTTATATTTACTAAAATTGCCAATCTCAAATTGGCTGTTTTTAAATATTGTAATGCTTGAGTTATATTATTCCTTGAGAAATAATCGCCTTTTTTAAGTTCAATTATAATTTTATCTTCCACAAGAAAATCAAATCTATAACTTCCTATTGCCTCGCCTTTATACATCAACTTACATGAAATTTGTCTTTTGAATTTAATTCCTCTGTTAGAAAATTCTTTGGCAATAGCATCTTCATAATATCTTTCTTTAAATCCATATCCCAACTCCTTAAAAACTTCGAATATCGCACCCATTATTTCATAACTCAATTCTTTATAGACAACTTTACCGTTTTCCATTTTTTGTATTTTTATTATATCCTACGAAAATACAAATTGTTACAAAAATACAAAAATTTCATATTTTGTACTTTCGTAATATTTCGTAATTTTGTAGGGACATTTACTGAAAGTTTTTGTAAACCTCCAATGTCTCCCTCGCGCATTTTTCCCAGTCAAATTTTTTCACTTGTTCCAGTCCTTTTTGCCGGTATTCATTTTTCAAATTTTCATCACTGGAAAATTTCAGCATTGCTTCGGCGATTCCTTCTTTATCCACCGGGTTTATGAAATGAGCGGCGTTGTCCGCGATTTCTGGAATAGAAGAGACCCTGGAAACAATCGCTGGTGTACCGGTAGCAAAGGCCTCAAGCATTGTCGTCCCGAAGCCCTCATAAAGGGAAGGCAGAATAAAAAATTCAGAATTTTTGAAAAGAGGAACTAATTCATCCCCGATTATGTATCCGGTGAAAACAACATTCTTCTCAACGCCTAAGTCCTTCGCGATTCTCGGGTATTCCTGGGAAAGCCATCCCCGCTTCCCCGCCAAAACCAGCTGATAGTCAAATTTATTGCCATTGGCCTTTTTCCTTTTTTCCTTAAATATGGCGAACGCTTCAAGAAGACGGGAGATATTTTTCGCCGGCTCAAGCGTTCCTAAAAACAGAACATACTTCCCTTTTATGCCGAATTTTTCAAGCACCTTGTTTTGGTTTTCCGGAGTCCACTCAAAAAATCTTTTATCCAGCCCGCTGTATATGACTTTTATTTTTTCAGGCGCTACGTTTAAAAATTTCTCCAGATCATTTTTTACTGAATTGGACACGGCTATGATTTTATCGGCTTTTCTTGCCATTAAATTGTAAACCACTTTCTCCCGCGCCAGTTTCAGTCGGGGAAAACACTGGGAACATTGGTAAATCGCCATATCATTAAAAGTGACGACGGATTTCCCCCGATAACCGGCGGGAATCCGGCTCAAGGGAGAAACGGAATGGAGAATGTCCAGTTTTTCTTTGGCGAGCGTCGCCGTTCCCAGAATTTCGCTGTAAGCCACGGGGAGATATTTCTTGTAATCGGAAAAGGGATAAAACTTTATTTTAACGTTGGGAAGCGTGAATTTCTTCACGTCTTTTTCGCGCACGCGGAAATCAAAAAACAAAACGTATTCATTTTCCTTGTCCAAATCTAAAAGATGGCGGATTAACTGATAGGTATAGTGTCCTATCCCTATCGCTTCGCCTTTTTCCGGGCTTAATATTGTTCTGGCGTCTATTCCAATTCTCATATCCTAATTTCAATCCAAATTACATCCGAATTTTATCCGAATTCGTTTTTAATTCGGATTTAATTCGTATCCTAATTCGGATCACATTTTTGATGGCGCGCTTATTCCCATCAGCCGCAATGCTTCCGCCAGCACTATTCTAACAGCATTTATGAGAGCGTGTCTAGCCGCGGAGAGTTCCGGATTTTTCTCGTCAATCACGCGGCATTCGTCGTAAAAGGAATGGAATTTATCCGCCAGTTTTACCGCGTAATGCGGCAACTTGTGGACTTCATAACTCTCCGCGATTTCCTCGATTAGTTCCGGGAATTTATTCAATTCTCTTATTAAACTTAACTCCTTCTCGTGAGTTAATAAAGATAAACTTCCATAATTTTTCGTTTTTCGCTTTGCGTTTTTCGCTTTAGCAAGAATACTATGTATTCTTGCGTGAGCGTACTGCACGTAATACACCGGATTCTTTTCTGATCTTTCTTTCGCCAACCCTAAATCAAAATTCATATGAGTATCCGGCGAATACATCAGAAAGAAAAATCTGGCTACATCGTTTCCCACTTCTTCAATTAAATCGTCAATATAAACCACATTTCCGGTTCTCTTGCTCATCTTAACTTCCTTGCCGTCTTTGACTAATTTTACCAATTGGATAATTATAAATTTTA